>CAZLUL010000217.1:0-6555 GCA_964562635.1 uncultured Fibrobacteraceae bacterium | reverse complement strand
GTTCCACTTCAAGACCCGGCAGGGGATCAAGAACCTGACTGACGAAGAGGCCGAAGTTCTCGTCGGCCAGGATCGGGAGAGTCACCAGCGCGATCTGTTCGAGAGCATCGAAAAGGGTGAGTTTCCCCAGTGGGACCTCAAGATCCAGGTCGTGCCGGAGAAAGAGGCCGCCAAATTCCGCTTCAACCCCTTCGACCTGACCAAGGTCTGGCCGCACAAGAAGTACCCACTCATTGACGTGGGCGTGCTGGAACTGAACCGGAATCCGGAGAATTATTTTGCCGAGGTGGAGCAAGCCGCTTTCAACCCGGCCAACGTCGTGCCGGGCATCGGTTTTTCACCCGACAAGATGCTGCAGGGGCGGCTGTTCTCCTACGGCGATGCCCAGCGTTATCGCTTGGGCGTGAACCACAACCATATCCCGGTCAATCAGGCGCGCTGCCCGGTCCACGGCTACCACCGCGACGGGGCCATGCGGGTGGACGGCAACCATGGCGGCACCCTTGGCTACGAGCCCAACAGCTCCGGCGAATGGCAGGAACAGCCAGAGTTCAAGGAACCGCCCCTCGGTCTCAAGGGCGCAGCCGATAGCTGGGACCATCGCGAGGATGACGACGACTACTATACCCAGACCCGTGCCCTGTTCCGGCTCATGAGCGCGGACCAGCAGCAGGTGCTTTTCGAGAACACCGCGCGGGCCATGGGCGATGCGCCCAGGAAGATCAAACTGCGGCACATCGACAACTGTGCCCAGGCGGATCCGGCCTATGGGCAGGGTGTCGCCGAGGCGTTGGGAGTGTCCATGGGCAAGACCCGTGGCTGAGGGGCGTTGGAAGCCCGAATCTGAGGGGAAGTTGAAATTCCCGAGAAGAGTGAGGAGGACGATTCATGGCAAAAAAACATCAGGGATGTGTGGCGGCGGCTCAGGGACCCATAGTGGCAGAGCAACCGGCCGAAAAACGGGATTCCAATCATGAGGAGGTCAAGGCGATGACAGCACGTGTAGGGATGAAAGCCCCGGACTTCGAGGCCGCAGCGTACGTTGATGGCGATTTCACGAACATCAAGTTGTCCGACTACGCCGGCAAGTGGGTGACTCTCTGCTTCTATCCGGGTAATTTCACCTTCGTCTGACCAACGGAATTGGCGGCGGTCGCCGCTAATTATGAGACGCTCGTGGGTCTTGGTGTGCAGGTTCTCTCGGTCAGCACCGACAGCCGATTCACCCACAAGATCTGGCAGGAAGAAGAACTCTCGAAAATGGTCGATGGCGGGGTGCCTTTCCCGATGCTTTCGGACGCGGGAGGACGAATCGGCCAGGTCTATGGCGTGTACGACGAAGCGGGTGGTGTTGACGTCCGCGGTCGTTTCCTGATCGATCCCGACGGCGTGATCCAGGCCATGGAAGTGCTGACGCCCCCGGTGGGTCGCAATTTCGCCGAGATGACCCGGCAAATTCAGGCCTACCAGTTGGTCCGCAAGAGTGGTGGGGCAGAGGCCACCCCGGCCGGCTGGAAACCTGGCGAGGAAACCCTCAAGGTTGGTCCCGCACTCGTGGGCAAGGTCTGGAAAGTCTGGAAGCCGAAGAAGGAAAGCTAGAGCAGCCCAATGTGGGCCGGGCGTCGAGTCAAGCCATCATCGGGCTACTCGACGCCGCGGCCCGATTCTCCCCGCCCCCCATCCCTTGGTAGCGCGCTGACGAAAATGCTAGTAAAGTGGATCGGTATCGTCGAGTCGTACCCCATACCCGTTTGCTTTCCCCCAAAGGCGTCTCCATGATCGGTCGCACACTTGCGCATTACGAAGTCCTCAGCAAACTCGGCGAGGGCGGCATGGGTGCCGTCTATCTGGCGCGTGACACCAAACTCGGGCGCGAGGTGGCGCTGAAAGTCCTGCCCGACCACTTCGCCAAGGACAACGAGCGCCTGGCCCGTTTCCACCGCGAGGCCCGCACGCTGGCGGCGCTGAACCATCCGACCATCGCCTCGATCCACGGCTTGGAATCCGATGACGGCCTGCATTTCCTGGTCATGGAACGGGCCCCGGGCGAAGACCTGTCCGAACGCATCGAGCGGGGACCGGTGCCGCCCGAAGAAGCGATCGCGATTGCCCGCCAGATCGCCCAGGGACTCGAGGCGGCCCACGCCGCCGGCATCATTCACCGCGACCTGAAGCCGGCCAATGTGAAACTGTCCGACGAAGGTAAGGTCAAGGTGCTGGATTTTGGCCTGGCGCGCGCGTTCCAGGGCGAGAGCACGGCCGAAGAGGAGACGCTGAACTCGCCCACGATAACTGCGGCCATGACCGGAGTGGGCGTGATCCTGGGCACGGCGGCCTACATGAGCCCCGAGCAGGCGCGCGGCACGACGGTTGACCGGCGGTCTGACATCTGGTCCTTCGGTGTTGTCTTGTTGGAGATGCTGACGGGCAAGCGTGTTTTCCAGGGCGATACGATCAGCGATACGCTGGCGAGCATTCTCAAGTCCGATCCACCCTGGGACAGTCTGCCCGAAGACACCCCTGACAGCTTGCGAGTGCTGCTCGCGCGTTGCCTGGAGCGCGACCGCACCCAACGCCTGCAGGATATTGGCGAGGCGCGCATCATGCTCAGCGACGGTGGCGCCAACTCCTTTTTGACCGGACTTTCCCTGGCCCGGGGACCGCTCGCGGATGACCCGGTGGCCGCACCGTCGGGGCGCCGGCCGCTCGTATTTGCGGCCGTGGCGTTGTTGATTGGCCTGGTGGCGGGCGGTGCCTTGATCCGCAGTCTGACCCCAGAGTCGCCCACACCACCGCGACGGTGGTTGGAAGTTTCCCTGCCTCAGTCGAGCGAAAATCCAGCCCAGGCGCCGGCCATCTCCCCCGATGGTGTGATGGCGGTCTATGTATTGAATGAACGCCTCTGGTTGAGGCGATTTGATACCGGCACGACCCAGGAGTTGCCCGGTACCGAATCGGACGAATTTCCTTTCTGGTCGCCGGACAGCCGCGAAGTGGGGTACTTCCAGGGCGCTGATTTGATGCGACTGACGGTGGCGGGCGGCGCGCCGGCCACCGTGTGCGAATTGTCGGGCGGGGATCGGGGGGCCGGCGGAACGTGGAGTGACGACGATCGCATCCTGTTCACCGTCGGCGATGGCAAGGGCGTGCTGCAGGTGCCCTCGCGCGGTGGCGTGCCGACGGCGTACATGGTGCCTGATTCGAGTCGGGTGCAGGACGTTCACGACCCGCACCTGATCGGCGGCGAACGGGGCCTGCTGTATTCGGCTCACATGGCCGGTGGCAGTTTTACCCAGCTCTATCACTTCCTGGCTGGGCAGGAGACACTGATTTTTGATGGTGGTAACGACAATATTCAGAATCCGGTCTATAGCGACAATGGTCAGGTGTTGTTTCGCAAGGATGGGCCCAATGCCGGCATCTGGGCCATTGGCTACGATCCGGAAAGCCGGTTGGTGGCAGGTGAGCCTTTTCTGGTTGTGGGTGAGGGGCAGTGGCCCAGCGTGACCCACGAACAGACCCTGTTGTGCACCACGGGTTCCGGTGTCGTGAATTGGCAACTTGTGCGCTGCAACCGGAACGGGCAGGTCGAAGCTGAGTATGGCGAGTCGCAGACTGCGGATCCGTTTTTTGCGCTGGACCCAGGGGGCCAACGCATGATTTTGAGCTTGAGGGACGGCGGGAATCACCAATTGTGGATGCTTGATCTGACCCGTGGCACCCAGAGCCGATTGACTTTCGACGACAACACTTACCAAGCGATGTGCTGGTCTGCTGACGGCATGTTCATTTTCGCCTCCGGCAGCGAAAGTGGTGGCCCGGCGAGCTTTGATTTGCACCGTTTGTCGGTCGAGGGGCTGGTGCCGCCGCAAGTGTTGACCAAGGGACATTTTCCGGCCCTGACGCCCGATGGCAGCGCTGTTCTACTAACGCGCTTGAGTGAGACAAACAGCTGGGACCAGTTTGCCCTGGATTTGAGCGCACCTGGCGGCGCGCAGAGCCCCCTGGAATTGGGAGCCGAGCCGACGGTAGTGGCCGGTGGCTCAGGTTGGCAATACGGCGGCGTTGTCTCTCCGGATGGTTCATTGGTGGCCTACGTGTCGCGTGAGACCGGCCGCGACGAGGTCTATCTGCGGCGGTATCCGCAAGGCGATCAAAAAAGACAGGTCTCCGTCGACGGCGGCGGTTGGCCACAGTGGGGCGGCACTGGTGAGCGGTTGTACTTCATGAGCGGGCGCGACCTGGTCGAAGTTGTGGTGGAGACGGAGCCTGCCGTCCGGCTGGGGGCTCTGACCACGCTGTTTGCCCGTGAGCGAGGGGCGGACCAGTTGGGCACCGGATGGCCCCTGTACTTCCAGGTGAGTCCGGACGAAGCGGGATTTTATATGCTCTATCAGGCGGATGAAGAGGGTGGGAATCTGCCGTTGCTGGTTATCGACAATTGGGCGGCGGAATAGGGGCGTTTCTCTTTTGGTTCACTTTCTTCTTTTTGCTGTCCCACTCGGGGACCCGGGTTTTCGGACCGGGAAAAACGGTGAGAGTTTTGCGGGTCGCAGCGAATGTCTATAACTGCATGGAATCAAAGGGTTAGCGGAGACTGTCCGCAACTCGGGTGATCTTCTGAGAATTGTTGAATTAGCTCATAACCACTCAACGAATTCAGAACCTTGCTTTGAGTCTCGAATTTTGTGCAATTCTCAGTCGATATGAGTTTCCGGTTAACAGCCCGACCGTTTGGCGTTGCATTGGAAACGTCCAGTTAATGACGGAGAGCGATGTTCTCGAGGGCCAGGGAATGACGTGTTCTGAAGGAGGAGAGCAGGAACAGCAGGAGTTGTTTGAGCATAATAATGGGTATCGACGTTGCTTACTAAGTCGTTAGTTTTCAATGCGGACGGAATAAATGGTAGGCACAGCGGGTATTGGAACCTGAAGGCTGATTACAACTTGGGGCCTGCCGACATATGCGGTCGGCAAACGCAAATCATATTATATTATATCAAACTATGTGTTTTTTTATTGACATACCCCACCGTTTTGGTGGAGAATAGACATAAGACCCTCAGATTGTAAGAGTCTTCCTTTTTGCAAAGGTCAGACTGTTCACGAATTTTGCTGCGCGCCCCTTCATGATTCGTTGATTTCATCGTGGGTTATCCTGGTCCTGCTCCTTTGTGGAGGGCATCGGGCCCACACGGCCACGAGTCTGACTTGTGCCCGTTGCGATTCGGTGAATCATGAGGGGAAGAAATATGCACAAGTCTACCGTGATCACAGTCCTGGTTTTGGCGATTGTTTGGGCCCTGAATGCCGCTGCTGAAGAGCGGCCGCGGATGAGTCTGGGCGATCCCGTCATCCCCGCCGGAAATCCCGGTACGGCCAAGGCTGCCGGAGATACCATCGTCTTGATGGGGCCTGAAGGCTCCGGTGCCACCTTCATCGGCGATTTTGAGTCCGGTTGGAATGGATGGACGTCGGTGGATATCACCCGACCGACCACCAGCCACTGGCAAGTCAGCGACTACAATCAGGCCGTCGCCGGCAATCTTGTCGCCTGGTGTGGCGACATCGCTCTCGACAGCTGCAACGACTCCCTCGATGTTGTCGGAGGTTACGGCAACTCCTGGCACGATCTGCTGGGTTACCGTACGGCTGTTGCCAATACCGGTATCAGCGCCCAGGTAACTGTCGCGGCGACCCTGCAATACGATTCCGAACCCGGATACGATTTCACCTATCTGAGCGCCAAAATCCAGAATACCCTGGGATATACGGATATTCAGTCCTGGGACAGCCAGGGCACAATTGCGGTCAACAACAGTATTTCCTATCTGCCTGGTGAACTGATCGACGGTAACGACATCTTCATCCTCTGGCGCTTCCAGTCCGATTTCGGCTGGTCTGATGAGGGTTGCGGGTGGCCCACCGCCGGCGCTTGCCAGATTGACGACATCACGGTGACCGTTTCGCAAACCGGTGAAGCGGACATCATCAACACGACAGATTTTCAGGACGGAACCTTTGGCGATTGGTTCATCACGTTCCCCGTAGGTGTGGGAAATTTCGCCGAGCTGTGGACCAACCTCGAAGACGCCGATCCGTGCCGAACCAACTACAGTCAACAGGTCGCCTTCATTGATGACGGCATCGTGGTGCCGGGTACCGGCGGTGCCGATTGTATCAACTGGTGTTATGGCCCTTCGGGCTATATCGTGAATACCGTTGGCGGCTTGGCCGGTCCGGATTTTCACATCAAGAATGATATCACTTCTCCGGTGATGCCCTGGCCAAATACCTCATTCGACGGTATCAAATTCTCCGCGGATACTTATCGTCACGAACCCCTGAGCGCTGACTCACCCGGCATTTTCTACAGTTGGAGTGTGCGTTCGGCCGATACCGACGGCTCCGGCGGCAACGGAGTCCAGGATTTGGAGGAACAGCCATACAAGGATAATGGCGTAGTGTATTTCGGAGGTCCGAGCTACAAGCGCATAGACTTCGATATGACGCCCATGATGAATCGGGACGGGATGAAATACAGATCCGCATCGG
>CAZLUL010000216.1:0-6569 GCA_964562635.1 uncultured Fibrobacteraceae bacterium | reverse complement strand
TGACTGTTTTTTTTGAGCAGTGGTTGGCCCGCACCGGCGCGCCGGTCCTGAGCCTTGGCGAGGTCGAATTCCAGGACGACAAGGTGCGGATCGAGATCCGGCAGGAAAGCCCGACCTACGAATTGGAAGTGCCGGTGGTTGTCACGACGAGCCAGGGCAGCGAGGAACACATCGTCAAGCTTGCGGGCGAGTCGGGGCAGTTCGCTATTGAGGGCCCGAACATCCGGCAGGTGGCTGTCGATCCGGACTACCAGCTTTTCCGGCGCCTGCACCCTCAGGAAATTGAAGCGACCATCAGCCAGGTGCTGGCCGAGACCGAGCCTGTCATCGTGATGGGCGAAGGTTCGCCGCGCCTGCAGGCGGCTGGTCAGTCGTTTGCCATCGACTTTGTCGAAGATGAAGGGGCCCATTTGCTGACCGATGGCCAGGTGGTGCCCGGCGGGCACGCCAATGTCCTGCTGAATCCCGATTCGGCACTGCTGCAAAAGCTGACGCCCCCGGAATTGCAGGTCGCCGGCAAGATGATCTTTCTGGGTGGCAAGCGGTATGACCGGGCCAAGTATGACTTGGTCTTTGCCGCGGCTGATCCCGACGATCCGGCCACGACCCACCTGGTGGTCCTTTGCGATTCGCCGCAGCGCCTTGGCGGACTGGCCAGTCGGGTGAGCCACTACGGCAAGTACAGCTGGTTGATGTTGCCTGTGGGCTCGGGACGCCCCGACCGGGGCAATTGGCAGCCGGGCGAATCTCCCCTGGTAGCGTCTGAAAACGCAAAAAAATAAGCCGCTCAGGGCGGGAATTTGCCGCCAAACAAAGGATTTCCCGCCATCATCACCAGCCGGATGTGGTAGAATATATTCATGCGCTGCAACCACGGAATCTCAGCCCTTGGCAGGCGGACCCATCTTCGGATCAGGTCCGTTCTGTTTGTGATGCTCCTGGGCGTCGCGGTGGGATTGGTGCCCGGTTGCAGTGGCGATGATCCGGTGCAGGTCCAGAACAAGGTCCAGGCCTGGCGCCAGACCCTGGCACCGGAATACACCCACCGCGCGGTGTGGGGCGTTTCGAGCACCCACTTTTTTGTCACCAGTGAAAATGGCGTCGTCAAACGATACCAGGCAGGTGACTGGACGACCTGGAACTTCGAGTATTTCCAGAGCCTGCGGGGCGTGTGGGGCGAAGGCCCGGACCAGGTCATGGTGGTGGGGGAAAGCGGGGCCTGTTACCAGTTCGATGGCACGGCCTGGACCTCGCGATACCCAGGCACCTACCGCGATCTGCTGGGCATCTGGGGCACCGATTTCGACAACATCTATGCCGTGGGCGAAAACGGTGTCGTGACGCATTTTGATGGCCAGGACTGGACTTTGCAGGACAGCGGGGTCAGCGAAACCCTCTATTCGGTCTGGGGCTTTGCCGAAGACGATATCTATGCCGTGGGCCGCGGCGGCACCATTGTCCATTTTGACGGCACCACCTGGTCGCCCATGGTCAGCGGCACCGAACAGGCCCTGGACAGCATCTGGGGACTGACCCCGGACACCGTCTATGCCGTGGGCAGCCTCGGCGTGATTCTCCGATTTGACGGCAATACCTGGAGCAGCGAAGGCAGCGGCGTGCTGGATCGCCTGTGGTCGGTGCGGGGCCTGCCCGGGGAGCCGCCGGTGGCCATCGGAGCCAATGGCACCTACCTGACCCGTGTCGGGGGGCAATGGCAGGCCGAAACCATCGCCCAGGGGCGCTACTTGTACGGTTTGTGGGATGATGGCGACAGCGCCCTGGTCCTGGTCGGCTACAACGGCCTGATCATGAGCCTCAGCGGACCGGCCTGGCAGACGGTCAACCAGGGGCACACTCATTGGCTGACTGACGTTTTTGCGCCTGATTGCGACAACGTCATTGCCGTGGGCAAGCGTGGGGCCGTGCTGCAATCGACTGGCACCGGTTGGCTGAATATTGCGCCAAACCTGACTGGGGTGGACTACGCCGGCATCTGGGGCGAGTCGGCCGATGACTTCTTCATTGTTGGCAATGGGGGCGTGATCGCCCGCTACCAGACAGGGCGGCCCTGGGTCATCTGGCAACTGCAGGACCCGGTGAACCTGGAGGATATCTGGGGCACGAGCAATGGCAACATCTACGCCGTGGGCAGCGGTGGGGCCATCATGCATTTCGACGGTTCGGTCTGGGAAGAAATGGAAAGCCCGACCACCCGCTCGCTGGCCGCGGTGCAGGGGCGCGGCCCCTCCGACGTTTTTGCCGTGGGCCTGGGCGGCACCGTGGTGCACTTTGACGGCCTGACCTGGACCGATTTGCCGAGCAATACGCAGACCAGTCTAAATGGTGTGTGGTGCCGACCCGAAGGCGAGGTTATCGTAGTGGGAGCCGATGGCCTGACCCTGCAAGGCAGCGGCTCGGGACCAACTCCGTGGAATACGCTGGACAGCGGAACCGTATTTCCCCTGTTTGCCGTGACCGGAACCCAGGCCGGCACCGCCTATGCCGTGGGACAGAGCGGCGTCGTACTGCGCAACGAGGGCGAAGCCTGGGAAATATTACCGACCGGCGAGCATGACCAACTGGATGCCGTGGCGGTCGACCCCTGTGGCGGCGTGCACAGCGCCGGCTACTGGAGCCTGATTCTGGGCTACACCGAATAGAACGGACCACCCAATTCAAGGAATCTACAAGGAGTGACTCATGGGGAAGCTTGACAAGTTGCAGCCCGCCGCCGTGTGGCAGGTCTTCGAGAAGATGAACGATATCCCGCGCGGGTCCGGCAACGAGACCGGCGTGATGAACATGTTGAAGGCCTGGGCCGACGAGCGCAGTCTCAATTGGCGCGATGACAAAGTCGGCAACCTGCTGATCGAGATTCCCGGCACCAAGGGCCTGGAAAAAGGCGCTCCGGTGCTGGTCCAGGGCCATGTGGACATGGTTTGCGAGAAGAATGCAGCCACCAAGCACGACTTTGAAAAAGACCCTATCAAGATGAAGATTGAAGGCGACTGGGTCACCGCCGAAGGCACGACCCTCGGGGCGGACAACGCCATTGGTTGCGCCATGGGGCTGGCCCTGGCTGATGTGAAGGACGTGGCCCACGGCCCCATCGAAATCCTGCTGACCATTGATGAAGAGCGCGGCCTGACTGGCGCCGCGGGCGTCGAAGCGGGCTTTTTCACCGCCAAGACCATGTTCAATCTGGACAGCGAAGAAGACGACGCGATTTTTGTCGGCTGTGCCGGCGGTCGCGATACGGGCTTCACCCTGAAGAACCGGACGGCCCGCGCGCCCAAGAATTCTGTGGGCCGCAAGATCACGATCATGGGCCTCAAGGGCGGCCACAGCGGGTTGGATATCCACACCCACCGCGGCAACGCCATCAAGATCCTGAATCGGGCCCTGGTGGCCGCTTCGGCCGAGATGGATGTGCGTTTGGTGGAGATCAATGGCGGCAGCATGCGCAACGCCATTCCCCGCGAGGCCGAGGCCAAGGTGGCCATTGCCAAGGAAAACGGGCGCAAGTTCAAGCAGTTGGTCGACGCCCATCTGGGGCGCATCAAGGCCGAAGAGTTGGCGGGCTTTGACGACGGTTTCGAGTGGAAGGTGGCGGCCGTGCAGGTTCCGCGCTGCTTCAGCCTGGACAGTTCCCGCACCACGTACCGCCTGTTGGCCTCGATTCCCAGCGGCGTGACGTCCATGAGCATGGACATCGCGGGCCTGGTCGAGTCGAGCACCAACCTGGGTGTGGTCAAGACCAATGGCTCCAAGGTGGAAATCACCTGCTGCAGCCGTTCGTCGGTGATGACGGCGTTAGGCGAATTGGTCGATCAGCACCGCATGATCGGCGAATTGGCCGGTGCCGACGTGGACCAGCCCGAGGGTTATCCCGGCTGGAAGCCGAACCTGAAGTCCAAGGTTTTGGCCATCACCCAGGCCAAGTACAAGAAGGCTTTTGGCGTGGATGCCGAATTACTGGCCATTCATGCGGGCTTGGAATGTGGCCTGTTGACCGAGAAGTATCCGGACCTGGACATCGTGAGCTTCGGCCCGAATATCACCGGGGCCCACAGCCCGGATGAGCGGGTGCAGATCACCAGTGTGCAGAAGATCTGGAAACTGTTCACCGAGACGATCAAGGAAGTGGCCCAGGGTTAGTAGAGGGTCAATAGAGGGATAATATTCGGGAACCCGACCCGACCCCGCCATTTTCGGAAATGAGATGCCCGCGGCCAAAAGCCGTGGGCGTCTTTTTTTGTGTTGAAAACAGGCACTTTGCCGGTTTATCCCCAAGTTATCCCCCGGAAAATCAGGCATCGAAAAGGACTCTCAATATTCATCTGGGATCACTTAACTGGCTGCGGTGGAGCGTTTTGACAATATGTAATGAAAATGTAGTAAAAGAATCATCACAATTGGGGTCCAGGTTATCCCCCAATGGGCATTCTGGTCAAAAAATGGGGTTTCAGCCCAAAAATCCCACCGGTTTTGTCGGTTGATTCCAGGGCCGATCTGGACCATCATGCGGGCTGGAACAAAGCCGATTTCCCTTTTGAGCAGAAGAGGTTGCAGGCATGGCCAGAACAGGTGCGGCAGGCCAGCGAGGCGCGCGAGTGCGGTCCGATTGCTGGGTGCAGGTTGAACTGAGCGAAACCGGTGGGGTGGAGGTGATCCTGCAGAGCAAGGTGGCTGGCATGTTCGGCGCTCGCATCACCAGCCAGATCACTGCCGGGTGTGCGGCTCTGGGCGTCGAACACGCCGCCGTGACGGTGGAGGATCAGGGTGCGCTGCCGTTCACCATCGCGGCCCGCCTCGAAGCTGCGGTGCGCCGCAGTGGCCACCAGGTGCAGGACTCCTTTTTGCTGCCGCTGAGCGCAAAGGCCACGGGGGCCAGCACGCGGGATCGCCTGCGCCGCAGCCGCCTGTACCTGCCGGGCAACGAACCCAAATTTTACGTCAACGCCGGTTTGCACTATCCGGACGGGGTCATTCTGGATCTGGAAGATTCCGTGGCCCACACCGAAAAGGACGCCGCCCGCTGCCTGGTGCGCAACGCCTTGCGGGCCGTGGATTTCTACGGCGCCGAGCGCATGGTGCGCATCAACCAGGGCGAGCAGGGGCTTGAGGACCTGGATTGGGTCGTGCCTCACGGCGTGCAGCTGATTTTGATTCCCAAGGTTGAAGACCCCAAACAGGTGATTGAAGTGGACCGGCGCATCGCGGCGATCATGGGCAATTGTGGGCGCACCGACGGCGTGCTGCTGATGCCGATCATCGAGTCGGCCCGGGGCGCCTGGAAAGCCCTGGAAATTGCCGAGGCCAGCGATAACGTCGTGGGGTTGGCGATCGGGCTGGAAGACTACACGGCCGATATCGGTGCCCAGCGCACTCTGGCCGGAACCGAGAGCTTTTGGGCCCGGGCCCAGGTGCTCAACGGGGCCCGGGCGGCGGGCGTGCAGCCCCTCGATACGGTGTTCAGCGACGTGAATGATACGGCCGGCCTGCGCGAGTCGGTGCTCGAGGCCAAGGGGCTCGGATTTGTGGGCAAGGGCTGTATCCATCCCCGCCAGATCAATGAAGTGCACGAAGCCTTTGCGCCGGACGAGGCTGAGGTTGCCAAGGCCACCTGCATCGTGTTGGCCTTCGAAGAGGCTGAGGCCCAGGGACTGGGCGTGGTCAGTCTGGGCAGCAAGATGATCGACGCGCCGGTGGTCAAGCGGGCCCTGGCCATGGTGGCCCAGGCGATTCTGGTGGGCAAATTGAGTGACGACTGGCGCGATGAGATTTCCGGCGACAAGCCCGGTGCCCGTCTGGGCGGCAAAATGAACGAAAAGGGAGGCGCGTGATGGCCAAGCTGGTGGAAAATGCCGCTGGGCGCCTGGTGCCGGTGGAGATCAACAAGAACGCGGCCGTACCCTTTGCCGGTGTGGGCAAATATGTGCCGACTGGTCGCAAAGTCGGGGCCCTGATCCGCAGCGCGGCGGACTACCCCGGCGATGGGGACAAGCGCACCGAGAGTATCAAGCAGGCCCTGATCAATGCCGACCTGAAAGATGGCATGACCATCAGCACCCATCACCATCTGCGCGATGGCGACTATGTGGCCAACGCCGTTTTTGAGGCGGCCGCCGAGTTGGGTGTGAAGGATCTGCGCTGGTTCCCGAGTGCCAGCTTCCCCTGCCACGCGGGCATGATCGAACATATGGAAAACGGTGTGATCCATCACATCGAAGGCTCGATGAACGGCCCGCTGGGTGACTATTGCACGGCGGGAAAAATGCGGGGCATGGCGGTGTTGCGCAGCCACGGTGGCCGCTACCAGGCGGTGCAGGATGGCGACGTGCACATCGACATCGCCGTGATCGCCGCGCCCACAGCCGACCCCTTTGGCAACGCCACCGGTGACCGCGGTCCGACGGCCTGTGGCCTGTTGGGTTTTGCCCTGGCCGACAGCGAATACGCCGACCACGTGATTGCCGTGACGGACAACCTGGTGCCGTTTCCCTGCGTGCCTTGGCAGATCCAGGGCAACAACGTGGACCAGGTCGTGGTCATGGACTCCATTGGCG
>CAZLUL010000215.1:0-6598 GCA_964562635.1 uncultured Fibrobacteraceae bacterium | reverse complement strand
GGCCTTCGCGGGCCTCGGTCAGGTACACTGTCTCGCCGGTCAGAGCGGCCAGTTTGACCAGATTGCGGAACATGATCGCGTTGCCCGAGGGGATCACGCTGTCGAAGTAGTCGACGGTGCGGCCGAGGGGCGCATCGGCCCGGGTGCTGGCCATGTAGAAGCCGGCGCCATCGCGTTTGAAATCCTCGCGAGCGTGGTCGGTCAACTCGCGTGCCGCGGCCAGGTATTTGGTCTCGCCCGAGACCTGGTACAACTCCAGCAAGCCGTCGGTCAGGAACGCGTAATCATCCAGGATGCCTTCACCCGAAACCTGACCGCCATTGCTGGCCCGCCACAGCGTGCCGTCTTCACGGCGATGGGTGCTGAGCAGGAAGTCGGCCGCGCGCCGGGCGCCGTCCAGGTATTGCTGTTGGCCGGTCACGGCATAACCCTGGGCCAGCGAGGCAATGGTCAGGCCATTCCACGAGGTGATGATCTTGCGGTCCAGGCCCGGTGGGGTGCGTTGGTCGCGGGTTTCGCGCAACGCTGCCTTGTGCCGGGCAAAAAGCCCCGTGACTTCTGCGAGCGTGCGGCCATGCCGGTCGGCGATCTTCTGCAAATCGGTGCGGCGGGTGAGCACGCTTTTGCCGGTGTGTTCGAAGTTGCCTTTTTCATCGACGCCCAATATGTCGGCCAAAACGGGCCCATCGGCTTCGCCCACCACGGCGCTGATGTCGGCTATGGACCAGACATAATAGGTGCCCTCTTCGCCACCACTGTCGGCGTCGTAACTGCTATAAAAACCACCCTCTTGACCGCGCATGTCAGCCAGCAGGAAATCCAGGACCTCCAGGCCGGTGGCCGTGAAATCCGGCCGCTCCAGGGTCACGCCGCCCTCGATGAACAACCCGGCGAGTTGCCCGTTGTCGTACAGCATCTTTTCGAAATGGGGCACCGTCCAGCGGTGATCCACGGTGTAGCGGTGAAAACCACCGGCCAGATGGTCCTGGATGCCGCCGCCCTGCATGGCCGTCAGGGTGTGGGCAATCATCTCGCCCTGGTCAGCATCGCCGCGCCGGCGATAGTCGTGCAGCAGGAAGCGCCACTTGACGGGCGTGGGAAATTTCTGGCTCTGCTGGAACCCTCCGTTGACCGCGTCATAGGTTTCAAGGCCACGTTCGACCGCGGCGACCAACAACTCGTTGCCCAGTTCGCGCCCGCCGCCGCCGATGGTCATCGGCGGCTCGGAAGTCACCCTGCTGGCGACCTGCTCGGCCTGTTGGTCGATCTCCGACCGTCGGGTCTCGTAAACTTCGACGATCTGGTGCACCAGTTGCGAGAACTGCTCGCGCGGAAAATACGTGCCGCCGTGGAAGGGCTTCAGTTCGGGCGTCAGGAAAACCGACATCGGCCAGCCACCGCGGCCGGTCATGGCCTGCACCGCGCCCATGTAGACGCTGTCCAGGTCGGGACGTTCTTCGCGATCAACCTTGATGCAGATGAAATATTCATTCATGAACTGGGCGACTTCGTCGTCCTCGAAAACCTCGTGCTCCATGACGTGGCACCAATGGCAGGACGAATAGCCGATGCTCAGGAAGATGGGCTTGTCTTCGGCCTTGGCCCGGGCGAGGGCCTCTTCGCCCCAGGGATACCAATCCAGCGGATTGTGGGCGTGCTGAAGCAGGTACAGCGAGGATTCGTCCCGCAGGTGGTTGCCGTCGCGCCGAATGTCCTGGACCGTGCGGGGACCGATGGCCGATTCAGCCGGCATGTTGTTGTCATCGCTGCCGTTGGTGTCTTTCATGGGGCATCCTGCCAGGGTCAGAGTCAGGGCAATCAGGGCGACTATTCGGATCAAACGCAGCATTCGGACCGTGTTTCGTTGGGGGCGATCAGCCGTTCGCAGACAAGGTAGGAGAGAATTGGCGAGACGCCACGGCACGGGGCCCGGAAAATTTGTCGCATCGGGTTTGCTTTTGCGGCGCGAGGTGGATAGTTTTCGTCCAGATTTGGTATGGCCGTTCGATTGGTCAAATGGCAGTGCTTACGGCACTGGAAAAGACTCATTGAATTTGCCGCAGATCAAGGTGATGATGGCTCAGGGTTTGGTTGCAAAGGGCTTGGGATCGCTGACGATTCGGCTTGTGGCCGAACCGAGCGGGTTGACGTGGATATTGTGGCGGCTGATCGGGGCTTGGAAATGAAGCCCCATTGGTCCTGTTATTTCCGTTGTCAGGATTCCGACACCCCATTATTATCTGTCCAAATCCGTTTGAGAAGAATCTGACTGAAATAATGCGTGAATCCCGCACGTCCCGGCCTTTTTTTGGGCTTTGGGACAGCGCTTCAACTTTCATCGTGGATGAAGGGGGAGAGTCGCTTGGCTCCGGAAAATTACGACCAGAACCAGGACCAAGGTCCCGAAACCACCACCGACAAATTTGTGTTCCCCAAATGGGTGAACCTGCTGCGCGAAGGCATTGCCTTGCTGGCAATGGGTGGACTGCTGTATGCGGTGGTGTTGATCACCGGCGTATTTTCGCCGGAAATGTCTGCCATGGGCTACGCGCCCGTGCAACCGGTGCCCTACAGCCACGCGCTTCATGCCGGAGATCTGGGCATTGACTGCCGTTATTGCCACCTGGGGGTCGAAAAAACGGCCAAGGCGACCTTGCCGCCCACGGCGACCTGCATGAATTGCCACGCCACGATCAAGACTGACTCCGAGAAGTTGGCCATGGTGCGCGAAAGCGCCAAAACCGGCGAACCGGTGCCCTGGGTGCGTATTCATGACCTGCCTGACTTCGTGTATTTCAACCACGCGGGCCACATCCAGTCGGGTGTGGGGTGCGTCAGTTGCCACGGTCAGATCAACCGCATGGAAGTCGTGGAGCAGACCGAACAACTGACCATGGGCTGGTGCCTGGATTGCCATCGCAATCCCGACGCCAACCTGCGTCCCCAGGAATTCGTGACCGACATGACCTGGGTCCCTGAGGGAGACCCGGCGGTCCTGGGTGCCCAGTTGCGAGCCGAACACAACATCAACCCGTCCACCGACTGCACAACCTGCCACCGGTAGGTGTCGTCGTTAGGGAAGGTTCAGAATGTCCGAGATAAATAACGCGCAAAGCTCCGGTGGCCCTGGCCACGAAAAGAACTACTGGCGCAGCTTGCAGGAATTGGCCGATACCGACGAGTATCGCAACCAGTTGGAAAACGAATTTCCCGAGGGTATCGAAGCCCCTGCCGATGGGCTGACCCGCCGGCGTTTTCTGCAGGTGATGTCCGCTTCGATCGCCATGGCTTCGCTGACCGGTTGCCGGTTCCCCGAAGAGAAAATCGTGCCCTTTGCCGCCCGTCCCGAAGGCGTGATGCCCGGCAAGCCGATGCAGTTTGCGACCACCATGGAGCTCGGCCCAGTGGCCCTCGGCGTGATGGCCACCAGCTATGATGGCCGCCCGATCAAGATCGACGGCAATCCCAAATTTACCCTGAGCCAGGGCGCAACCAGCGCCTTTGCCCAGGCCAGCGTGCTGGATGTCTACGATCCGGACCGCAGCCAGAAATTGACCCGGGATAACGGCGAAGTCGCTACCTGGGAAGAGTTTACAGCCTTTGCGCAGGCCACGGTCAATGGTAACGTCAATGGCAATCTGGGGCGCGTGGCGATCCTCAGTGGCGCTTCGACTTCGCCGGCCATCAACGGCCTGCAGATGCGCCTGGGTCAGGCGGGTGCCAGCATCTACCTGTGGGAACCGGTCTGCCGGGCCAACGAAATGATGGGCGCCAAGAAGGCTTTCGGCACCGCGGTGATGAGTCAGTTGGATCTGGGTCAGGCCCAGATCATCGTCGACTTCGACGCCAATGTGCTGCAGGACCACCCGACGGCTCTGCGCAACAGCAAGCAATTTTCGGCCGCACGTCGCCCTGAAAACGGGCACATGAACCGCCTCTACTGCTTCGAAAATACCTACAGCATTACCGGTGGCATGGCTGATCATCGCTATGTGACCGCGGCGGGGGATATTTCGGCGGCCGTCTGGGCGCTGGCCGCCGAGTTGGTGCTCGGCGAAGGCCTGCCCTTGCCGGGTGGCGCCGGCGTCGACCGCGGTGAGTTGGCCAAGTGGCGCGGTCACCAGGCGGGCGGCGGGCACATCACCGCGCTGGCCAAAGACCTGATGGACCATCGTGGCCACGGCCTGTTGGTGGCGGGCATCCGGCAGGACGCCGATACCCACGCCCTGCTGCATGTGCTGAACGAAGCCTTGGGCAATGCCGGTCACACCGTCAGTTACCTGCCGATTCAGTCGCCGCAAATCCGATTCCTGCCAGAACTAGTCGAGAACCTGAACCAGGGCAACATCGATACCCTCGTGATTCTGGGTGGCAACCCCGTCTACAATGCGCCGGCCGATTTGAAATTTGGCGAGGCCATGCTTAAGGCCAAGCACCGCATTCACTTGGCGACGCATTACGATTCCACCAGCGCCCAGGCCACAAGTTCCCAGACGACTTGGCACATCCCGCAGGCTCACTACCTCGAGAGCTGGGGCGACGCCATGGGCTGGGACCTGACCCACATGTCGGTGCAGCCGCTGATTGCGCCTTTGTATGACGGCAAGAGCATCACCGAAGTGCTGAGCGTCCTGGCCGATGCCACGCCGCGTTCGGGATACGAAATTGCCCGCGACAGCTTCCACGCCATGACCGGTGGCCGCGGCCCGGCGCCGGTGGACAACAAGGGCTTCGAGAAAAAATGGCGCGCCTTCATCCATGATGGCTTCCGTCAGGGCAGCGGCCATGCCCACGGGCAGCCGCTGGCTTTGGCCGGCGCGCAATTGCAGGCTCCGGCCCACGGCGCGACTTTGAGTGCGGACAACCTGGAAATCTGCTTCATGCAGGACCAATCGACGTTCGACGGCCGCTTTGCCGACAACGCCTGGCTCCAGGAAATGCCCGACTTCATGACCAAGCTGACCTGGGACAACGCCGCGTTGATCAGCCCGGCTCTGTCCAGTGAGACCGGTCTCAAGCACGGCGACGTGGCGACCTTGGACTACCAGGGCCGTCAGTTGGACATGGCCATTTATGTGCTGCCTGGTCAGGCCAAATATTCGGTCACCGTCAACCTGGGTTATGGGCGCACTGATGCTGGCCGCGTGGGCAATGGCGCGGGCTTCAACACCTATGCCTTGCGGACCTGGGACAACCTGCATCACGGCACGGGCCTGAAACTGACCAAAACCGGCGCGACGTACCTGTTGGCCACCACCCAGGACCACCACGCCATCGACCAGGCCGGCGCCGACGAGATCCAGAAGCGCGTGCCGGGTCTGGTGCGCGAAGGAAACCTGGAAGAGTACAAGGCCGACGAGCATTTCGTCGACCACCTGGGCATCCACAGCCCGCCGCTCGAGTCGCTCTGGAAAGAGTGGGAGTACACGGGCTACAAGTGGGGCATGGCCATCGACCTGAACCTGTGCAACGGCTGCAACGCCTGCGTGATTGGTTGCCAGTCCGAAAACAACGTGGCGGTCGTGGGCAAGGACGAGGTCGCGCGTGGTCGTGAAATGTCCTGGGTCCGGATGGATCGCTACTTCCTGGGCGACATGGACGAGCCCAAGGTGGCCCAGCAGCCGGTGGGTTGCGCCCAGTGCGAGATGGCTCCCTGCGAGCAGGTTTGCCCCGTGGCGGCCACCATGCACACCGACGAAGGCCTCAACGCGATGGTGTATAACCGCTGCGTGGGCACGCGCTATTGCAGCAATAACTGCCCTTATAAAGTGCGGCGCTTCAACTGGTTCAACAACTACGAGGATTTGACCGAGACCCAGCGTCTGGTCCTGAATCCGGACGTGACCGTGCGTTCGCGTGGGGTCATGGAAAAGTGCACCTACTGCGTGCAGCGCATCGAGACCGCTCGGGTCGAGACCCGGGTTGAGGGTCGGGGCATTGAAGATGGCGACGTGACGCCGGCCTGCGCCCAGACCTGCCCCTCGGATGCCATCGTCTTTGGCGATCTGAACGACGAGAACAGCCGGGTCAGCAAGCTGCGCGAAGCCAGCCGATCCTACGACCTGCTGAACTACCTGCACCTGAAGCCCCGCACTTTCTACATGGCCCGCATCCGCAATCCGAATCTGGCCATTGAGCCGGTCGCGGCGCACGGCGAAGGCCATGGTGGCGGTCACGGTGATGGTCAGAAAGACGAGCAGGGCCACGGATAGATTGGGAAACTGCGGTGGCCAGTGGGCCCCGCGTTGGGGAACAGCAATCGTTGCGTTACCGGGAAACCGTAAAAACGGAACTGGAGCCTGAAGTATGAAATCGTCGGTCACCGACCCTTTTGACAACACATTCGAAGACCCGACCAAACCGGTGGAACTGGTCCTGGGCGACCATGACCTGACCTCGGTTACGAAGCTGGTCTCGGACATCGCGCTGGAGAGGAAAACACCTCTGGCCTGGTGGGTGGCCATCGCCTTCACTGCCAGCCTGACGGGTATTCTCTTCCTGATGATCGGGTACCTCTTCGTCAAGGGCGTGGGGGTCTGGGGTCTGAACAATCCGGTCAGCTGGGGCTGGGCCATCGTGAACTTCGTGTTCTGGGTGG
>CAZLUL010000214.1:0-6618 GCA_964562635.1 uncultured Fibrobacteraceae bacterium | reverse complement strand
GAACAAGATCATCGAGAACATGAGCGACGAGCAGGAAACCCTCTGGTACCTGGTGGGTGAAACCCGGGCGCAGTTGGAGAATTCGCCTTATTTGGAGGCCTTCAAGGACGGATCGCAGGCGGTCCTGTTTTTGACCGAGCCCATTGATGAATGGATGATTCAGCATCTGGGCGAGGTGGAAGGCAAGACGCTGAAGGCCGTGGACCGTGGCGAGATGCCGGCTGCCGATGACGAGGCCCTGGCCGAAGCCCGGAAAACCTTCAAGCCGTTCCTTGAGGCGATGGAGAGCAAACTGGAGACGGTCAAAAACATCCGGCTGTCTTCGCGCCTGAAAAAGAGCGCGGCCTGCCTGGTGGCCGACGAAGGTGCCATGAGTTCGCAGATGGAGCGCATGATGCAAGCGATGAATCCCGATGCACCGGCGCCTTCAGCTGAGCGGATCCTCGAACTGAACCCGGATCACGAGGCCGTCGCGCAATTGAAAACACTCTTTGAAGCCGACCACGAAGATGTCCGGATCGGCAACTGCCTGCGGGTTCTGTACGACCAGGCCCTGATCGCCGAGGGCAATCAGATCCTCGATCCGGCTGATTTTGCGGAACGGGTGAATCGGTTGATGATTTCGGCTTTGGCCCAATAATCAGGTTTGGTGGACGACTCCCCCGGGGGTCGTCCACAGGTTAGGCTGTGCCCCTGAAATTGTGTCCCCCCAATTTCTGGATCATGTGTTTTGACGTATGACACGAGACCCCCGCAACGTTGCGGGGTTCTCGCATTAAAATTCAAAATAGAAAACGGCTAAATCGCCGTTTTGAACCAACTCAGCCGTTCCACCTTCCCACCCCTGAAGGCTGGATCACCGAGTCTAACCCGATAAGCGGCAATCGCCCTCCCCTGGATTCAAATATCCACGCTTTGCCGCAATATTTGTGGCCAAAAAAGCCGAATAACCGTACGCTATTGCAAATACAGGACAAACATGGTATTATTTACCCTCAAGCCATGTACCGGTGCTCCACCGGCACCATCAATATCCTATTACCAAGGGACCCCCAATGCTCCGCCGCACCACCGCCATCATGGCCCTTTTGCTCGCTATTGTCGGAGCCTCCGGCGCCTTCGCCCAAACCCTGACTTTCTCCTCCGCCCCAACTGGGGTCGGCGCAGGCCTGCAATCGCTGGATTTCTACGTCTATCTGAGCGATGCCCAGCACGGTGGGGTCTTCGTGACCCTGACCGCCAGCGATTCCACGCTGGTCTTTGTGGCCCGGGATCAGGTCACCCCCGGCGGCGGCACAGCGCACCAATTTGTGCCCAATGGGCTCAACTACGCCATCTTTGTGGTCCAAGGCCTCGAGAACGTGACGGGCCTGGTGACTGTAACCGCGTCAGCACCAGGGTTTGCCTCCGAACAGTTTGACGTGACGGTCGAGGTGCCCCAATTCCGTGTCTGGGATCTGGCGACGGACATGGCGACCATCGACCCGGACGACAGTTTTTTGGTCCAGACAGGTCGGCTTGACGGAACATTTTTTACGAAATTGAAATTGCGCACCGGCGGACCGGGTGTGACGGCCAGCGTCACCAACAGCGATCCGGCAGTCGCTGAACTGGTCACCAGCACCCAGACGGGTCAGTCGGTCACAACCAGCATTCTCGGCGGCCAAAACAGTTCCCCGGCAGGCGGCGTAGCGCTGTCCGGCCTGGCCGCCGGCAACACCGACGTGGCCGTGACCATCCCCGGTTTTGCGGGGCAGGACGGTGGAGTGGTCGCCGTCACGATGGACCCCGCCACCATCAGCTATTTCGGCCTGCCGACAACTGTCGGCGCCGGCCTGCGCTCCCGCAACGGTTCCAAGGAAGTCGTGTTGAACGGAACGGCCCATGGCGGCACCACAGTACGTGTCACGAGCCTGGATTCGTCCCTGGTCCTGGTGTCTCCCGACAGGACGACCCTTGGCGCCGGGTTCATGGACATCTTCATTCCGGACGGTGTGATCTCTCACCCGTTGTATCTGCACGGCTTGGAGGGCGTCGCGGGGATCGGTCCGATCGAGGCCACCGCCCCGGGTTTTGTGACGGCCAACGACGGCGTTGTCGTGGAGGAGGCGCGGACGGAGATCAGAGGTCTGGTCGCCACCCTCGATGCGCTCGCTCCGAGTGATCCCTTCTACGTCGTCGTCGGCCTATCAAGTGACGGCAGCGGGGTGAACGAAATCCAGCCCGTGCGGCCAGGATCGCCCGGCCTGGACGTGGCGCTGATCAGCGACAATCCGGCCGCAGGGCTTTTGGAAACCTCAACCGCCAGCGGTGAAACCGTTTGGCTGCGCCTGGAAGCCGGCAGCACGTGGACTCCCTGGTCGGTGGCTACCGGAGGCGTCGCGTTCGACGGTGTTGGCGCCGGTGTGGCGACGATCCATCCGGAAATCAGCGGCTTTTCGCCGACACTCGGCGCCTTTCAGTCGGTGACTGTGAGCCAGCCTACCCTGACGATACCCAACATCGGAAACTACACCATCGGCAGTGGCATGCAGGTACAATCCCTCGTCCGGGTAAGTGCGCCATTGCACGGCGGAACCCTGATCCACGTCGAAGTGGATAATCCAGGCAGCGTTCTGATATCCGATAACGCCACCACAGTAGGAAACCAAAGCGCGGACATCTTCATTCCCGACGGGACTACCGCAGGATCGTTTTACCTTCAGGCGCTTGAAGGTGTCGTGGAGAGTTTCAACCTGACGGTGAGCGCGCCCGGTTTTGCCGACACCAGCGAAGTCTTAGCTGTCGTTGCGCCGGTGATCGATATTCGCAGGATCGTCTACACTCCGACTTTGGGGTTCCAGCAGACCGAGATCACGGCGCCGGACGAGTTCCAGATCCAGGTCGGCATTCCGTCCAGCCCGGTGGGCTCTATCGCGCCCCAAGTACTCCGAGGCGGATCACCGGGCATCGAGGTGACAGCCGCAGTGGATGACCCAACCGTTGGTGCGGTGCTCACCTCGTTGGCATCAGGCGCAGCCGTGACTGCCCGTATTGAAGCTCTGCAGTCGGTCACGCCGGCAACTCTGGCGGCCGGCGGGATCGCTTTTGACGGACTGGCCAGCGGGCCCGTGACCGTGACTGTGTCAGCGCCCGGATTCCTGCCCCAGTTTTATACTTCGCAAGACCTGAACGTACTGCCGGCGGCCTTGATCACCTTCCCTATGTTCAAGACAGGGTCTGGTCTCATTGGGCGCGACGCCTATGGGCAGCTGAACGGCACGGCCCATGGTGGCACGACGGTCCACTTGGCGGTGTCCGACCCGGCCGTGGCCTTGATTTCCCCTGATGCGGTGACCGTCGGCCAACCCGCCATCGACATCGTTCTGCCGGACGGTAGCGACCGATTCTATTTCCGGGTGCACGGCCTCGAAGGTGCAACTGGTACGGTGACGATTGACGTGACCGCGCCCGGCATCGTCACCAGCCAGGTCGACGCGGACGTGGTGATCCCGTACGTGGGTATGCAGGCCTTGCCCGTTACCAAGGACGTGAATGATCCGCCCAGCAATCTGGTCTTACGGTTGGGAGCCCCCAACGGGACCAACAGTGCGATCGTTGAGCTACAGGCCCGCCGTCCAGGCGGCCCGCCGCTGGTCGCCACCGTGGCGGTGACCGATGCGGCCATCGCTGAAGTCCTCGACCTCGCCGGCGCAGCTGGCAGCCGGCAGATCACGCTGATTGAAGGGGAATCCACCACGCCCAATTCCGTAAATCTGGGCGGCCTCGGGCTGCGCGGAACCGGACCGGGTATTGTCCTGGTCGATGTCTCAATTCCCGGCTTCCTGGCCGTGGGCACCGCGACCCAGGAAGTGACCGTGGTCCAGAACGGCGTGGCCCTGCTGGGCTTTCCCGCCGCTTTGGGCGCAGGTCTGCAATCCGAACCTTTGGTGGCCCGGCTCAATAGCAGCGCCCATGGCGGCACCACCGTGCGCCTGACCACGGCCAATTCCGCAGCCGTGCTCATCAGTTCGGCCGCGACGATTGCGGGCTCCGATACGATTGGGATATTTGTGCCCAACGGTCAGCAGGAAGTCATCTTTTATGCGCAAGCAATCGAAGGTGTGTCTGGCACCCAGTTTGTCACTGCCGTGGTCAACGGGGCAGTTGCCGGGCAGCGCACCCTCGACGTTGTGCCGCCGGCGGTGATGATTACCGGTTTGCCCGATACCTTGCGCGTGGCAGACCCGGCCGACTTGTTCATTGTTCAAGTGGGTGTGCCGACCGCAGACTCAGCAAGCCTGGCCGTTTTGCAGGCGGTGCGGGCGGGTGTTCCAGGGCTGTCCTGTCCTGTCGTCTTGGATAACGGTGCCCCAGCCGACCTGATGACCCAGGCCACCAGCGCCGATTCTCTCAACGTGATCATCGCCTCGGGCGCCTTCCAGTCTGCAGCGACCATTGGCGCTGGCGGCGTTAGCCTGTCGCCCCTGGCCCAGGGCCCGGTGACGGTGACGGCGCGTCCGGCCGGATTCACCCTCACGGTGGAGGCGGCGCGCCTGGTCTACATCTGGGATGACCTGAGCGCAGTCGGGGTCGTGCCTGCGGTGACGGCGCTGCATGGCAACCACCCAAATCCCTTCAACCCCATGACCGCCATCCGCTTTTCGCTGGCCCAGGCCGGCCCGGTGCAACTGGCCGTGCATGACGTTCGTGGCCACCTGGTGCGGACCCTGGTGGCAACAGATTTGGCCGCCGGCCCGCACACGATCGACTGGAATGGCCAGGACGACCGGGGACGGCAACAGGCGGCGGGAGTCTATCTGGTGCGCCTGCAGTCGCCGGACGGGGTGCTGGTACACAAAGTGGCTTTGGTGAAATAGTCCCCGCCTCTTTTTGATATTCTCAATCGGGTCGCCAGACCCAGGAGGCTTGGCGACCATTTTTTGAAGGGGTTTTCGGAGCAATACTCGACAGCGGAAATTCGGCCTTTGCCCTATGTTGCCAATATCATGAAAGAGCATCAGGCGGAGTTCCGATTCTACGAAGAGCTCAACGATTTCCTTCCCTTGTCCCAACGGAAGGCCACTGTCCAATACGCCTTCAATGGCCATCCCGGCATCAAGGATCCCATTGAAGTCCTGGGCGTGCCTCATACTGAGGTGGACCTGATCGTGGCCAACGGCGCCTCGGTCGGATTCGACTATCAGTTGCAGCCAAACGACCGCGTGGCAGTGTACCCCGTTTTTGAAAGCTTCGACATTTCCCCCCTTGTGAAACTGCGTGACGCGCCCCTGCGCCGCACGGCCTTCGTACTCGATGTGCATCTCGGGAAACTCGCCCGCATTCTGCGGTTGCTCGGACTGGACGCCCTATATCGCACCGACTACGACGACCCGGAGATCATCCGTATCGCGCTCAAGGAGCACCGCATCATCCTGACCCGCGACCGGCGGATGCTCTACCACCGGACGATCACCCACGGACATTGGCTGCATTCCACCAATGCCGAGCAGCAGGCTCGCGAGGTGCTCACGCGTTTTGATCTCGCGGGACAAGTGCGGCGCTTTCGCCGTTGCCCGGCCTGCAACGGCCTGCTCCATCCGGTGGGAAAAGATGCCGTTGTCGACCTGCTCGAACCGCTGACACGCAAATACTACGCCGCATTCATCCAATGCACGGGCTGCCGCAAGATCTACTGGAAAGGCTCCCACTACAACCGTATCGTCACCAAGCTGGACGCGATCGAAAACACCGCCCCTGTTTGACTTCGGCGTCGGCCCGTCAACCAGGGTAACCCTGGGCGTGCCTGTCTTAGAGGTCAGGTTGTCAAAACAACACACGGACCGCCACGAGAGGAGATGGTCCGAGCGTTTCTGACGGAGTTAAAGTTCAGGCAAGAACTCAACGAGAAGCGACCCGGCCTTTCGACCGGGTCGCCATTTCAACCTTCAAAGCTCCCAACGGTTCAGTCATCCGCCCCGGTCATGGCTCCGGCATTGGCCACCACCCGGGTGATCTCCTCGACGATTTCCTGCTTCTCGCCGCCGTCGTCCTTGACGCCCAGATCCTCTTTGGCCCACTGGCTCTCGGGGAACGGCCCCAGGCTTTCCAGCTCTTCCCAACTCGTGACGCCGGTCTCCTTGCGGAATATCAGTTCGGCCTCGTCGCTTTCGGTGTCCAAGTCAACCGTGATCAAGTCACCCTTGCGGATCTGCTCGCTGCAAATGTAGTGGCTGATCGGGGTGACGATTTCCTTCTCAACGACGCGCTTGAGCGGCCGGGCGCCGTACTGGATGTCGGTGCCCAGCTCGACCAAATGCTTCTTGGCCTCCTGGGTGATCTCCAGCAGAAACGGCTCGGCACAAAGCAGTGACCGGTGGTGCACCTGGGCCACGAGAATGTCCAGGATGCTATACAGGTGCTGCTCCTGGAGCGTGTGGTAGGTGATGATGTCGTCAAAGCGGTTGAGGAACTCGAAGGGGAAAACCTTCTTGGCCTCGCGCAGGGCGGCCGCCTCGACATCCTTGTCCATCACTTCGTTGCTGACATCGCTGGAGAAGCCGATGCCGCTCTGGGCCAGATGGGCACCCATCGCTTCGCTGCCCACGTTGGTCGTCAGGATGATGATGGACTGCCGGA
>CAZLUL010000213.1:0-6636 GCA_964562635.1 uncultured Fibrobacteraceae bacterium | reverse complement strand
CCCGGGCTGACAATTGCGAATTTCCGCTTCTGGCGGGCTCTTTTTTTTAAAATCGACCAGCAGGTGGGAGACTGAAGAGAATAATGATAACACTTACTACTTGATACGCTTCGGAGCCAGCAGAACCAGCGCCAGCACCATGACCGCCAAGCCCGCCCCAGCCCGGAAATAGGACGCTGATTCGCCAAAGACCAGCCACGACGCCAATACCGCCAGGGGCACTTTCAGGTTATTGGCCACCGCCAATACGCCTGCCGTAGTGCGCGCTGCGCCCCGGTTCCACAGATAAAAGCCCAGCCCGGTCGGCAACAGACCCAGATACAACAGGGCCCAGCGAGCCGATGGCGTCCACTGGGCATACTGCGGCAGAGCGCCGCCCGAGCGCGCCAGAAAAGCCAATCCGGTCACCAAAAAAGCGCCCAGATACATCCAGCCAATGAGAGAGGCATCCCGACCGGCGGCCATTTTTTGCAGGCCCGCGAAGCGCAACTGCCCCCAGGCGAAGCAGAGATTAGCCCCCTGCAGCAGCAGGATTCCGCGCCAGTCCGCGCCGCTGGGATCACCCTGCAGCACCAGCGCCGCACCCAGTACAGCGGCGCCGGCGGCCAACAGATGGCGCCAGGTCAACCGGCGCCGGGCCAGATCGTCCATGACCACGACATACAGCGGCGTAAAAATCGTGAACAGGGCCACCTTCCAGGCCGGCAACCAGGCGAAACTGGCGATGTAGAGCACATACATCAGGCCAAACTGCACCACGCCCAGGGCCATGGCCCGCCAAATCAGGGGGCGCTCCAGGGGGCGGCGCAGCATCAGCGGCGCAAACACCACCGCGGCCAACAGCAACCGGGTCGATGCCACCGCCACGGGATCCAGCCCCGCCAACTGGCCCTTGATCAAGCCAAAGGAGAAGGCCCACAGCAACGAAGCGGCCAGGAGGAAAAGCATGGATATCCTGTCGTAAATATTCGGAATCGTGAATCGGCAGACTCTGGAATCAACGAACCAGCGTCAAAGCCCGCACCTGTTGCAGGCCGGCCCCCTGCAGGCGAGCAAAGTAGGTGCCCGAAGCGGCCGCCCGCCCCGCGCTGTCACGTCCATCCCAACGCACCCGATGTTCCCCCGCGGCCAGCGATCCGGCAACCAGCTTTTTCACCAGGCGGCCCGACACGTCATGAATGTCCAGGCGCACCTCAAGATCGGTCGCCAGATGGAAGCGAATATCCGTGGCCGGATTGAAGGGGTTGGGCACATTGTCCCGCAGTTCAAGCGCCACGGTCGCCGCCACCGGCACTTCACTGACCCCGCCGTTGGTCACTGTGCACAGCACCCAGCCATCGGGATCCAATTCCACATTCAGCGCCTCGCCGTCCACCACGAAGTTGCACCACTGCTCGGCCTGGTTGTTCTGCACCACAAATGTGGTGGCGCCGAGGTTCGTGGTCACCCGCACATCCAGCGGCATGGTGAACAGGCCGGTATTCGACTGAGTCTGCGCGATCTTGACCATCACCCGGGTCTGGCCACCCTCAGGCACGGTCGTCCAGGACATCTGGTAGGCCGGATAATACTGGCCGTAGATCCACTGCCGGAAAAACGGCTGCAGGTCCAGGCCCGAGACCGATTCGAATACGGCCTGGAAATCTTCGGTGGTCGCGCCGCTGAACCCATGGGATGCGCGCCACAGATCCAGGCCCGCCGCGAAGTCCGCTTCGCCCACCAGATGGCGCAACATGTGCGGCACC
This sequence comes from uncultured Fibrobacteraceae bacterium, assembly GCA_964562635.1. Lineage (GTDB taxonomy): Bacteria > Krumholzibacteriota > Krumholzibacteriia > LZORAL124-64-63 > LZORAL124-64-63 > JAGRNP01. The sequence goes on along the minus strand of CAZLUL010000213.1, from coordinate 4,891 downwards.
CAACTGGCTTTCTGGTAGCTCAGGTTGAAATCAAAGATGCTGTAGAAATTGTTCGGGTTTTCCACAAAGATCGTGCCCGGACCCAGGTAGCGCGCGTCGTCCATCTCGGCCCGATAGGCCGCCGCGCCCACCGATTGCTCCAGCCAGTAGGCCTCGCTCCAGGTGGCAAACCCCTCGTTGAGCCAGATGTGCGAAAAATCGGCGCAGGTGATCAGGTCGCCAAACCACTGGTGGGCCAGCTCATGGGAGATCAGGCCCTCACCATAGTGGTTGTAGTACAGACTGCTGCAGGTCTGGTGCTCCATGCCGCCGCCCCAGAGGAACTGGGCGTGGCCATATTTTTCCGCAATAAACGGGTACTCACCAAACAGGCCGGCAAAGGCGGTGAGCATGGGGCCAACAACACTGTAGCCGGCCGTGGCGTTGGCCAGTTGGTCCGGCACCACAAAATAGTCCAGCGGCATGCTGTCGCCGGCCGCCGAAACATAGGTGTCGCTGAAGGTCGCAAAGGGGTGAGCGGTCACCGAGATGAGGTACGTGGCCACGGGGTAGCGTTCGGTCCAGTGGTAGGTCTTCTTACCCGGCGCCGGCACCGTCGTTTCGTCCAGGGTGCCATTGCTGGCCACCACCAGGTTGTCGTCCACCGTGACATGCAGCGCCACCGAGTCGGCCTTGTCCGTATTGAGATCCTTGCACGGCCACCACCCACGGGCGCCGTAAGGTTCGCTCAGCGTCCACACCAGCGGCTGGCCCCCATACGATGCCCAACCGAAGTAGTCGCCGGCGGGATTGCCGTAATAGTCGATTTCGACCTCTAGAATTTCACCCGTGGTATAGGTGCGGTCCAGGGTCAGCGTCAGCACGCCACCCAGCCGCGAATAGGCCAGCACCACACCACCGGCGCGGGCTTCGGGCACGTACATGTTCAGGTCCAGGTCCAGGTCCATCGTGCCCAGGCTCGCACCAGTCACCTCGGCCCGAATCCTCGTCGTGCCGGTCAGGATCTCCGCCACCGGATCCAGGTCGATCACCAAATCGTAAAATCCGACGTTGTACATTTCCATGTTCAACGTGCCCTTGTCCACCACTCCGGGCAGGTGGGTCTTGGCCGCCGACATCGCGCGCGCCTTGCTTTCGGCTTCCAGGGCGCGGTGCTGCCGGTTCTCGGCGGTCGTCGTCCAGGGCACCGTATTGCCGGGCAAGGCGAGGGGCACGGGATGGCCACCGGCCACAGCCACGGTCGCCCAGAGCGAGCCAATCATCAGGCCCAGAAAAATCGCCCCGGAAATCCAGCGGCGGCAGGCAGGTGTCGAAGGGGAGTCGGGACGGAACAAGCGCACTTCCTCGGTAAGAGTCATCTCAGACAATTATACTGCATTTCCGGTATAGATGACAAACGGCGCGGAAACACCGCGCCGTTTGCCAGCAAGTAATCAGTTTCAGGACAATCGCTTAGTCGACTTTGGCCATCAACTCCAGCAGATCGCAAACCCGGCTCGAGTAGCCACCCTCGTTGTCATACCAACTGATGGTCTTGAGCAGCTTACCGTCGATAACCGAAGTGCAGCCCGGATCGAAGATGCTCGAATGGCTGTCGCCAACGATATCCGACGAAACGATGTGGTCATCCCCGTACTTGAGAATGCCCTTCAGCTGGTCCGACTCGCTGGCTGCTTTCATCGCCGCGTTGACTTCTTCGACCGTGACCTCACGCTTCATGGTCGTCACCAGATCAACCACCGAACCGCAGACCACCGGCACGCGCATGGCCATGCCGTCGAGCCTGCCGGCCAGATTGGGCAGCACCTTGCCCACAGCCTTGGCTGCGCCCGTGGTCGTGGGAATGATATTCTCGGCTGCGGCCCGGGCCCGACGCCAATCACTGTGCGGCGTATCGATCAGGCGCTGGTCACCGGTGTAGGCGTGGGTCGTGGTCATCAGGCCTCTCTCGATGCCAAATTCCCGGTCCAATACGTAGGCCAGCGGCGCCAGGCAGTTGGTGGTGCAGGAGGCGTTGGAGACGATCTGATGCTCAGCCTTGAGGTCGTCGCTGTTGACGCCCAAAACGATCGTGGCATCGATTTCATCTTTGGCCGGAACCGTCAGCAGGGCCTTGCGGGCGCCGGCTTCCAGGTGCATCGCCACCTCGGCGCGCTTGCGGAAAATGCCGGTCGATTCGACCACAAAGTCCACGCCCAGCTCTTTCCAGGGCAGGTCCTTGGGGCTGCGTTCGCAGGTCATGCGCACGTTGCCCTTGTCGGTGACCAGGTGGTCCCCATCGATCCGGGCGGTGCCGGCAAAATTGCCCATCACCGTATCGTGACGCAGCAGGTAGGCCAGCGCCTCGTTGTCGGTGATGTCGTTGATCGCCACGACCTCGATACCCTGACGTTCCTGCAGCAGCCGAAAAACCGTCCGGCCGATGCGTCCAAACCCATTGATTGCAACCTTCATGACCAACCTTCCTTGTTCAGATTCCCTTGGCAGGACCATCGACTGGCATACCCGCCCTTTTTCCACCATATTTCAGACCCGGCCCTTGGCCTAACATATTAGATCCAGTGCCGACCCTGTTTGATTCCTGTGTTGACCTGTTGCCGGAGGCCACAACTTTGCCCACCTACGAATACGAATGCACCCGCTGCGGACACGTCTGCGAAGAGTTCAAGCCGATTTCAGCCCCCAGACGCCAACGGTGCCCCCTTTGCCGCGGCAAAGTCGAGCGACTGATCAGTGGCGGCCTGGGTGTCCATTTCAAAGGCTCGGGCTTTTACATCAACGATTCCCGTGGTAAAAAGAGTACGGGCGAATCATCGAGCAACAAGGCAACGACCCAATCGGCTACCAAAAAACCAGCCGCCGAAGGTCCCAAGACCTAGGCTGGCGGGTGGATTCCCGGGCAGCGATTTTCGTCATTTCAGTCACTATATAGTCACTGTGGCCCAAAGAACAAGAACTGACGCCCAAAATACCTGCGGCAAGGGAGATTGGCCATGGCCGACAATACGATTCAGGTGGAATTTTCGGGCCGGATGATCGATCTGGCGCCCGGCACAACGGTGCACCAATGGCTCAAATCCGCTACTCCGGACGACTTGCAGGGCCCCAACCCCGTGGTCATCGCCTCGATCAATGGCCGCCGCACTCATCTGGCCGAACCCCTCTACGGGGAAGAAAGAGTGCGCCTGATTCGCCTGCAGGACGGAGAAGCCCAGACCACGATCCAGCGCACGGTCCAGTTCCTGGCCGCCATTGCCGCCCAGGACCTCTTTCCCGGTCATGCTCTCAATGTGGATTTCAGCTACGCCGGTGGCATGTACTGCGAAGTGGACCGGCCCGAACCTTTGACCGACAGCGAGGTCGAAGCCATTGCTGTCCGGATGGCCGCCCTGGTGGCCGCTGACCAGCCCCTGGTGCCGCAACGCTTTGGCCTGCGCGCCCTGCTGAAAATGTACCAGCGCGCCGGCGACGAGCGCAATGTGCGCACGGCCAAATATTTGCGCCGCGAGTTTCTCGAATTTTACCGCACTGCGGGCTCGGATTTGATGTACTACGGCCGCCAGTTGCCCTCCACCGGCCTCGTCAAAGCCTTCAAATTGATCCCCCAGAGCCCGGGCTTCGTGCTGATGTCCAACGTGAAGGGCCAACCGGCCCAGGTTCCGCAGTACCTGCCCCAGACCAAACTGCTCGACACCATGCGCGAATACAGCCACTGGGTCGAACGGGTCGGCCTCGAAGACACCGGCGCGCTGAACGAGCACATCGTCAACGGCCGCACCAGTGACGTGATCCAGATCTCCGAAGCCCGGCACAATCTCTTTTTTGTCGAAGCCGCCGAATATGTGTCAGCCCTGCCCGAGAGTGGCCGCCTGATTCTGCTGGCCGGCCCCAGCAGTAGCGGCAAGACCAGCAGCGCCAAGCGCCTCAGTGTGCAGCTGCGCGTGCTCGGTTACCGCCCCTTCGCCCTGAGTCTCGACAATTATTTCGTCGACCGCCAGGACACTCCCCTGGACGAAGAAGGAGACTACGACTACGAAGCCCTGTCGGCCCTCAAGGTCGACCTGTTCAACGAGCACCTGCAGGCCCTGATGGCCGGCGAAGAAGTGCACCTGCCGCGCTACGACTTCATGACCGGCCAGGGCGTACTGGCGGCCGAACCGACGCGCATCGAGCGCGGCCAACCCCTGCTTGTCGAGGGCATCCACGCCCTGAACCCGCAGCTGACGCCGCGCATTCCGGATACTGAAAAAATGCGCGTGTACGTGTCCGCCCTCTGCCACCTGAACATCAACAACTTCAGCTACATCAAGACCACCGACAGTCGCCTGTACCGCCGCATCGTGCGCGACGCCAAATTCCGCGGCTACACCGCCAGCGAAACCCTGGCCCGTTGGCCCAAAGTGCGCGCCGGCGAAGAGAAGCACATCTTCCCCTTCCAGAACAACGCCGACCTGTTTTTCAACTCGGGCCTGACCTACGAATTGGCCGTGCTCAAGCTGTGGGCCGAACCGCGCCTGGCGGCGGTCGATTCGGATGACCCGCACTACGGGTTGGCCCGCACACTGATTGACCAGCTGTCACTATTGTTGCCGGTCGATGCGAGCCAGGTGCCGCCGACTTCCCTGCTGCGGGAATTCATCGGCGGCAGCGGATTCAACTACTGAGTTTTACGGAACCAGGAAATGTTCGCTGAGGCGGGAGACGGCCATGTCGGCCTGATCGGCATGGGTCAGAAAAGTCACCGTCGAAAACGAGGTCGCGATGGAGAGCAATTCCACGCCCGCTTTACTGATGGTTTCAAAGACGGTGCCGGCAATGGCGGGACGTTCGCTGAAGTGCGGCCCGTATACGGAAATGGCGTCCACTTTCTTGAGCAATTTGATGATGCGGT
>CAZLUL010000212.1:0-6637 GCA_964562635.1 uncultured Fibrobacteraceae bacterium | reverse complement strand
GCATCACGGCCGTGGCGGTGAAGTCGGGGGCCTCGGTCGAAACCAGGGGCACGGGGATGAAATCGAAGTCCATGTTGTCCATTTGATCGCTCTCCTTGGCAAAAGGATGGGGGTTGTAGGCACAGGCCAGCATGGCCTGTCGTGATAAACACTGTTGAGAATTCTAGTTGGTCGCGGTGTTTTCCCGGGCCGCAGTGGACTGGCAATCCGGGCAGATCCCGAAGTATTCCAGTCGATGGCCTTCGATGCGGTATCCGGCCAATTCGGTGGGCTGGGCCGGCTTGCCGCCAGGGCCCAGGTCATAGACGTCCTGGATGTGGCCACAATCACGGCACCGCACGTGGTAGTGCTCCTGGGTGTCGCCGTCAAAGCGGGTCTCGGTGCCGGCAAACTCGAGCTTGCCGATCATGCCGTCCTCGTGCAGAACCTCAAGGTTGCGGTACACTGTCCCGAGGCTGACGCGCGGCATCCGCTGGCGCACCATGTCGTAAAGTTCAGCCGCGGTGGGATGACTCTTGACCGCGCACAGTTCTTCGAGAATGATTTTTCGCTGCGGCGTATTGCGGCGAATTTTTGTCTCGGTGATTTTGACTTCTGACATGACACATCCTTGCCTGGGGCCGGAGCCAAAAAGGTTTGGGCGAGAAATCGAGAGCTTCGGTGCGCCCTAATTAAGCAGTGCGCCCTAACTAATAGGAACGATTCTGAAAGTCAAACGATAAGAGGCCCAACAAAAAACTTTGGGACGGCTTTAAACCCTGACCCATTGGTGACCGTCTTAAGTAATAGACAATCGACTCTTTTCGCCAACCAAGGCCGTGCGATCCCATGAGCCCGAACCAGAACCACAACCCCACCAGCCGGAATCCCGCCGATTCCGTCGACGTGCGGGCCCTGCTGGCGAGGGATATGGATTGGGCCGAAAAAGCGGCCACCGGCGACCGCTGCGCCTTCGAGCAGATCTACCGCAACTATCAGAACCGTGTGTATGGCTTGTCTTTACGCCTCACTGGCGATGTCGTCGAAGCGGAAGAATTGACCCAGGACACTTTTGTGAAAGCCTGGTTCGCCATAGCCGGCTATACGGGGCGCGGTCAACTGGGCGGCTGGTTGGGTCGGGTGGCTACCAACCTGTGGCGGGATCGCTACCGTTCCCGCGCCCGTCGTGAACAGCTAACGGCCGATGCGGCCGCCGAAAAGGGTATTGAAGCCGGTTTGGAGCCCACAGCCACCCTTTCGGGCGCGGCCCGCTCCCAGCCCGACAGCGTGATTCCCCTGCTGACGGCCATGGACCTGGAGCGGTGCATCGCACGCCTGCCCCAGGGTGGCCGCACGGTGTATGTCCTGCACGAAATCGAGGGCTACACCCACCGGGAAATCGCCGAAATGCTGACCGTGGCGGTCGGCACTGTAAAGGCCCAACTGCACCGGGCCCGTCGCCTATTGCGCGTCATGTTGACTGAAGAAAAACGGAATCCAGATGTTCCGACGAAAGATGAGGAGGCCACCCGTGGCAGATAACTACAAGACAACCCCTACCGACCGGATCGATGAACAGGTGCAGCGCCTGGCTGGCAGTCTGCGCGACAAGGGCGTGGCTCCTTCGCGGGATCTGTGGGGTGAGATCGACGCGGCGATATCGGTGGCCGAACAGCACCAGCTGCGACCGCGCGCCAGTCAGCAATGGCCCCGGTTTTTTGCCAGCGCGGCTGCCGTTGCGGTGCTGGTGGTGGCCGGATGGTGGGGAATGCAGCAGCCCACCCTCGAGCCCCTTGCCGAGACATCGACGGAGTGGGCGGCGGCCCCGGCCGAAGAATCCGACCTGGATACGATCAACCAGGCCCTCGACGAATTGAATGTGGCTCTGGCCGCTGACCCGGACAACAGGAGCCTGGCGAATCTGTCGCTCATGCTGCACCAGTCTCGCGGTCGGGTGATGCGCCAAAATACGGAATTGCGCCTGAACGGCGTTTGAAACTTGTGCCATTGATTTTAGCAGAATTGGAATGTTGGCAAACTCGGCCCTTCGGGGCCGTCAAAAGGAGGACGAGAGATGATGAGGATTAAGAGCTCTGTGCTGCTGGTTGGGCTGATGGCAGCTCTGCTGGTGGCTCCGGCCCTGGCCGACCAGGAGGTCAACGAAACGGTGAAGGCTTCGGCCACCGGCCTGGTGATCGTGGAGAACATCGCCGGTTCCATCGAGGTTGTGGGCTGGGACCGCAACGAGGTCAAGGTTGAGGGTATGCTCACCGGTGACGCCGAAGAGGTGGTCATTGACGAGGGCAAGAAGACCCGGATCAAGGTCAAGTACCCGCGCAAGATGAAGAACCTCAAAGGTGGCGCCGATCTGGTGATTCATGTGCCGGCCGGTAGCCGGGTCGCCATTGAAGGCATCAGCGCCACAGTTGAGGTGCGTGACGTCAAGGGCGCCGTTGACGCGGAGTCGATCAGCGGCAGCGTGACGGTCAGTGGAAAGTGCAAGTCCGTGGAGGCCGAGTCGATCAGCGGCGATGTCATTGTGGACGGCGATACGGAAGTATTGAGCGTCGCGAGCATCAGCGGCAGTGTCAAGGCCACCGGTGGTACTTGTGAAGTGGAAGCCGAAACCGTCAGCGGCAACATCAGTCTCAGCTTTGACCAGTACCTGGGCCTGGAAGTGGAGTCGGTGTCGGGCAATGCCACGGTTTCGGGAGACTTGAAGTCCGGTGGCGAATTTGACTTCGAAATGCACAGCGGCGTTTTGCGCCTGACTGTTCCGGCGGATATCAGTGCAGAGTTCCGCATTGAGACCTTCTCTGGCGGCATCGATAATGGTTTCGGGCAGAAGTCCCGCAAGACCAGCCGGTATGCCCCGGGCAGGGAGCTGGAGTTCAGCAACGGCGATGGTGGGGCCCGCGTCCGCATCGACACCTTCAGTGGAGACGTCGTGATCCTGCGGAAGTAAACCGGTAGCCTGGCAGACAGTGACGCCATAGGACAAAAAAAGCCCCGGGCAGATGCCCGGGGCTTTCTTTCACCGACCGGAGTCGGATCAGATCAGACTACCACTTGTGAGCAATACCGACGGACAAGCCCGAGGCGTTCTCGAAGGTGGTGCCGTTATCCCAACCGGCAACGCTGGTGCCCGTGGCGAAGCCACTGCCGCTGCCACCGAGGGCCCAGTTGTCGGACATGTCGCCGTAGCTCAGACCAGCGTACTGGAGGTACAGCTGGGTGCTCTTGCCGAAATTGCGATCGACACCAATGGCGAACATGTTAAAGCCGTCGTCGTCCACGTCGGAGTTCGGGTCGGACATGTAATAGTTGGCCTTGATGTCGTACTTCTCGCTGGCATGGAATATACCCTCGAAGCCGAGCGTGGAGGCGTTCATGTCAACATAGACCAAGTTCGTTCCATCATAATCCTGGTCACTAACACCCAGGTACGAAATAGCCAGACCGAACTTTTCGGCGTTGTACTTGCCGGCGAAGCGATAGACCGAGGGGGAATCGCCGCGTTCGGTACCACCGGTGGCGTTGTAGCCTTCACCTAACCAGATCATCGAGGCGCCAATGAAGAAATCGTCCTTGGCGTAGGAGGCCATGCCGCTGAACAGGACCTCAGAGTAGAATTCTGCATCAGTCGCAGCGCCGGGGTTCAGCTTGCCGCCGTCCTGGTCGAGCTGATAGGCCAGGAACAGACCGAAGCCGCTCCAGTCCGGGGAGACCCAAGCCAGGATGTCGTCTTCACGGGTGTCGGTGCCGAACGTCATCGTACGGTTGTCACCAACGGTGTCGAAGAAGAACGTGGTCTTGCGACCGAGCGTCTTGTGCGGCGAGTCGTGACGACCGAAGCGGAATTCGCCGACATCTTCGTTTTTGATGCCAACGAAGGTGTTGCGCAGGTTCGTGAACAAATCACCCTGGGCGATATTGACGGCCTGCTCAACTTGCCACACGAAGGTGACATCTTCGTTCAGGGGCTTGTTGCCCTTGAAGCCGTAGCGCGACGTGTTGCTGGACAGGCCGATTTGGCTATTCTCGCCATTGTTCAGCATGTTGAGCGACGAATGGAACTTGCCGTAGAACGACCATTCCGCGTCGCCAGCCGACGCGACGCCTGCGGTCAGAACGATCAGCAGGACCATCAGCGTGGTGATAACTTTCGAATTAAACAATTCGGACCTCCTTGAAATCCACTGGGGTTTTTTCAGGAACCCAAAGCTCCCGAAATCGACCACCCTTGCCAAATACGGATCAAATCCGTAAATCAAATCCGTAAATCAAGAGTGTCGAGTTCGCCTGGACAGGCACCATGCCCACCAGACAATTTGGGGCCACCCCGTGTGGTGGCAACTCTTCCGTGATTCAAATTGCTCGACCAAACCTCGCAGCAAAAAACCTGATGAATTGCACACAGACACCCATTGACCCTTCTCCGGATGAACCGGCGGGGTCTATGGGACTTCGGTGAATTCCATCAATGTCTGCATTTGCCTCTCACCGGATCAACCGGATCGATCGAGGTTGTGGTCACACAACCTGTGCCTGATCGCATTTTCCCCGCAAAGCTCAAAACCTGTCAACAGGTATTTTGAAAGAGAATTGTCCCACGACTTTCCGGTTCGCAATCTGCCAATGCGTGACGAAAGATTATTCGCTCCTGCGGCAGGATCAACATTTATTTTTCTAAAGATCCAAGCGGTTCACGGGCTTGCGCATTTTGGCGTCAGCCCTGAAAATGAACCCAGGTTCGGCAGACCCGGTTCGGACCACGCTCCCCTGACCGCAAGGAAAGATGATGGACAAGAGAATCGTGTGGGCATTGGTCACGCCATGTGTCTTGGCAATGGTGCTGCTGGCGAGTGGGTCAGCCGTTGGACAGGATACTCCCTACGAAGAGTCCGGTGGCCGGATCACTCCGAGGTATGCCGAAACGGTCGCGTGGCTGGGGGACCTGGCGGAAGGAAGCTCGCTGTTGCGCCTGACATCATTCGGGACCAGTCCGCAGGGGCGCGACCTGCCGCTGATCATCGCCGACCGCGATGGTCGATTCGAGCCGGTGGACCACGCCGAGCGCGAGGGCCGGGTCGTGGTGCTGGTTCAGGCCTGCATTCACGCTGGCGAATCGTGCGGCAAGGACGCCGGCATGATCCTGCTGCGCGACCTGGCGGCGGGCACTCCCGAAACCGAGGGCTTGTTGGACCAGGTCACTCTGGTATTCATCCCCATTTTTAATGTCGATGGCCACGAACGATTTGGCGCCTACAACCGCATCAACCAGAACGGTCCCGAAGAGATGGGCTGGCGGGTGACAGCTCGAAACCAGAACCTGAACCGTGATTTCCTGAAGGCTGACTTACCGGAAACCCAGGCCTGGCTTGGGCTGTTCGATGATTGGCGCCCGGACTTTTTTATCGACATCCACTCGACCGATGGTGCTGACTACCAATACCCGATCACCTATGGCCTCGAAACCGGGGGCAACATGGACCCGGGTCTGACGACCTGGACGACCCAATATCGCGACGCCATGGTCACGGCCATGGCTGACGAGGGTTACCCCTTGGGGCCCTATGTGAGTTTCCGAAACTGGCATGACCCGGCCAGCGGCCTGAAAGCCGGGTCGGCCACCCCCCGGTTCAGCCAGGGGTACACCGCCTTGCAGAACCGACCCGGATTGCTGATCGAAACCCACATGCTCAAGCCCTACCCGGTGCGGGTGGACAGTGCCCGCAAGTTGGTGTTGCACACCATGCGCTGGTGCGGAGATCACGCTGATGAACTGCGGGGGTTGGTGACGGGTGCCGACTCTTTTGCCGCCAGCGCCGAGTTCCGGGCCAAGCCGTTCCCTCTTTCCTTCACCAGCACCGGCGACTCGACCGAGTTCGAATTCCTGGGCGTGGAGTACGAGACCCGAACCAGCGAAATCACCGGTGGCCAGTGGAGCAAATTCAGCGACCGCAAGCAGACGACAATAGTCCCGTACTTCGATACGTTGCGTCCCGAGGTCACAGCTGAGTTGCCTGAGGTCTACCTCGTGCCGCCCGAGTGGACCGAGGCCATCAGTCGCCTGGAATTCCACGGCATCGACTTTGTCCGTTTGGACTCTCCGGCAGAGCTTGAAGTCCAGACCTGGAAATTCACGAGTCCCCGGTGGCAGGAAACCCCCTACGAAGGGCACCATCGTGTCTCCTTCGAAGCCGAGCCCCTTGCCGAAAAGCGCCTGTTTCCCCAGGGCACCGTCGTGGTGGATATGAATCAACGCGCCGCCCGCGTCATCGCCCACCTGTTGGAACCTCAAGGACCCGATTCATTGGTCAAATGGGGCTACTTCGATTCCATCTTCGAGCGCGTGGAATACGTCGAAAGCCATGTGATCGAAGAAATGATCCCCACTCTCCTGGCCGAAAACCCCACCTGGGCGGACGAATTGGCGCAGGCCAAGGTTGATAACCCCGAATTTGCGGCCGATCCCTGGGCGATCCGTTACTGGTTTTATGCCCGGACACCGTATTTCGATGATCGCGTAGGTATTTACCCGGTCGCGAGGCTCTATTCCCGGCAACAGATTCAGGAGTTGATTGGGGGGTAGGGGTGCGCTGGTGGGTATAGAGGTGTATGCATGGTGCTCAAAAAAGTCCTCGCCAAGGCGCTG
>CAZLUL010000211.1:0-6676 GCA_964562635.1 uncultured Fibrobacteraceae bacterium | reverse complement strand
TGTCCTCGGTTCGGGCCCTTTGGGCCCTGCCTGCGGATTACGCCAACCCCCGCTGTGTCTCTGCCGCTCTCCCCACCCCATATTGTCCCGGCCGTCTCCCAGCTGCGGCGGGGTACGATTGAGGGAGCTCTGTGCAGCCATATACAACAGGGTCCCGGGTAATCCGCAGGCGCGAAGCGCTGAGGACATCCCGGGACCCTGTTGTATATGGCTGCACAGAGCGGTCCTAAGCGTGCACCGCCGCAATGCGATGCTCATTGAGCCCAACCCAGAACGCCGCGACACCGTCGAGCATTTCCAGGCCACCCTTGATGAACTTTTCCTCGTCGAAATCATCCGTGAAATAGAGTTCTTCGAGTTCGTCCATCACATGACCGGCGTGTTGGTCTTCGATGCGGTCGTGCCAGGTGAAAAAGGCCAGAGGCAGATCCGGCTGTTCCTTCTGCTTGAAGTTCTCGAGGCCGGCAATGAGTTGCTTCCAGAAGCCGGCCGCGGCCCAGTTTTCGACCGCGAAGCTGGCGCCTTCGGCAACGTTGGCGTCTTCGTTGCCGTAGATGGCGGACAGACGGTCACAGAAGAAGAGCGTGGCGGGCGTGCCGTGACGGCGTTTGCCCAGATCGTTGAATCCCAGGCCCATGACTTCGCCCAGGCGCACCAACCATTCGAAATGAGCGGCCTTGAAGCGGAAAGTGCCGCCGTCAACACTGCCTTCGATGGTGACAATGTCGGGATCGCCCTCAAGGTCGGTATCGGTCACGCCTTCGAGCTTGTTGCCAGGCTTCTTGAAAATCACGCCGAGCTCGTTGGCGAGAATTTCCTTGGAGGCCCGCATGCCTTCGATGCTATTGGAGTTGATGACTTTCATCATCTGGGCGATGAGAAAAAGATTGGAAAAGACCGAAAACTGGATGAGGAAATGTTTGACGATATCGCGGTCCGCTTCGCCAGTCGCGAACCATTGGCAGTACTTGTTGTCAGTGATGATGGAATGGGTCATCAGTTCCCGGTTGCAGGTTTCGACGAAACGGCTGAACCGGGCGGCTTCACCGTCGGTGATTTCGCCATTCCTGACCTTGTCCGTAATCTGGTCTGATACTTTGAGCATCAAGGGAACCTCCTGGGCTGGATAGTGGATTGGGGGCGCCTATAAGGATGGTCTGGGTCCGATTGGCCACGGGGCCGAGAGGAAGGACCGTCACAGTATTTTTACAGAATAGCAAAGATGAGCCGGGGCCGCTGTTCTTTTTACTGAAACGCAACCTGCGGTTGAATTTCTGCGTGGTGGAGACATAATGGGCCCGACAGAGACCCGACTGGCAGTGGAACTGGCGAAAGGCATGCTCGTGGCAGGAACCGGCAAAAAGTGGCTATTGGGGTGTGGATTGGGTTGTGGAGTCACAATTCTGCTTTTGATCATCCTGATGGTGGGCGGCAGCATGGTCATGATGAAGCCCTTTGACCGGGCGGTGGATGCCCAAAAGGATCTGATAGAGGCTTTTGGTGAACGGGAAAACTATGTTCCGGCCGCCGACGGGCTGAACGCGAAACAGGTGGAGAAATTTTTGGCAGTGCGCCGCCAACTGGTGCCCATGTGCGAAGAGTTCGCCGCAGTTGGCGAGACTTTCCAGCGCCTCGAAGAAATCGATGAAGCGGGGGAAGAACCGAGCCGGGGCGAAGTGTTCAGCGCCGTGGGGGACATGATGGGCGCTGCCTTCAGCATTGCCGGCAATATCGGCCGCTTCACCGAGGCCCGCAACGAGGCCCTGTTGGCCGAGGGCATGGGCCTGGGGGAATATATCTGGATCTATGTCCTGGCCTACAACAGTTGGCTGCAATACGAGCCGACCACCGAATTTGGCGAAGACGACAACGATGGGCAATACAGCGCCAAGGACCGGCAGATCATTCGGCAGCTGATGTCCAATCATGCCGAGGCGCTGGCAGCGGCTGGCCAAGCGGCCGAGTCGGAAGTCTGGCTGGCTGAGGCCGAAAGTCTCGAACGTCGGGCTGATACGGGAATTCCGTGGCGAGATAAAGAGATGCCGGCGAACCTCACCGAGGTGCTGGAGCTCTATGAAGCAGAGTTGGAGCAGTTGTATTGCGCGGCCAGTTCGGACTTCGAATTTTCCCAGATGAGGAAGAGAGGGCTTTCGATCACTTCGGATTAACAGGCAAAAAGTCCTGGACCAGTGGCCAGGATTTTTGCCTATCGGAAGGCATGGGAAGTGGTCGGCCTGTCCCTAGTACAGGCCGATCCTTTCGTTGAACTCGGCAATCCGGACGTCCCAGTCCTCCGCCGAGGCGAAGACTTCGGTCCAGAAATCCCGATCCCACAACTGGCGCAACTCTTCGACCGTGCGGCCCTGCTGCTCGACCCAGGTGAAGTACTTGAAGTTGTGCAGCGTCTTGCGGTCGTGGTAGTTCAGTTCGCGCAGGTAGTCGGTGGTGGTGCCGGCCAGCCAGCGCGCCTGGTCAATGATGGCCTGCTCGCGGTTGTAGGGGCCTTGGGCGGCATTCATTTCCGGCAGGCGCGAGGCGTACAGCTCGGCCGAGTCGGTCATCGGCAATAGAATGACGTCGCGGCCATCCATCTCATAGTGGCGAGCGGTCTTGATGGCCGAGATCAGGTTGCAGATGGAAGAAATGCCCAGCAGCGGCAGTTGGTCCACTAAATCCTGGCTGACACCCAGCTCTGTGAGGCGCTCCTGACCAGCCTCTTCGTTGAACAGGCGCAACAGGCTCATGCACTGTTCGTCGTCCACGGCACTGACGATGTCGGTATTGCGCACGTTGTGCACCCAAGGCACGTGCTTGTCGCCGATGCCTTCAATGCGATGCCCGCCGAATCCACAGGAATACAAGGTGGGGCACTGCAGGGCTTCGACCGCGGTGACGATCACGTCGCGGTGAATGGTCTTCAGATAGTCGCCGGCGGCGATGGTGCCGGCCGAACCGGTCGAAGTAACCCAGGCGGCCAGGCGCTGGTCCGGGCCGGCCACCTGCTCGTAGATCTGTTGTACCGCAGCTCCGGTCACGTGGTAGTGCCAGATGGGATTGCCGAACTCTTCAAACTGGTTGAATACGACACACTCGGGGCGGGTGCGCTTGATCTCCCAACATTTGTCGTAAATCTCTTTCACGTTGGACTCGCAACCCGGCGTGGCGATCACTTCGCTGGCCACCTTGCTCAACCAGTCGAAACGTTCTTGGCTCATTTCTTCAGGCAGGATAGCGACTGATTCGCAGCCCAACAGCGCCGAGTCAAAAGCCCCGCCGCGGCAGAAGTTGCCCGTGCTGGGCCAGACGGCCTTCTGGGTGGTGGGGTCGAACTGGCCGGTGACCAGGCGCGGCACCAGGCATCCGAAGGCTGCGCCAACCTTGTGGGCGCCGGTGGGGAAGTACTTGCCCACGACACCCACGATGCGGGCGTCGACACCGGTCAACTCGGAGGGAAATTCCACAAAATTGCCGTCATTGAACAGGCCGCTGGCGGGGTCATTGCGCCAGGTGATGCGGTAGAGATTCAACGGGTCCATGTCCCACAGGCCCACATCCTTGAGCTTGTCGGTGATTGCCGCCGGAATCAGACTCGGGTCTTTCATCTGGGCGAGGGTGGGGATGGTGATGCCTTTTTCGCGGCAGCGCTGGGCCGCGGTGTTGGCGACCTCTTCGTTGATCTGGTTGAGCCTCAGGTCCATGATGTCTCTCCGGTCGCTGGCATTGCGGGCTGAAAAATATGGCCCATGCGATTGCGGTTATTCCATGACAAGTATAATGTGGTCCCAAGTATATGATAGAGTTCTGGGTTCTGGTCAACCTATGGTCTCGCCCCGAGAGCATTTAATTTCTTTGCCCGTGAAGGTCGTCAATATGAATCGCATCGCTGTCCTGTCCGATGTCCACAGCAACCTGCACGCCCTGAATGCAGTCTGGCAGCGCGTTGAAGAAGTCGGCGTGGATGCCGTCTATTGTCTTGGTGATATTGTGGGTTATGGCGCGCGGCCGGTCGAGTGTCTGCAGTTTATTCGGGAAAAAGGGGTGGTCTGTGTGCAGGGCAACCATGACGCCCTGGTGGCCGATGGTTCGCTGAGCCTGGACTTCAATATCTATTCCCTGGCCGCCGTGGAGCACAATCGGGCCCTCTTGGACGACGAGAACCTGCAGTGGCTGGCGGACCTGCCGACCTCGCACCGCATGTCCGAAAGCGCCCTTTTTGTGCATGGCGCGCCCGATGACCGCGATCGCTATCTGGTCTATCTGGATGATTTGCAGGAAGCGAGCGAGACGCTGTTCAAGAAGGATGGGCCCGGCGTGTGTTTCTTTGGCCACACCCACCATCCGGTGGTATTTGATGGCCACAGCTTCGAACGGGTCAAGCAGAAGACGCTCTTTCTGGAGCCCGAACAGCGCAATCTGGCCAATCCCGGCAGTGTGGGGCAACCCCGAGACAACGACCCTCGGGCCAGCTTCCTGTGGTGGGACGTCAAGGCCCAAACGCTGAACTACGAGCGTGTGGAGTACGATATTCAGGGTGCCCGCCAGGATATCCTGGATGCCGACCTGCCCCGGATTCTGGGCGACCGTCTCCTGGAAGGGCGTTGAGCCCCGCGGTTGGCCCTTTTCCCGCCTGAACTGCGATAATTGCAGGAAAAATCCGTTTTCATTGCCTATATTGGACCCATGCAATCGAATGACAGGTTGGTGGCGCCCGGGTTTGCCCGGTGGCCCCGGCGTGAACTTGCGGGCCCCAAGGGGGCGACTGGAGGACGGGACCATGACAATCGAAACGACCCGGGAAATGGTGAACAACGTTTACGAGGTGTCGCGCAAGCGTCTGGACGTGGTGCGCAAGCGTTTGGGCCGCCCCCTGACTCTGGCCGAAAAGGTGCTCTTCGGGCATCTGGCCGATCCCGAAAACCAGGAACTCGAGCGCGGCGAAGCCACTCTGGCCTTGCGCCCGGACCGCGTGGCGATGCAGGACGCGACGGCCCAGATGGCCATCCTGCAGTTCATGCAGGCCAACCGTGACGAGACCGCGGTGCCGACCACCGTGCACTGCGATCATCTCCTGCTGGCCCACAAGGGGGCGGATTACGACAAAGCCCACGCCCTGGATGTGAACAAGGAGGTCTATGACTTCCTCAGCTCTTCGGCCGCGCGCTACGGCATGGGCTTTTGGAAGCCCGGCTCGGGCATCATCCACCAGGTTGTGCTGGAAAACTACGCCTTCCCCGGCGGTTTGCTGATCGGCACCGACAGCCATACGCCCAACGGTGGCGGCCTGGGCATGGTGGCCTGCGGCGTGGGCGGCGCGGATGCCGTCGACGTGATGGTCGGCATGAACTGGGAAGTCAAGCATCCCCGCCTGATCGGCGTCAAGCTGACGGGCAAGCTGAACGGCTGGTCCGCGCCCAAGGATGTCATCCTCAAACTCTGCGGCATCCTGACGGTCAAGGGCGGCACCAACGCCATCGTCGAGTACTTTGGAGAGGGCACCAAATCGCTCAGCTGCACGGGCAAGGCTACGATCACCAACATGGGCGCCGAACTGGGCGCCACGACGAGCATCTTCCCCTACGATGCGACGATGGGCGCCTACCTGCGGGCCACCCGCCGCGCCGACCTGGCCGACCTGGCCGAGGCCAACGGTGACCTGCTGGCCGCCGACGGCGAGGTGCTGGCCGACCCGAGCGCCTTCTACGACCAGATCGTCGAGATCGATCTTTCCACGCTGGAGCCCCACATTGTCGGCCCACACACGCCGGATCTGGCGCGGCCGGTGAGCGAGATGGCGGCCGATACCGAGCGCGAAGGCTACCCCGAAAAATTGACGGCGGCCCTGGTGGGCAGCTGCACCAACAGCAGCTACGAGGACATCGGCCGGGCCGTGGACGTGGCCAAGCAGGCCCAGGCCCACGGCCTGAAGATGAAATCGACCCTGTGGATCACCCCCGGCAGTGACCTGGTCTACGAGACCATCCGGCGCGACGGCATGCTCGATGTGCTCGAGGACGTGGGTGCGGTGGTCCTGACCAACGCCTGCGGCCCCTGCATCGGGCAGTGGGAGCGGGACGACATCAAGACCGGTGAGCCCAACAGCATCATCACTTCGTTCAACCGCAACTTCGCCAAGCGCAACGACGGCAATCCCCAGACCAACGCCTTCATCAGCAGCCCTGAAATCGTCATGGCCTATGGTCTGGCCGGCACGTTGAAGTTCAACCCGCTGACCGATGCCCTGACCGGGGCGGATGGGCAGGAAGTGCGCCTGAAGGCCCCAGGAGTGGCGGATCAGTTGCCGCCCCAGGGCTTCGTCTTTGACGAAACCGGATACCAGGCGCCGCCCGAGAACACCGCGTCGGTCGACGTGATTGTCAACCCGCAGAGCGACCGCCTGGCGTTGCTGGAACCGTTCAGCGCCTGGGACGGCAACGATTACAAAGGCCTGCCGCTGCTGATCAAGGCCCTGGGCAAGTGCACCACTGACCACATCAGCATGGCTGGCCCGTGGCTGAAGTTCCGCGGCCACCTGGACAACATCTCGAACAACATGCTGATCGGTGCGGTCAACGCGTTTACCGAAAAGACCAACAGCGTGCAGAACATCGAGACCGGCGAGTACGACGCGGTGCCGGCCACGGCGCGCGACTACAAGGCCCGCGGCCTGCGCTGGGTG
>CAZLUL010000210.1:0-6739 GCA_964562635.1 uncultured Fibrobacteraceae bacterium | reverse complement strand
CAGCGAGCAGTCGGCCATTGATGCGGTGAATCTCGTCGCGTTTTCCTATATGCAGAAGCATTGCAAGAACGACGAAATCAAAATGATCGTGCGCAACGCGATGGCCCTGCGCAAAGCAAAATCCGAAAACCTCAAGCTCAAGAAAGAGCTGACCCGTACCAAGAGCCGCAAGAACATCATCGGTCAGTCGACGCGCATGCGTTCGGTCTACAAGATGGTCGATAAGATTGCCGCCACCACCGCAACGATCCTGATCAACGGCGAAAGCGGTACCGGTAAGGAACTGATCGCCCAGTCGATCCACGAGCGCAGCGACCGCAGTCGCGGGCCCTTCGTGGCCATCAATTGTGGCGCCATTCCCGAATCACTGCTGGAAAGCCAACTCTTTGGTCATGCGAAAGGCTCCTTTACGGGCGCCGACCGAGACCACCCCGGCTTCTGCCGCCAGGCCGAAGGCGGAACCATCTTCCTCGATGAGATCGGCGAAACGCCCCATGCCATCCAGGTCAAACTGCTGCGCATGCTGCAGGAACGCGAAATCTATCCCGTGGGAAGCAACAATCCGGTGAAGGTCAACCTGCGGGTGGTTGCGGCCACCAATCGGGACCTCGAGGATGAAGTGGCCCAGGGCAACTTCCGCACCGATTTGTACTACCGCCTGAACGTCATTCCCCTGCATCTGCCCGCCTTGCGCGAACGCAGCGAAGATGTGCCCCTGTTGGTGGACCACTTCCTGAAGCGCTGTTGTCCCGATGAATACAAGGGCAATCTGGGTTCGATGATGGATGACGCGGCCCTGCGCGCCCTGCAGGTCTACGAGTGGCCTGGCAACGTGCGGGAATTGGAAAACGTGATCGAGCGCGCAACCATCATTCGCGATTCCGAACGCATCACCACCCGGGACCTGCCGACGTTTATCGCCTCGGGCCCCGGTGGCGAATATTCGGCCTCCAGTCTGAACGTAGGGGGCCTGGTCACTTTGGATGACCTGGAAAAAGCACACATCCTGGCGGTGCTCGAGACCACCAGCGGTGCGCGCAAGCAGACGTCCGAGATCCTGGGCATCAACGCCTCGACCCTTTACCGCAAGCTCAAGAAGTATGGGTTGCAGGAAATCGGCGAAGGCGACGATGTACTGGGCGAGAATCCGGAAGTGCCGGGCGCCGAGCTCCTGGACGCGGTCGAGACGGCCATTCGCGAGAACAGCGAAGCGGAAGTCGAGCCGAATCTGGACCAGGAACCGGTCCCGGTGGGCTGATCCTTGCAAGGAACCGGATTTCGCACGGGAAAATCTGCCGGGTGGGGCAATTTGCAAGTCTGCAACCCGGCAAAAACCTCGTGTGGGTACCATAAGGAATTTTGTAACCTTCTGCAGCAAAAGGATTTGTGAATGAAGGCTTCAAAAGCAAGCAGATGGCACGGCCATTGCTTGGAGTCAACTGCCGTTGGCAGGAATACATGTCGGGAACTACTTCCGGCGTACAGCACCAGAGGCCCATATCGGGCCGAAGCGAATGGAGACAGATGTGTTGAACCGTAAGGGATTTACTCTGATTGAGCTGATGATCGTGGTCGTTATTATTGGTATTTTGGCTGCTATTGCCATTCCCAACTTCATTAGCATGCAGGATCGGGCCAAAGAAGCCAAGGTTAAGGGTGGAGCTCACACTGTGCAGCTGGCCGCCGAGGATTGGGCCGTGCGAAATGATGGTATCTACGATACAAGCGTTGCCTTGTTGCCTCTGCTGCCCGGCGCTGCGCTGCTTGACAACGCCTTCGACGGACTCCCTTCGGAGCCCCGGTGGGGTGCTGCCGCAGCTGGTGCTGGCCAGATCGGTATCCAGGACGTTATCCAGGGTGGCGTAGTGGTCGGTTACACGATCACCGGTTACGGTAAAGACGTCAACCAGGGCAACGCCGGCATCATCCTGACCCTCACGAGCGGTCAGTAAGATCCTGTCGGATTGATTCGCGAGGGCGGGGTCGTGCAAACGGTCCCGCCCTTTCGTTTACCAGGAGGAGAGGATGGCCATGGCTTTGAAGATGAAACTGGACTGGCAAGGATGGCCGGCAAGGGCGAAAACCCAGGTGGTCTTCAGGAAGCCTGATCTGCCCGACGTTATCCTGACCGCAGGCACCGTTGGACTGGTTGTTGTCTGTCTCGGGCTATTGGGCGTACCGGCCTACACCACCCTGAAAATGCGGGCCAAGAGTTCCGCCGTGGTGGGCAACGCTGCGACTTTGCAACTGGCCGCTGAATCCTACGCCGCGGTGAACCAGGGGCGCTATGCCGAGGATGCCCTCGATCTTTTGCCGTACCTGCCGGCGGATTCCGCTCCAGTTAATCCGTATACGGAAGATAAGATAGTATTCCGGGGTGGACCAGGTGATTTGACCTATCGCTCGCCTTCCCGGGGTGGCGACTATGTGATCCAGGCATTTGCCATGGGGCCGGACAAAAAGCCGCGCCTGGTGAAAACGCTGATTGGTAGGTAGAGAGATTTTATCCGGGGGCCAGTAGGGAGATAAAATGAAGATGCGCAGTGGTTTTACACTGATCGAATTGATGATTGTCGTGGTCGTTATTGGACTGCTGGCCGCCATGGCCATTCCCAACTACCTGAATATGCAGACCCACGCCAAAGAAGCTTCAACGAAGTCCAACGCCCATACGGTCCAACTTGCCGTGGAGGACTTTTCAGTGCGCAACGACGGTGTCTATTCGGTGGCGGCGGCTGATCTGACCCCTCTGCTACCGGGCCAGGGCCTGATGGCCAACGTCTTTTCCGGAGCCCCGAGCGAGCCCCAGTACGGAGTTGCGGCTTCCGCGGCTGGCGAAATCGGGATTGTGCCGGTGGCGGTCGCCGGTGTCGTCAGTGGCTACACCATCACGGCCTATGGCAAGGACAACAACGTCTTGACGATTGCCAGCGGCAACAACTGATCACTGCTGGCATTGCAGCACCGGTCCCTTGGGGGCCGGTGCTTTTTTTGCGTTTGGCACTGCGGTTGCAAGTTGATACGCAGCACAGGCCACAAGGCTCCCAATAGGCAATCAGAGGCGAAATTCCACAGGTTTTGCCCGGAGGTGGATGTTGAGTTTCCAGACAGTGGCAACAAATAGGCCAGAGTCAAAGATGGACCCAGCGACCGGCGATGCCGTCGGCAGGGCGGCGACTGTCGCTTCCCAGCCGGTCTATGCCACCAGGAAACCCGTCCCGGGTGATGCCCTGACCGTGGTTGATCTCTGCAAGTCTTTCCGTTCCGGTTTCCTGAAAAGACACATCCGCGGCATCGAAGGCGTTTCGTTCACCGTACCGCGCGGCTCGGTCTTTGCCCTGCTGGGTCACAACGGTGCCGGTAAGACCACCACCATCAATTGCATCCTGGATCTGGTGCACGCCGACCGCGGCGAAGTTTCCATTCTGGGACAGGATCACCGGCGCTGCGAATCGCGCGCCGCTGTGGGGTACCTGCCCGAGCGTCCCTACTTCTTCGAACATCTGACGGGCCACGAGTTGCTGGGCTTTTACGCGGACCTGCTGGGTCTGCCGACTGAAATCCGCGCGCAACGCATCACTGAAGTCCTGCAATGCACAGGCATGACCGAACACGCCGGCCGTCGGCTGAGCAAGTTTTCCAAAGGCATGTTGCAGCGCATCGGCCTGGCCCAGACTCTGCTCGGCGATCCTGACCTGTTGATTCTGGACGAGCCCATGTCGGGCCTGGATCCCATGGGACGCCGTGAAGTGCGCGAGCTGCTGCTGGAACTCAAAGCCCGGGGCAAGACCATCATTCTTTCCTCCCACATCGTGCCGGACGTCGAAATGCTGGCCGACTGCGTGGGCATCCTGCGCGACGGTCATCTGGTGGAAACCCAGAATCTGCGCGAATTAAACCACAGCTGCACTTACCACGTCGATTTGGCTTGCTCGACCGGGCAGGCCGCCGATCAGGCGTTGCCCGACTGGGTGCAGAGCCACCAGCAATCCGCAGGCAGCGACCATCTGGCCGTGAAACCCCAGAGTATTGACCAGCTGCGTGAATTGCTGGCCGCGTGCCACGTCGCCGACATCGCGGTGCAGTCGGTTGACACCTGCCGCACCGGACTCGAAGAGCTTTTCATGGCCGTGCACAACGGTTCTGACAACGACAACAACGCGAAAGTGAACTCATGAGCAGTGGTCTGATGAACGGCGGCCGGATGAGCGGACGCATATACGCCTTGGCGTTGAGCACTTTTCGCGAAACGGTGCGCGACCGCATCTTCTATCTCGTGGCCGTCTTTGGTTTCGTGATGCTGGCCAGCACGGCAGTATTGTCGCCACTGAACGTGGGGGCGCAAGGCAAGATCATGGCCGATGTGGGCCTGGCTGCCATGGTGATCTTCGGCCTGGTGGTGGCCGTATTTGTCGGCAGCGCCATGGTGCGCAAGGAAATGGACAAGGGCACCATCGTCACAATTCTGTCCAAGCCCATCGGCCGCCGCGAATACATCTTTGGCAAGTTTTTGGGCCTGAATTTGACCCTGGTCTCGATGCTGGCCGTCATGGCTGTGCTCTTTCTGCTGATGCTGCTGATGGCGCCCGGTTCGTTCAGTTTCCGTTTTCTGAGCGCCTTTTACCTCAGCTTTCTGGAGCTGATGGTCATCAACGCCATTGTCATCTTTTTCTCGACCTGCGTTTCGCCCATTCTGGCCGCGGTTTTCACTCTTGGCGCTTTTGCCGTCGGTCACCTCAGCGAAAGCATTCGCGACTTTGGCCAGATGCAGGGCACGGCTTTCCAGCAGCAGATGTCCGAGGTCGTCTACTACATCATTCCGAACCTGGAAGTTTTCAACGTGCGCGGCGCCGTGGTGCACGGTGATCCGGTCCTGACCAGTCACATCCTGATGGCCACTCTGTATGCCGTGGCCTGGACAGCCTTGTTGCTGCTCCTGGCAGGCTCCGTATTCAATCGCAAGGAGCTGCGCGGATGATGCTCGGCTGGCGAGGCACCGTGACGCGGACTTTGGTTGTGATCGCCCTGGCGTTCATCATGGTGACAACTCTGGCGGGCCTGGATGCCGACAAGCAGAAGATCGAGCGCGACGAGCGGTTGTATTTTCCGTCGGGCAAGTTCCTGGTCGAGTCCAGCCTGGGCTTTCGGCAGGCGGCGGCGGACTACCTCTGGTTCCGTTTCATCCAGTACTTTGGTTCCTACGCCAGGGGTCACCACGACCTGCGGTATTTCGATCTGCTGCTCGACGGCATCACCCGTCTGGATCCCCAGTTTGTCGAGGCCTATCACTTTGGATCGCTGGTGGCCTGGTCCGAGCAGGGCGATTTTCCCAAATCGGTGGACATCCTCAAGCGCGGCATTCTGCACAACCCGGACAGTGCCCGGTTACCATTCCAGGTGGCCTTCACCTACTACGTCTTTTTCCACGACTATGAGCGGGCATCTTTTTGGTTTGAGACCGCCGCCAAGTGCAGCGACGCCACGGACCGCGAAATCCGTTTCGCTGCGTTTGCCCGCTACAAGGCCGGCGACGACCGCGTTTCGTTGGCGTTGTGGAAAGACCTGCAAAAGACGGCTACCAGCGTTGATATGC
Organism: uncultured Fibrobacteraceae bacterium; assembly: GCA_964562635.1. Classification (GTDB taxonomy): domain Bacteria; phylum Krumholzibacteriota; class Krumholzibacteriia; order LZORAL124-64-63; family LZORAL124-64-63; genus JAGRNP01. The sequence goes on along the minus strand of CAZLUL010000210.1, from coordinate 1,146 downwards.
AGGAACTGGCGGCCAAGATGATCAAGAAGCTGGAGCGTCAGATCGCCATCCGGCAGATCTATGGCGAATCCTTCATTGGTCCGATCCCGGAGCTCTAGAATGACCCTGACCCCAAATGGATACTTGACGCTCGACCACGCCCTGCTGCTGGGCATGGCGGCCTGGCTGGGTGCCTGCGTGGGCAGTTTCTCCAATGTCCTGATCTACCGCCTGCCCCGCAACAAGGACGTCGTGCGCGGGCGCAGCCACTGCCCATCGTGCGAAAAGATGGTCGCCTGGTACGACAATGTGCCGGTTCTGAGTTGGTTGGTGCTGCGCGGAAAATGCCGCCAATGCCAGAGCCCGATCAGTGCCCGGTACCTGATGGTGGAGTTGGCCGGGGCCCTGTGCGCCCTGGTGGGTATCTGGCGCTTCGGATGGACACTCGAGGGGCTTTCTGCATCATTCTTCCTCATTGTCCTGCTGGATATTGCATTGATCGACTGGGAACACATGATCATTCCGCACACCCTGACTATCGGGGGGGCTGTGGTCGGTTTGGGCTTTTCGTTCTTTATCGTTCCTTCACTTCCCGCAGCGCTACTCGGCGCGGCGGTGGGTGCCGGGATCATCCTGGCGGTCTCCTGGGGTTATAAATTGGTGCGCGGAGTCATCGGTATGGGGGGCGGCGACGTCATGCTGATGGGCATGGTGGGCATCTTTTTGGGAGCCTGGGGCGCCTTGGCCGTGCTGTTTGGCGGCGCCCTGTTGGGCACTATCTACGCTCTGACGGCCGGCCGGGGATCAGTCGAGGGCGAGGCTAAACTGCCATTTGGTACCTTCTTGGCTGCTGCGGCGGCAATTGTCCTGCTTTTCGGCCCGGAAATCATGGACCTGTACCTGTCGCAATTTTGACCCCGCAGGGAAATTTCTGCCCGCCAGCAATCTTTAGTGTGAAACTCCCCAATCATTTGAAGGTCCGTCAGCTACGGCTGCCGGGCAATAAGTAGGAATTTGGGCTCAAGGTGCCCTTCCTGCGGCCGATCCTTTTTGTGGCACGCATGTTGCGAAACGCCCATGAGGATATCTGACAGGGAGTGGATATCCATATTAACGCACGAACTTCAAGGTAGGCTTGGCATGTTCGGATTCCTGAAACGGAAACAA
>CAZLUL010000209.1:0-6877 GCA_964562635.1 uncultured Fibrobacteraceae bacterium | reverse complement strand
GTCCTTGAACATCTGCCGCCACTCGGCGCGGGGATCCACGCGAGCCGACATTTCACCGGTGCGCAGGGGCTTCTCGGCCGCCTTTTGATCGGCTTTGGCGTCGATGATGCCAAATTTGCTGCCGCGCATGGCGTACAGCAGCTTCTTGCCGTCAGCCGACAGCATGTAGCCGAAGGCGCCCTTGAGCACGGTCTCGGCTTCGCGGTCTTCCATGCTGAAGACCTTGATCGAAGAGGTGGCCGCCTGGTTGCCACGCCCGCCACCGGGCGTGAAGGGACGGCTCATGTAGAACAGATTGCCGTCGGCGAACTGCAGGTCGAAATAGCTACCCTGCTCGACGTCCAGCGCAATCATCCGGTTGGCAAGGCCGTCCAGATCGATTTCGATGGGTTTGTCGGAATCCTCGTCCTTGTCTTCCTTGTCGCCGTCTTCTTTGTCACCATCTTTCTTGTCGCCGTCTTTCTTGTCCTTGTCTTCGTCCTTGTCTTCGTCCTTGTCTTTGTCCTCGTCAGCGTCCTCATCGTCTTCATCATCGGTCACCGCAACTTCGTCGCTCTCGGGCGGGAAGGGGTGGTCCACATCGGCGCGCAGTGTCACCACATACAGCCCGTCCATGTTGGCCCAGATGGGCTTCAGGTCGTAGCCGCCCAAGGTGGGGTTGAAGTGCTGGCTCGAGGCGAAGAACAGGTAGTCGCCCTTGTCATCAAAGCTGGGCGCGCTGTCGTCGGTGAAGTCGTCGGTCACGCGGGTGGCCTGGCCCGACTCCACGTTGTACAGGTAGATCGAACGGAAGCCGTTCTCTTCGCCCTTGGCGTAGGTCAGCCAACCACCATTGGGGCTCCAGCCCCACTCGCGGATTTCACCGCTGACCGACTGGTCGATCTTCTTCATCTTGCCGCTCTCGGCATTGACCAACCACAAATTCATGGCCGCGTCGTTGACCACGAGGTGCTTGTTGTCCGGGCTCCAGTCCAGGCCCATTTTGTAGGTCTTGCTGTTCTTGGTCACCTGGCGGGCTTCGCCCTTGCCGTCGGCACTCTGCACCCAGACTTCGAACTCGCCGGTCTGGTCGCTCAGGTAGGCCACGTACATGCCGTTGGGCGACCAGTCGGGCGTCAACTCGCGAATGCCGGGCGTGGCGGTCAGATTGCGGATGTTGCCCTTTTCGGCCGGCACGGTGAAGATGTCACCACGGGCGCCAAAGGCGACCCGGTTCGCGTCGGGGGCCAGGTCGCCACCGCGCACGCGGTCGCCCACCTTCTTGACCGTCGCGCGGGTCAGCACGTTGTCGCTGCGCAGTGAGACAGTCACCTTGCGGGTCTTCTCGGTTTTCAGATCCAGCACGTACAGCCAGCCGCCGTTTTCATACACGATGGCATCCGGGCCCTGGCTCGGGCTCTTCACGTCGTATTCGTCGTGCTTGGTGATCTGGCGGTGGGCCTTGGTGGTCGTATCGTAAGCCCAGATCTGCAGGCGGCCGGACTGATCACTGGTGTAGTAGATCGTCTGGCCCTGCCACATGGGGAAGTTGTCGCTGCCGATCCAGTCGGTCACGTTTTCGGAAGTATTGGCCTTGAAATCATAGATCCAGATATTCTGAGCCATGCCACCTTTGTAGCGTTTCCAGGTGCGGCGCTCACGGCTGATGCGGTTGTAGGCGATCTTGTTGCCGTCCGGCGAGTAGCTCGACAGACCGCCCGTGGGCAGGATCATCCGCTCGGGCAGGCTGCCGCCGGCAGAAACGGTGAACAGCTGCTGGTCGCGACCGGTGCGGCTCTCGCGTCCGGACTGGAAACGCACGGCCTTGCCACCGGGTTGCCAGTCGATCACGCGATCAAAGCCGGGGTGCCAGGTGAGGCGCGCGGGCTCGCCACCGATGGTGGGCATGGTGTAGATGTCGTTGTTGCCGTCATAGTTGCCGGTGAAGGCAATGGACTGGCCATCGGGACTGAACTTGGGATTGATCTGGTAGCCGACCGAGCCGGTCAGGCGGCGCGCTTCGCCACCAGCGGCAGGCACAGTCCACAAGTCACCGGCATATCCGAAGACGATGGTGTCGCCATGAATGTCGGGCGAGCGCAGCAGGCGCATGTCCTCGGCATTGAGTTGCCCGTCGACCACGTCGGCGGCCACAGCCACACCGGTGGTGAGCACGGCTGCCAATGCCGTCAGGGTGAAAATAATCCGCAGCGAATGATTCAGAAAACGCATCAATGACCTCCAACAGAGGGTGAGCCGCCCGGGAGAGTTGCCACGGGGGCGGGTCCCAGATCAGCGGGGGTTTCAGCTACCAGATATGTGAGGCCGGCAATGGCGGCCACGTTGCGAGCCAGATCAGTCGGGTCGATTTTCTCGAACGTATCGGCCCGGGAATGGTGCACGTCGAAATAGTGGGTGCCGTCCACGCGGTGCCCGACGCCGGTCACGCCTTCACGCACGATGAAGCCCACATCCACCCCGGAGCCGCCCTTGTCGACCTTCCAGTCATCAGGGGCAATGCGCGCCAGGGGCGCCGCCCTTTGAGCCAGATCGGCAATAATCAGGCTGTCGGCATCAACGCTGAATCCGCGGGGTGCGAAGGCGCCCGAATCGCTCTCCAGAGCCATCACGTGGCGGTCCAATTCATGGCGATGGGCTTCGAGATAGGCCCGTCCGCCACTGCCTCCCATTTCTTCACAGGTATAATGAACAACCCGCACTGTACGGCGGGGGCGCAGGTCTTGTTGCAACAGTTGGCGGGCCGCGGCGAGGGCCAGCACTACGCCGGCGCCATCGTCCTGGGCGCAGGTGCCCACATCCCACGAATCGAGGTGCCCACTGATCAGCACGATCTCTGCGGGCTTCTCCCGGCCCCGGATGTCGCCGATCACGTTGTAGCTGATCGTCGAGTCGTGGTTGGCGGCCTCCATGGAGAGCTGGATCCGGGGTTTGAGGCCCCTTTCGCACATGCGGTACAGGCGTCCGGCGTCTTCGACGGTCAGGGCGGCCATGGGAATGCGCGGGGCGTCGTCGGCGTAGCGCATCATGCCGGTGTGGGGGGCGCCCAGGCTCACGTCGGTCACTGAGCGGATCAGGCAGGCCACGGCGCCGTGTTTGGCCACCGTGCTGGCGCCGTGCACGCGGTACTGCACCGTCTTGCCATAGCCTTCCCAGGGCGGATTGAAAAGGACGATTTTGCCTTCGGCTTCATCGGCGCGGGCTTCAAATTCGTCCCAGTCGCGCACGGCCAGCACTTCAGCTTCGATGGTCTGGCCCTCGGTGCCGTCGCTCAGGCCCATTGAAAGCATGTCCAAGTCAAACTGCACCGGTTCAATGCAGCGCGCCCATTCCTTGCCGCGGGTCCAGTGGGGCACCAACGCAGGCTCGGTCCACACGCTGTCGAAACCGGCGGCTAACATGGAGGCCTGAGACCAGGCGATGGCGCGCTTCATGCCGGGCGAGGCGGTCAGGCGGTGGCCAACGGTGTCGCACAACTCGCCGAGCTTTTCGTAGGCGTAGCCGTCAGCCAGGGCGGCATCGATCAGGGCGTCCAGAACAGGATCGTTTGAAGGCGGGGTCGGCGCGGGCGCAGCGACAGCAGCATGCGATTCGGGGACGGTCGGCGCGTTTTTGGGGGCCGGTGCCTGGGCACAGGACGCCAATCCGAGCAGGACGGTCACGCCCACAATCGCCCGCGGGGCGAGCTTGAACATGGAGGCTCCTTGAAGAAGGGGAAGCGATAGCGACTGTCAATCTATCACGAATTTGTGCACTCGTCACCCTGGCGCAGTGGCGACGTGGGGCAAAGCGGACCAAATAGCTGGATTTGAACGATTTAACAATCAAAAATAACCCCGGGAGTAGGCCTCACCGGGGTCATTTTCGCGATTTTGACGGCGATCAGCGGTACTGCGCCTTCAAGTCACCCCAACTGGTCGCCTCGATGGGCGTGGCCCCGCCACTGGTGAAGCCGGTATGGGCCGCGCTCACCGGCAGGCCGGTCAAACTGTCCAGGCCGCCGGCCTGCCGCAGGTCCGCCAACTGGGTCACCAGTTCCCCGGTCGCCGCGGCGGCCACCTTGTCCAGGAATATGGTCAAGTCCGTCTGCATTTCGGCCGTGATGACCATGGTGCCCGCCCCGTCGAGCAGATCGGTCAGGGCCGGCAACCACGAGTTGCGGGCGTTCACAAAATCCTGGCCCAGGGTCGGGTCGGCGAAAAAGGCCTTCACCACACCGCCACCCATGGCGCCGTACAAATCAGCAGTGGCCTGGCCGTCAGTGCTGCCGCTCAACATTTCATCACGATAGCGGCGCAGCAGATCCAGATCCGAAGTGGCGGACTTGTTGGCGCCCGATTTGGCCGGGGGCCCACCGCCGTCACAGTTGGTGGTCTCGTCGCAGGAACCACCGCCACAATCGTCGGAGTCGTTGCTGATCTGGGCCGTGATGAAACAGCCGGCACAATTGAGGGGGCTCCAGTTCTCGGTGGCGTCCACACTGATTTTCATCTCGTGAAAATCGTTGGGCCCGGGCGGTGAGTAGCCACTGTTGGGCAGGATGCGGACTCCGCCAAAGGGCGTCGGGCCATCACCGGGCACGTTGAAGTCCACGTACACCGCGCCGGTGTGGTCCAGGGTGATCACGTTGGAATTCAGCGTGATGCCGCCCCAGGTTTCCAGGTACACCGGCACCGTCTCGCCCACCGCCGGTATGGGCGAAATCGACAGCCGAAAAGACTTGGGAGTTGTGGCCAGATATTTGACGTTCAGACCTTGTCCGCAGGAGGTGATCTGATTCTGTTCATCGTAACAAAACAGGTCCCGCACTTCGGTGATTGACGTCAGGTTGCCATACAGGGCGACCGTGGGCAGATCAATGACCCCGTCGTTGTCGTTGATGTTGATCTGCACGGTGGAGCGGCCGAATATCGGGGCCCCAGAAAAATCATAAATCTCGATCAGGATGATTTCCTGCGTTTCCAATTCGCCGTCATCGATGATCACCACTTCCAGGGTGACGGCGCTGCTGAGGCCCGGAGCCCAGTTGATGGAGGCCGCGCCGCCGGTGAAGTCCACGCCAGCGGTAGCGGTCGAGCCGCCCGCCACGCCGACCATGGCATTGATGGCCCCTTCAGATGAACCGCCCACAGCGATTTCAATAAAGACGGACCCCACCCCCTCGTCGACATCGATAATGGCGGGACTGACCCAGAATATGTCGGCCTGGGCGGTTGCGGGCGCAGCCTGGCCCAGTAGACAAAGCACAAAAACAGCAATCAGTTTGCGGGACATGAAACGGCCTCCACGGGATAAATCGAACTATTCGAGGGTCAACTATGTGAGGGGTGTTTGGCGACTGGAGCAAATCTCCCCACATTTTGTGAACTGGGGCCAGAATTCAGGACAATGGCGCCCTCTGGATCAGTCCCAATCCCGCTGATCCAGCGCCCTGGCTCCCAATCGGGCCCAATTGGCACGGTCCGTGCAAAACATTCCTTCAGAATCTGCTGCGAGGTTCTGGCCGAGGCCGCAGCTACCATCTCTAACGGGGGATTTTCACCATGCTGGTTCAAAAACAGCCGATAGCCGCTGAAATCAACGAACTGAGTGAAAAGCTGCTGGAATCCGGCCGGGGCGCCGAAATTTTGGACTATCTGGAACTGGCGGCGAGGCAGGACCCGAATCACGGCCAATATGCCAACAATCTGGCCATTGCGCGTTTTCAAACCGGCAATACCAACGGTGCGATCGAAGCTCTCGAAGCGGCTCTGCAGCTCGGCGGAGACCTGCGCCTTTTTGTCTTGAACTACGCGGACCTGGCCCGCACCTGTCCGCGGTTGTTGCGCCGTGGTCTCGAAGTGTGCCGGGCCTATCTGGAACAGTGCGGTGACGATCCTGAAGTCCTGGCTACCGCCAATCTCATCGCGGAGGAGGTTGCGGCCGCCGACCAGGAATTTCAGGCTGCCGTGAGCACGATGCCCGAGCACGCCAAATTGAAGGTCAATGGCGCTGCCGAGGCCGAACATTTGCTGAAGATGGGGCGGACAATCGCCAACAAGATCCTGGACAGCCTCGACGGCATCGCTGGTGCCCGCACGATATTGGATTTTGGCGTCGGGTTGGGCCGCGTTTTGTGGCCACTGTCACAAAAGCTGCCGGCCGCCCAGTTCATTGGCTTCGACGTTGACCCGATGATGCTGACCAGCCTCGAAGGCGTCAGCGCCGTGGCCGATACCCAGCTTGTCTACACCACCGCCGACATTCCCGACAACAGTGTCGATGCAGCCTACGTGATCTCGGTTTTCACCCACCTGGACCACACGGCGGAATACTGGTTGTGGGAACTGAACCGGGTGCTGGCGCCGGGTGGCCGCGCTCTCGTGACCTACCACGACAAGACCTTGTTTGACGAAAAATGCCAACAGTTGGGCGTGAACCTGACCTTCACCGGTCACACGACCCTCGGTGAGGGTGCCGAAGGGTCAACCGGATTGGGCACCTATTACGAGACCGAGGCCTGGGAACGCATGGTCGGGCAATTCTTCAAGATCGTGCGCACCGAACCGCGGGGGCTGGGCGGGCACCAGTCGTTTTCAGTTTTGGAAAAAGGTGAAGGCCTGGTCGATTCGCTGGCGCTGCACCGGACCTATGTGCGGGATCTTGAGTCAGAGTTGTATGAAATGAGAAAAGCGGCTGATCTGAAAATCTGATGCCTCCCCCCAAAAAAAAGGCCCGGCAACCACATGGTGCCGGGCCTTCGCTTTTTCAGAACGGCGTCAATCAACCCAGCTTCTTGAACACCTTGTTGACCTTGCGCAGCGCCATGTTCAGCTCTTTTTTGCTGATCGTCAGCGGTGGGGCAAAGCGGATCACGTTCTCGTGGGTCTCTTTGCAGAGC
>CAZLUL010000208.1:0-6888 GCA_964562635.1 uncultured Fibrobacteraceae bacterium | reverse complement strand
CCCAGTCGCGATTGCGCGGATGCTCCACGCCTTCGCGGTCGGCCAGCCACCGTTTCACGTCGTACTCGTAGTATTGCTTGGACCACAACATACCGGCCAGGGCCTGGCGCATGACCCGGCGCTCGTCCTCGTTCAGGCCCGCCGGAGCCAGGGCGTCGTAAAACTCGTCCGCCTCTTCCTGCCGGGTGGCAAAGGACGAATCAAAATCCGAACCGAAGGCGGTCGCAAGGGTTTCCGTTGTCAGGCGCAAGCGGAGCACCTCGGTCCCTCCGGCGGGAACCGTGAGTTCATAGTCAGCGGCGGCCTTGGTCCCGGTCCGGTCGCTATTGACGGCCTCTTGCTCGCCGTGGACCACGAACCGGTTGATGCCATCCTTGGTGTATGGGGAGGCGTTGGTACCTCCGGTAAGAACCTGGTGATTTGTCTCGTTCTCGGTGAACAGCAATTTTGGCGAGCCTTCGCAATACAGGTGAAAATCGCCCGCCTCCGAGCCGGTGGCCCGAACCGACCCCACGTCGTCATCAGCTGCCAGCAGGGGCTTCACCGAACCCTCTTCCCAGGACCAGACGTTGCGGTACCAGAGGGTTGGCAGGACGCGGATCGAGGCCGCAGACGGGCCCCGGTTCGTAACGCTGATCCTGATGAGTATGTCTTCGGTTCCGGCCTTGGCGTACTCGACCTGGACGTCGAAATAGCGATCGTCGTCAAAGGCACCGGTGTCCAGCAGCTCGTACTCAGGATCGTTGTAACCGCGCGCCGCGTTGGTATCCAACAGGTCAGCGTATGGAAAAGCAACCTGAGGATACTTGTAGAGAAACTTCAAATAGGAATGCGTCGGGGTACTGTCCAGGTAAAAGTAGTATTCCTTGCCGTCTTCGCCGTGGTTGCCCTGGCCGTTGGACAATCCGAAAAGCCGCTCCTTGAGCACCGGGTCGGCCCCATTCCACACCGCCACCGAAAAGCACAGCAGCTGCCGGTCGTCGGAAATGCCGGCGAGGCCATCTTCACCGGATCGGTAAGCACGCGCCACTGATTGGCTGTGAGGAAAGTGGTCCCAGGCGTTGCCGTCAATTCCATAGTCTTCGCGGACCGTGCCCCACTGGCGTTCGCTCAGGTAGGGCCCCCATTTCTTCCAGGAAATGCCCTGATCCCGAGCCTCGCTTAAACGTTTTTGTTCAGCAGAAATCGTGGACCATCCTCTGCGAAATAGTGGCTTTTGCATTTTCGATCAAGTTAGAACCAGAACCTACAAAAACCGAACCGGAATACCAACCACCTTATGGTCTATCATTCGTGGCTGCTCCTCATTGCTAAGCACAAGGCCAAAGCGACAGTCGTGATCCTTGACGAAATCCCGCAAGCCGCGCAATGACTGCAGGCGCACCCTTTGCCCCAGTTTGATCTCCACGGCAATCAAACCAAAATTTCCTTCCAAAACAAGATCCACTTCCGCCCCCCCACTTACCCGATAGTGGAAGGCATCAAAACCAACTCCACGCTGCTCCAGCTGGCGGCAAATTTCTTCGACCACCATACCCTCCCAAAATGCCCCGGCCTGGGGATGAGACAACAGAGCGGTGACATCAGGAACTCTCATCGCATGATGCGCCAACCCACTATCGCGGAGATAGCCCTTCGGGTGTTTGACCACCCGCTTGGTGACATTTCGGATAAACGGAGGCAACTGTCGCCAGAGAAACGATCCCTGAGCGATCTCAAAATAATCCCGGACCGTAGGCGGTGAAACGCCTAGCGCCCGAGCAACCTCAGCCTGGTTCACAGTCTGCCCCGACAGGCCACCAAGCATTCTTGCGAAAACCCGAAACTTGTCCTGGTTCAGGCCGGGAAAAAGGCGGGCAACATCGCGCAACACGTAGGCCTTTATATACTGATCCAGCCAGAGTTCCCGAAACCGGTTGTCGTTCCTTACCCATGGTTCCGGATACCCGCCTTTGAACCAGTAGTCGGTAAGGGACTTCAGGTCTGCTCTGGCTGTTCCCTTGGTGATCAAATCCTCAACCTTATTGGCGTGGTCCAGCAGCAGATCAACAAGCCCTGATTCTTCCGCAGGATAAACCTCTGACCAGCTCAACGGGGACATCTCAATAATGCCTACGCGGCCGGCCAAGGATTCCGTAATCGACCGAGTCAGCTCTGGTGAACTGGAACCCGTGATGATAAACCGACCCACCTTCTGCCGGTCACTGTCGATTGCCACCCGCAAGGAAGGAAACAAAGCCGGGTGAGTCTGGGCCTCATCTATGGCGATATTCCCGGGATGCAAACTCAAAAAAAGATCGGGGTCATCAGTCACTGCTTGAAAATCCGCCCCGCGTTCCAAGTCAAATACACGCCAGGATTCATCCAGGGAGGTCAAGAGAGTGGTTTTGCCGCACTGGCGGGGCCCAATGAGTGCCACACAGGGGAATTGGGTCAGGTATTCCCTCAGAAGAGTTTCGTAAGCGCGTTTCATCTATGTATTATTAAACAGACTCTTTAGTTTTGCAAGGTATATTACAGTCTTTATTGTGAAGAAAATAATCAAATAACCGATAACCATTCAATGCTTTACCTCATTATCAGCTCCCTCTGCGTCAGCAGATCCTGATCCTGGAGCGTCAAATCAAGAAACCCAGATCCCGGCGCCGGGATCGCGCTTTCTGGGCCATTTTATACCACTTTTGGCACGGCTGGAAACTAACGATTTGGCCCAGCATGTCGTGTCCAGAAATGAGCCGGATTGATTATTTGGTAGGCACAGGGGCGATGGGCTATCAGGACCATATTGATATCAAATTCTCATGTAGTCCGCTATAATGAATCGGCCCACCGTTGGGCCGTCTGACCATGCGATACACCTCCGGTATGACCTGCGATTATCGTCACTCGCACCGCTTCATGTTGGGGACCAAAGGGGAAAATCATGAGCCGGTCACCTTTTCCAATCCGTTCCCGATTCCTGATTTTGACTGCGAGCTTTTCCCTGATCTGTGCGGCCACGCTCGGTGTTGCCGCCACCGCCGACCACGCCATCATCACCGAAGTGGTGACCAAGTCGCGCCCGCTAGGCGAGATCCGCCTGGGCAGTGAATTCATCGAGGTGGCGAATCCAACGGCCACTGATGTCGACTTGAGCGATGTCTATCTGACCGATGCCACTTATTCCCCCACCGGGATTCTCTACTGGAAGATTGCAGACGGCACCCACGATGCGAACTCGATCGGCGGCGGGTTTTTCAACGATTTTCATGTGCGCTTTCCAGCGGGTTATGTCCTTTCGGCCGGCGACACCCTATCCATCTCGGTCAATGGCAGCGAGAAGTACTTCGAGGCCTACGGCCGGTTGCCGGATCTCGAATTGTACGAAGACGGATTCGTGCCCGATACGGTGCCTGAGATGGTGGCCGTCTTTCCGGGCTCGGTGCACCGGGGGGATCCTCTGCGTGAGCAAGAGGCCGCCCTGCTGCCGACGCTTGGCGACGGCGCAGAGAGCTTGATTCTCTACACCTGGGACGGCAGCACCGATCTCGTGGCCGATCTCGACATCATGTTCTGGGGCACCAGCGCGGATGTCCTCTTTGACAAGAGTGGTGTGACCGTCGGTGCAAGCACCTATCTCGACGATACGGCCCCGGCCAGCCAGCAGCCTGTGGCAACGACCGAGCAGAATTTCGGCCAGGCCTACGCTCGCCTCAGCGCCGACGAAGGCACCGAGGCCATCAGCGGTGGCAATGGCCTGACGGGGCACGACGAGACCAGCGAGAACCTGGGTACGACCTGGCAGATCGCCGCGACGCAGAACCCGCCCCAAGCGCCGACGACGCACCATGTGACGGCGCCAATTTTTCTAGGTGGTTCGCATGTGCCGACCACTCCGACAGAGGACGAAGATGTCGTCCTTTCCGTAGACGTCGTTTCCGAGACTCCTCTGACCGGTGTGGACTTCATCTATTCCGTTGATGGCGGCGTGCCGGAGGTATTGGCCGGAAACGATTGGGGAAGCGGCAGTTGGCAGGTCATCACGGCTTCTGAAGCCGCAGGTGCGGCGGTCACTTGGTACGCCTTGGCGACCAACGCTGCCGGTGGAACGGCAATCTGGCCCGCGGGCGCTCCCACCTTCAGTGAGGGCTGGATAGTCAGTGAACCGCCGGATCCAGCGGATTGGCCGGCCAAGCTGTTGATCACCGAAGTGAGCACCATCGGCACGGACCAGGAGTATGTGGAGATCGCCAACCTCAATGATGATGCGGTGGATCTGAGCAAGTATTACCTGACCGATGCTATTTACACTCCGAGCAACCAAGTGTATTGGCGTATCACTGAGGGCGATCCCACGGCGTTCGCCATTGGCGGCGGCGTTTTCAACGACTGGCACGCTCAGTTTCCGGCCGGGTTCACCCTCGCCGCCGGTGATACGATCGTGGTTTCGATAGCGGGCTCCCAACGGTTCACCGACGCTTTTGGCTTCCCGCCCGATATAGAGCTCTGGGAAGATGGCGGCTTACCGGACGCCGTACCGGATATGCGTTGGATCTTTGGCGATGAGATCAACAACAGTATCGTCAACCGGACCGGGGCCAACCCCTCGGTCCCAACGTTGACCAATGGTGCCGAACTGGTCATGCTCTACTATTGGGATGGCCTCAGCGACGACGTGACCGACATCGATCTCTTCACCTGGAAAGATCCTTCGTCGACCACGACCAGCTTTTTCTTCAGCAAGACCGGGGTCACCGTTGGGACGCACAGTTATCTGCCCGAAACTTCGGTTGCTGATCAGTTGAATCTGACGTTCCAGACCCAGGCGGATTTTGGATTTTCCTATCAGCGGATCGACGCTACCGAAGGCAATCAGACAGCGACGGGCAGCAATGGCGTTTTCGGGCGCGACGAGACCAGCGAAGACTTGAACAACACCTTCGCGTTGGCCCCGTATGATCCGTCCCGTAACCCCGGGGTCATCGTTCCGCCCGAGGGCGCCTGGCAAGTGGTCGGCTCCGGAGCCTACATCGAAACCAACAGCTTGGCCCACACCTGGGGCGACTTCAATCACGATGGTTTTGATGACCTGTTTCTGGTGAGCCTGGGCGTGGGCACGGCCAATGCCTTGATCAGTGGCGTTTCGATATTCACATCCGCCCCGATGCGGTTGTTCAACACGACGGGATCCCCGGGCATGAGCGATTGCGTCCCCGGGGACTACAACCAGGACGGTGATCTGGATATCTACGTCACCAATGAAGCCGCTGGCGATTGGCTCTATTCCAACCTCGGGCCTGAGTGGAACTATGATTTGATGCCCTGGCCGATGGAAGAAGGCGGAGTCATCGCCACAACGGACGCCGAGATGGTCGACACCGATCTGGACGGTTGGCTGGAAATCTTCGTCACCAACGGTGCCGGCGAAAACAAACTTCTCGACGGCCGCTTCGGTTTGAACGATCTGTTTCCCTACAGTCTCAGCAATCCTGCGGGAACCCTGGGCAACGCCTGGTGCGACCTGGACGGCGACCGCGACCCGGATCTCGCTTTCGTCGCCAACGATGGGGGCCTTGTCATCGCCACGCAGGGCGAGCCGCGACGATTCAGCGCCACGACTTTGCCTGCGGCGACCGAAGGCCGCGACTGCGCCTGGGCCGATTTTGACAACGACGGCGACTTCGACTTCGTTCTGGCTTGTGTCGGCAGCGACAACATGCTCTACGAAAACCGGGGCGAAGGTGAGTTTGTCCAGACCCCGTTGGTCCAGGCCACGGGCGACAGCACCTCTGCCTGCACCTGGCTGGATTTTGACAACGATGGGCGCCTGGACCTGTACGAAGCCAACCTTGACGGTCCCAACGTGATGTGGCACAACGACGGCGGCGGCCTGTGGCAGGCAGTCGAGGACACGACCCTGAGCGCCGATCTGCGCGATAGCGGCGTTTCCTGGCTTGATATCGACCGTGACGGGGACCTCGATCTCTACGTCAGCAGCCCCTATGTTCTCAATCGCCTGGTCCGCAATAACCTGGACTCTCAAAACAACTGGTTGCAGGTTGAGGCGACCGGGCACCACTGGGGTCACCAGTCGAATCTGGGAGCCATCGGCGCCGTGATCGAAGTGGAGGCCGGCGGCGTGGTGCAGCAGCGCTACGTCGGCGGTGGCGAATCAGGCACCGGCCACGGGCCTTTGGTGCAGCACTTCGGTCTGGGCACGGCGACGGTGGTCGATCGTGTCACCGTGCACTGGCCATTCCGTTTGCCCAACGGGTCGTTTCACAGCGACGCGCAGAGGGACGTGCCGGTCAATCAGCGCGTGCAGATTGAAGAGTCGGTTTATGGCGTTTCGGCGGTGGAACCGGCGCCGCGCCTGATCAACAGCCTGCAAGCAGCTCAGCCAAATCCGTTCAATCCCGCCACGACTATTGCATTCAGCTTGGCGCAGGACGCCATGGTCGATCTGACGGTTTTTGATGTGAAGGGGCGGCGAGTCGCACGACTTATGCGCGGAGAGAAAATTTCAGCTGGCCAGCATCGGGCCGTTTGGCGGGGCCTGGCCGATGCCGGCGGTGAGGCGCCTTCAGGCGTCTATTTCTATCGCCTCGTCGCCGGGGATTTTGTGGCGTCGCGGCGGATGGTGTTGATTCGATAACGAGTGCCTACGGAGTTCGTGGTTGGCCATTCACCACAACCTTGATCTGGAGCAAGCAATGTAGATCAAACAACATGTCCGCCTTCTGGCAGTAAAACTGAGTGGCACTTCCCCCCTTTCGACCCGGACACGGGTCACAAAAAGGAGGAGATATCATGTCGTTCTGAAAACCTACAAAACCAGCCAAACCACCCCACAAACAAAAACCCCGTCACTCAAAGAGCAACGGGGTTCCATTCATCAGCCAGTAGGCT
>CAZLUL010000207.1:0-6889 GCA_964562635.1 uncultured Fibrobacteraceae bacterium | reverse complement strand
AGACCGTCAAGAGCGCCAAGAAGCTGGTCGAGCAGGAGCGCCCCGAGGTCTGGGATATTCTCGAAGAGATCATCAAGGACCATCCGGTGCTGCTGAACCGTGCGCCGACCCTGCATCGCCTGGGTATTCAGGCTTTTGAACCGGTGCTGATTGAGGGCAAGGCCATCCGGGTGCACCCGCTGGTCTGTACCGCCTTCAACGCCGATTTTGACGGTGATCAGATGGCGGTGCACGTGCCGCTGGGCTACGAGGCCCAGTTGGAAGCGCGCCTGCTGATGCTTTCGCCGCTGAACATCCTGTCGCCGGCCAGTGGCGAGCCGGTGGCTTCGCCGAGCCAAGATATGGTCCTCGGTTGCTATTACCTGACTCTCGACCGGCCCGGGGACAAGGGTGAAGGCAAGTCCTTTGCCGATGCAGCCGATGCCCACGCGGCCTACGAGGCGGGAATCATCGCGAAACACGCCATGGTCAATATCCGCTTCGGCGGCGACCGTGGCACGATCACGACGACCATTGGGCGCGTGCTCTTCAATGACGTGCTTTCCGACAAGATCGATTTCGTGAACAAGGCCCTGAACAAGAAGGACCTCTCGAATATCGTTTCGGAAGTGCATGCCAAGCTGGGCATGACCGCCTGCATGAATTTCCTGGACCGCCTGAAGGAGCTGGGCTTCCACCACGCGACCGAAGGTGGCATTTCCATTGGTATTGATGACATCATCATCCCGCCGGAAAAGAAGGACATCATCACCGCGGCCCAGAAGATCGTCGACGGCTATGTGCGTGACCATCGCGATGGTGTCATCACCAACCGCGAGCGTTACAACAAGGTCATTGATAAGTGGACCCAGGTGACCAACGAGGTCCGAGACCGGATGTTCGAACATCTGGCGACCGACGACCAGGGCTTCAATGCGGTGTACATGATGAACGCCTCGGGTGCCCGTGGTTCGGCTGATCAGATCAAGCAGCTGGCCGGTATGCGTGGCCTGATGGCCAAGCCGCAGAAGAAGATCACCGGTGGTTTTGGTGAAATTATCGAGCAGCCGATTATCGCGAACTTCCGCGAGGGTCTGACCATGCTCGAGTACTTCATCTCGACTCACGGTGCTCGCAAGGGTCTGGCCGATACGGCCCTCAAGACCGCCGACGCCGGTTACCTGACCCGTCGCCTGGTCGATGTGGCGCAGGATATCGTGGTGACGACTCACGATTGCGGCACCCTGCGCGGGGTCGAGATCGAGTCCCTGAAAGAGGGCGAAAAGACCATCGAGTCGCTCAGCGAGCGCATCATTGGCCGGACCTCGGCCGAAGACGTGATTGACGGCAACGGCACGGTGATTGCCGACGCCGGTGCCGTGATCGACGTTGCCCTGGCGACGGCGATCGAGGAGTCGGGTATTCAGAGTGTGCTGATGCGGTCGGTGCTGACCTGCGAGAACAAACGCGGCATTTGCGCCCTTTGCTACGGCTACAACCTGTCCGAGCACAAACTGGTGGATATCGGCGAGCCGGTCGGTGTGATGGCCGCCCAGTCCATTGGTGAGCCCGGTACCCAGTTGACGCTGCGGACCTTCCATATCGGTGGTACGGCCAGCCGTATTGTTGAGCAGACGACCAAGAAGGCGGCCGCCAACGGCAAGATTGTCTTCAACGACCAGGTCAAACTGGTCAAGAATGCCGACAAGCAAATGATCTCGATCGGGCGTAAGGGTGAGATCAGCCTGCTGCTGGATTCCGGCATCACCCGCTCGCAGATGACGCTGCCCTATGGCGCCATCGTCCTGGTCAAGAACGGCAAAGATGTCACCGTGGGTGACGCCATCTTCGAATGGGATCCGTTCGCCGACTTCATCCTCAGTGAGGGCGAAGGTATCGTGGCCTTCAGCGGCATCATCGAAGGTTTGACGCTGAGCGTAGACCTCGATGAAAAGACCAAGATGAAGCAGCCGGTGATCGTCGAAAGCGCCGACAAGAGCGTGCATCCGGCGATCCAGATCGTCAATGCGAAGACGGGCAAGAAGGTCTCCGAATACATCCTGCCCACCGGCGCTTTCCTGCTGGTGACCGATGGCGAGAAAGTTCCGGCTGGTACCCAGTTGGCCAAGATCCCCCGTGAAGTCGCCCAGTCCGGCGATATTACCGGTGGTCTGCCGCGGGTGGCCGAACTCTTCGAGGCCCGCAAACCTCGCGACACCGCTACGGTGACCGAGCTTGACGGTGTGGTCGAATTCCGCGGCACGACTCGTGGTCAGCGCAAAGTGGCCGTGGTCGGCGAGGGCGGCGTGGAGAAGGAATACACCATTCCCCACGGCAAGCACGTGCGGACCTACGAAGGCGAGCATGTTCTGGCCGGCGACCGTCTGACCGAGGGTCCGATCAACCCGATGGACATCCTGTCCATCAAGGGTGTGGGCGAGGTGCAGAAGTACCTGGTGAATGCCGTGCAGGAGGTTTACCGCCTGCAGGGTGTGAAGATCAATGACAAGCACATCGAGATCATTGTCTCGCGGATGTTGCGCAAGGTCATGATCCTCAATCCCGGTGATACGCAGTTCCTCGAGGACGAGCAGGTGACGAAGCGGGAAGTTGAAGATATCAACCGCGCCAACGCCAAGAAGAACATGGCGCTGCGGGCCAATGGCGAGCCGGAGCTGGAGATGGCGACTTTCGAGCCGTTGCTGCTGGGGATCACCAAGGCCAGTCTGACGACCGACAGCTTCATCAGTGCGGCTTCGTTCCAGGAGACCACTCGTGTCCTGACCGATGCGGCGACGCGCAGCAAGCGTGATGAACTGCGCAGCCTGAAGGAGAACGTGATCATGGGTCACCTCATCTCCGCTGGTACGGGCCTGGGCGAGTTCAAGAACCTGGCTGTTGAAGAGCCGGCCGAAGAAGACGAGCGCATCATCGACGGTATCCATGAGCACGAGTTGGCGGCCGTGGCCGCTGCCGCGATGGCTGCTGAGATGGAAGCTGAAGCTGAGGCTGCGGGCGGGGAGTAGTTCCCGGCCGTACCTGGCCTAAAAAGAGAACCCGGATTTTGCCGTCTCTATGACAGCTGATCCGGGTTTTTTCTGTTTGGTGACATGCACTTTCGATATCGGACGATACCAGTGCGGTATAACCGGATAAGAACAGACTTCTCTAGGGCTTGCCAAAATGCAGGAAATACCCGAAATTTATAGAGATAGCTCTGTTTTGCCCACCATCGTCTTTTCCCTGGGACGATCTGCCTGCCGTTCGCCCGGCTTTAGAGGTTTGATTCATGAAAAGACTCGTGTTCACACTCGCTGTGATCCTGGTGTCCGCCACCGCCCTGTTGGGCTTGGTGACACGGGATGATTCGACATCCGAAGACAATCGGCAGGACAGTGCCTGGTACCAGGCCGAGAAGGCCCAGTTGGAAAAATCCCTGGCCCACGCCACTCCTGGCTCCGGATTGGCCTTCAAACTGGAATCCAAGCTGGCCAAACTCGACAATTGGCGCGCCGAAGAGCCCGTCATGGGCTATCCCGAAGAGTTCGCCCGACTCCTGCACGAGATGCGGGTGCCGGCTGATCGAACCTTCCCCGAATACAAGCCGGGTTACCTTTTCCGTGAAGTCGAAAAGGCCCGCAAATTTCCTTCGCCCCAGAACAAGGCCCTGACCTGGCAATCCCGCGGACCGGGCAATGTTCCCGGCCGGGCCCGCGCCATCGTCGTGGACCCCGATGATCCGTCGGGCGACACCTGGTTCATCGCCAGCGTGGGTGGCGGCGTGTGGTACACAGCCGATGCCGGCACCACCTGGATCCCGTTGATGGATGACCAGCCCTTGCTGGCCATGCAGTCGCTGGCCATGGCGCCGTCCAATACGAGCGTGCTCTATGCAGGTACGGGCGAAAGCTACTTCAATGTCGATACGCTCAATGGCAACGGCATGTTGAAGAGCACGGACAAGGGCGCCAGCTGGAGCCCAGTGGCCAGCACGGTGGATGACCCGCGCTTCAACAACGTCTCGCGCATCATCGTTTCTCCGACGGACGCGAACCTGGTTCTGGTTTCGACCACGGTGGGCCGGTACAAGTCGAGCCTGACCCCGACGACCCACATCTTCCGTTCCACCGATGGCGGTGTGAGCTGGACCGAGGTCCATGTCGAAGTCAATGGCGGCGGATTCAGCGGGGCCCGGATCCAGCAGCTGATTGCTGATCCGACCAACTTCAACATCCAGTACGCCACCGTGCATGAGACTGGTATTCTCAAGAGCACCGATGCGGGCCTGAACTGGAACTACATCAACGCCGGTATCAGCGACCTGTCGGGCCGTTTCGAGATGGCGATTTCGCCGACGAATCCCAGCCTGCTGTACATTTCGGCCGAAGGGGCGTCATCCTCGAAACTCTTTGTTTCGCTGAACGGCGGCTCGACCTGGATTGACATGGGCAATACCGGGGGCACCGACACCTGGCTCGGTGGCCAGGGTTGGTACGACAATACGATCATCTGTCATCCGACCGATCCGGCCATTGTCTATGTGGGCGGACTCCAGCTCTATCAGCTGGACATCAACATCCTGAACAGCACCTACAGCTCGACGCCGCTGGCCAGCTACGGCTTCCCCCATCCGGATCACCACATGTTGGCCATCGTCGAGCCTTCGGGCGGCGGCTGGTACCTGTTGGGCACCAACGACGGTGGTGTGACGCGCACCGCCAGTGGTGTGACCGGGTTCACGATTCCGGGCAACGGCATGGTCACTTCCCAGTTCTACGGGGTGGACAAACGTCCCGGCGCCAGCGCCTATGTCGGTGGTATGCAGGACAACGGAACCTGGCAGTCGCCTCTCGATCCGGGCGCCAACGATCTTTGGGATTTCCGCATCGGTGGCGATGGCTACGAGACAAGCTGGCACTTTGATGACCCCCAGAAACTCATGGGTGGTTTCCAGTACAATGGCCTGCAGCGTTCGCTTGATGGCGGCGTGAGCTGGTCTTCGGCCACCGCGGGCATGAGCGATACCAGCGCCGGTTATGCGCCGTTCATCACCAAGATCGGCAAGAGCTGGAAACGTCCGGACGATGTGTTCGCCGTGGGGTCCCGGGGTGTCTGGCGCTCGACGAACTTCGGCGCCAGCTGGACACTGTCGGCCATCGATGCCAATGACTGGGGCAGCATCAGCTCGTTCCACAGCGTGGCGGTTTCCAACGCCAACCCGGATCATGTCTGGGCCGGTTCGCGCATGGATGGCACCGTCCACATCATGGTCTCGACCGATGCCGGCGTGACCTTCAACGCTTCGACGGACTATACCGATGTGGGCATGGGCGGCATTTCCGGCCTGACGACCCATCCGACCGAACCGAACACGGCCTACACCCTGTTCTCGTTCGCTGAACGTCCCAAGATTCTCAAGACCACTGATTTGGGTGCGACCTGGACGGATATCTCGGGCTTTGGCACCGGCACCGTCAGCACCAACGGTTTCCCCGATGTTGCGGTCTATGACCTGCTGGTGTGGCCCAATGATCCGCAGCACATCTGGGCCGGTACGGAAATCGGCCTGGTCGAGAGCCTCGATGGTGGCGCGACCTGGGCCCTGGCCAACAATGGCCTGCCTGCGGTGGGGATCTGGTTCCTGAGTGCGGTCGAGGATGAGATCCTTGTCGGCACCCATGGCCGCGGCGTGTGGACCACGACGGTGCCCGAGCTGGTCGATGGCCAGGTCTTCAACCCGTTGTTTGAGTCCATGGCTCAGCTGCCCGGTGGCGATCTGGACCTGCTGTTCAACCTGCGGGCGGCTTACGATTCGACCCAGGTCTGGGTCGATGGCGCGCTGATTCAGACCCTGCCCGCCAATACCCCTCTGGATCAGGAAACCATTACGGTGCCGGTCCTGGCGTCGACGACCGTGACGGCTTTTGCCCGTTCGTTCAAGGACGGCAACAGTTACGATTCGACCATCAAGACGGCTGATGTTTTCCCCATGGCCGCTCCGGCCACCAATTACCTCAATACGCTGGACAACAGTGGCGACCTGCCCCTGAACAACAGCGGCTTCACCTGGAGCACACCTTCCGGGTTTGCTTCGGCGGCCCTGCATTCGACCCATGATTACGCCGACAACGCCGTGTACACCTCGGCGCTGATGGTGCCAATCATCGTGACGAACAACTCGGACCTGACCTTTGACGAAATCGCCATCATGGAACCGGGCGAGCCGGGGTCCGTCTTTGGTGATTCGGATTTCTGGGACTATGTCGTGGTCGAAGGATCGTCCGACGGTGTGATCTGGCAGGCACTGGCTCCCGGCTGGGATGCCGGCGATGACGCCGACTGGTTGACGGCCTACAACTTCGGTTCCAATGTCGACGACTCGTTGTACCGCACCCGGACCATCTCCCTGAACGATACGTTCACCTCGGGTGATACGGTCCTGTTGCGCTGGCGGCTGATTTCTGACTCGGTGGTCACCAGTTGGGGCTGGGCTGTGGACAATATCCAAGTCACCGGGACCACGGTTACGGCCGTGGGTGATACGCCACGGGTCGTTTCCCTGGCGCAGAACTATCCCAACCCGTTCAACCCGTCGACGACCATCAGCTTCAATCTGCCGCGCAGCGGTCAGGCCAAGCTGCAGGTGTACGATGCCCGCGGGCACCTCGTGCGCACCCTGCTTGATGGTCAAGCTGTCGCCGGCCAGCACACCAGGGTGTGGGACGGTCGCGACAATACGGGACGTCAGTCCGCTTCCGGCGTGTACCTGTACCGCCTGACGGCTGGCGAACTGGTGCAACAAAAAAAGATGACCTTGGTTAAGTAAGGGCGCCTTCGTCCACACAGTAGACCCCTCACACAGGGGGTTCAAAAATAATCCGCAGCGCCTTGGCGAGGACATTTTTGAACC
>CAZLUL010000206.1:0-6920 GCA_964562635.1 uncultured Fibrobacteraceae bacterium | reverse complement strand
ATCGGGTAAAAACGGATACCGCAGCCGTTCCGGTGGTTTCACCGGGGATGCGCAGAATGTGTCTGGTCAACACACTGATTATCAAGGCCATCCTAGAGCCGAAAAACGGCGCCGTCAACAAATGCCTTCAGCCCCATGAAATTGGGGTACTGCGACAAAAAAAGCAAATGCAATCCGGACCTGAAAGCGATTGGCGGGCCAATCGCCGCCACTACAGGCGTGGCAACTGTCGCGCGACGCCCAAAACGGCCTTTTGCCCTTCGAGACCCCCGTCCCACAGGGCCTGAAAAATCTGCCAGTGGTCCGGCAGCATAATGCCCGCCGCACTGAACAAACGCGAAAAACGCCCCCGCCGTTCGGCCATGGGGTAGCCCGGCAAATGCCGCCGATAGAGCTGCCCATCAACCGCCACGGCCCAGGCCGAAGCAAAGGCTTCGGTCAAGTGGGATGGAATGTCCGTTGCCACCAGCTTGCCCCGCCGGATGTCAGATACAGTCAGCAGGTGGTGATGCAGAAAAACTTCCGTTCGCTCGGCCGAAAATTCGGCCGGATCCAAAAAAGGTTCGGCCAACGGTGCCGCCATCTGCTTCCAGATCTCCTGCGCCGGGTACACGGTGCTCTTCAGGGGGCGATGTCGGCAAAAGGCATCCGGATGGCAGGTCAGATTCAGGACCGGGCCCGGGGCCTCGGCTGTGGCCGGCACGATAGTGTACCAGGCTTCTTCATCGCCGGGCAGGTCGTCGCCGCTGAGGCGCACGGTGCCAAAGGCCTCTTCCATTTTGAGAGCCACCAGGGTTGCGGCCAGACGGGGCTCCACCACCTTCCACAACGGAGCCGGCAGACCTTCGGTCTGCAGCACGGTGTCGCCAGCGGCCACGCTAGGCCTCGGCGACCATGCGGCCACCACCGATGGGGCGCAACTGGGCGGTAAAATGCCGCAGGCTGGGCGGCTCCCAGGTCACTTCCAAGCCGCGCAAACGCTCGCCCATCTCCATGACCCGGGCGCAACTTTCGGCCACGTAGTCCAGTTGGGTGTGGGTGTAGACCCGCCGCGGTATCGCCAGGCGCACCAATTCCATGGCCGGATGCACCATCTCGCCCGTGTCGGGGTCGCGGTGCTCGAACATCAGGCTGCCGATTTCCACTCCCCGCACGCCCCCTTCGAGATACAAAGCGGCGGTAAAAACCTGCGCCGGGAATTGGTCTTGGGGAATGTGCGGCAACGCGGCCATGGCGTCGATGTAGACGGCGTGCCCACCGGTCGGGCGCAGGTACGGCACACCGAGTTCGTCCAGGCGAGCACCCAGGCGGGCCACCTGTCCGATGCGGTAGGCCAGATAGTCCGGATCCATGACCTCGCGCAGACCCTGGGCCACGGCCGCCAGGTCGCGACCGGCCAGCCCGCCGTAGGTGGGAAAGCCTTCCCTCAGGATGAGCAGGTTGATGGCATTCTGGGCCATGGCATCGTCATTGAGGCACAGGAAGCCGCCGATGTTCACCAGACCATCCTTCTTGGCGCTCATGGTGCAGCCTTCGCCGAGGGCAAACATCTCGTTGCAGATCTCCATGATGGTCTTGTCGGCGCAGCCTTCTTCGCGTTGCTGGATGAACCACGCGTTTTCGGCGAAGCGGCAGGCATCAAAAATCAGGGGCACTCCCATTTTCGCACAGAAGGCCGAGACTTCGCGCACATTGCCCAGGCTCACCGGCTGGCCGCCGCCGCTGTTATTGGTGATGGTGATCATCACGAAGGGAATGCGTTCGGTGCCGTATTTTTCAAAAGCGGCCGCCAATTTCTCCAACGACATGTCGCCCTTGAAGGGGGCAACGAGAGTCGGATCCAGGCCGGCGTCGGCGATGCAATCGAGGGCGATGGCGCCCTGATGCTCGACGTTCGCCCGGGTGGTGTCGAAGTGAATGTTGTTGGGCACGACCGAGCCCTCTTTGAGGGTCGTGGCGAACAACAGGCCTTCGGCGGCCCGGCCCTGGTGCGTGGGGATCACGTGCTTGTAACCAAAAATTTTCCGGATGCTCTCTTCAAATTCCGCGAAGCTCTTGCTGTAGGCGTAGGCTTCATCACCGGTCATCAGGGCGGCCCATTGCATGTCGCTCATGGCACCGGTGCCGCTGTCGGTCAACAGGTCCACATATATAGCCGACGAAGGAATCTTGAACACGTTGTAGCCGGCGTCGCGCAAATGCTGCACGCGTTCTTCGCGACTGACCCGCTGGATCTTCTCGACAACCTTGATGCGATAAGGTTCAAAAGTGTGCGACAAGGGCTTCATACCGTTCTCCATTGGGAGGCTCCTGTAGGTCGACCGTGTTGGATTCAGACAATTGACCGGCCAACTGTGGACCGGACTTGAAAGCTAATATTTGGGACTCCGGGGTACAAGCCGCCCGATTATCCGGTCGGGATATCGCCCGGCAGTGGCGAGCGTTCCTGATACAGCACCAGGGCGCTGTCGGTCACTCGTCCCAGAAATTCGTAGTGTTGGCGGGTCGGTTCCGAGCCCAAACAAAGGTAAACGGCCCCGGGCACCCGGCAGCCCGGAATGCGGCTGGTGTCGGAAAGCAGCGCCACCGGTCGCCTCGATTTGGCACCCGTCGCGCCCAGATCGTCATTCATCGTGTGCCACCAGGCCTCCCACAAGGGCATGGCCAGCAAGTCCCGCAGGGTTTCACTGCCCCAGTCGGCCAACAAGGCTTCGCAACGCCGGCGGGCTTCCCGGTGGCGCAGAAAAGTATTGGCCCAGGGTGTGCCCACCAGGCGGCCCACGAATTCGGCCAGGGTCAGGTCCGGGTCGGGCTCCTGGGCCAGGGCCCAGTTCTGCCAGGCGGCGCGGGCTTCAGCGCCCAGCAGCAGCGGCATCAATTGTTCCGGATCCACCGCCAGGGCCGCGGTTTCTTCAGGGCCCGTCTCGGCGGCATTGGCCGCAAGGGACTGTGCCTGCTCTTCAGCCGCGCCCAATTCCGTCCCTGCTTCGGCCCCGACTGCCGGGAACGCCCGAGCCAAATCACCAGCACAGGCCAACATGTCGGTGGCCGCGGCCAGGATTTCCCGGGGCCCTGGCAGCAGCAGGCCGTCGAGGCGTTCTTCGGTCACGGCCAACCAACCACGGTCCCGCAACTGACCGCCGATGTAATCCAGGTCAGCGGCCATGGGTGTGGTCAGGCGCAGGACTCCCGGCAAGGTGCCCTCTTCGTGGGCGGCCACGACGCGGGCCAGGCTTTGCACCAGGTTGGCCGCGTATCCGGATTCCAGATGCCCACGGGTGTGGCGGCGGGTGCCCCCGCTGGGCTGCATTATTTCGGGCGCCAGGCTGCGCACCTCGGTCCAGATGGCCTTGCCCAAGTGCCGTTGTCCCTGCAGTTGCACAATGTCATTGGCCCGCGGCGTGGTCAAAAAGAGGTGCTCCCAGGGCTCGGCGCTGGCCACCGGATCGGCGGTCAGCAACAGCAGTTTGCCTCGTCCCATCTGGGCCACGCGGTAACGGGTTTCCGGATCAAAGCGCTGCACTTCGCACATGACAATCACCGCCGCGCCGGGTTCGGCCAGGGCCGGCAGGGCGCTCGGACCAGCCGGCACGCCATCGGCCCGCTTCGGCACCCGAATGTCCACCGGGCCGAGATAGCCATGCTGGACAAACTCGCGGGCCACCATGGCGGCCACCGCCTCATCGGGACAGAACAGTGTCACATCGCCAGGGTCGTCAGCCTGGTTCATGGTCCGCAACAGGCCGCGCACCAGCGCTTCGTGCCGCCCGGTGCCCAACATCCCCTTCAAAACCAGGAAGGCCGGATCACCCGCACTGCTGGTCAGCTCATGCACCCGCGCGACCACCGGATCCAAATCATCGCTCGCTTCAATTCCCGTGGTTAACAACCGGCGCAGCTGTACCAACCGCGGACGCGAGCGGGGTGCATGGTCGGCCTGGTTCCGACTGGCCACTGGCGCGGTCGCAGCGGTGACGGGAAAACGCGATGCGGTCTGGGCCAGCAACAGGTCCCAGCCCAACGGTGACTGTTTCACCGTTGGACTGTTCGCCACGGTCAACAGGTCGACCAGGTGCACGGTACCGGAACTGGCAGGCCCCAGCCAACGCCAAAAGCCCAGGGCCACCCCCAGGCCCATAAATTCCCGTTCGGCGTCGCGCAGATCCTGCAGGCCGGTATCGACCCGGAAACCGGCTCCGGTTTCCACCGCCGAAGCCAAGACATCACTGATGCGGGAGCGGAACAGGTCCAGGCCATCCAGCAAGGCCGGCAAAACCTCTTCCGAGGTGCCGTCCCAGCCCACCAAGCGCACTGCCGAATTGAGCAGACCGCGGGGACAATGATAAACCAGGCCGGTCACATGGGTGGTGCTGTTGGCCAGGGCGCTGAGCAAGGCGTCGACCAGGGCCAGTTCCCGCGCCTCAATGCGCACCGGCGGCTGTTCCAGGTCGATCCGACCGAGCAGGCCCGGCACCGCCGCGCCCTCGAGCCACAGCGGCACCAGGACGGACAGATTTTCGGACAGGCGATCAAGGATCACTTCGAGGTCGGCAAAGCGCCGTGAGATGATCAGCGTGTGGCCCCCCGAGTCGCCAGCACCGCGGGCCTCACCCGCCGCCGAGAGAGAGTCGCCGTTCAGGCGCGCCGCCCACCGCAGCAACAGAATGCCTTCGCTGACTTCGCCATTGGTCAGTCCAGCCAGGCGGCCGAGCCAATCCAGAGGCAATAACTGCCGGTCGGGAGCCGATCCGGAATCGCCCAAGGGCCCGGTTTCGCGAGAGGCGGGAGATTCAGAATCACCGGCAGCATTCGGAGCGCCAGGATCATCACCAACACTGGCCAGCACCTTGGGCAAACGTGTCAGCAGGATCCGCAACCGATTGGCCAGGGCGGACGGTCGATCCGCTTCGCCACAGTCCAGGCACAGCCTGCGGGCTGCGGACCGATTGCTGATTTCGTCCGACTCGGCAAAGTATTCGTTCGGACCTTCGGACACCAGCGAAGCCCCACAGGCCTCGGCCAAAAACCCCGACCAACTGGGCGCCAGGCCACGGGCCCGCAACACCGTACTGTAGGCGCCACAGTCCAGGATCGCGCGCAAGGCCACGGCTGTTTCCTGGGCGTCGCGCTCGGCACTGGGCAGCCAATCGGCCAGGTCGTCGGCCACGACAAATTCGGGCGGACGGGCAGCCAGCAATTGCCGCAATTCCGGGTCGGCAAAATCTTCGGGTTCGACCCACACCACGGGTGCCGGAACTCCGGCCACATGATCGCCGGTCCAGACCGACACCCCACCCACGCCACCGCCAGCGACCAACGAGGCCGCACCGGCGGGCATGGTGTCGGCAACCCACAGGGCCCACTTGGCCAATTCGCCGCGTTCCCAGGCCTGGCCCAGATGGGCCGCCAGACCCATCCACACTGGGGCCAGATCGCCGGTCAGCAGGCGCGTACCCGCCGCCGGCACCGCAGCGGTCGCTCCGCTGCCGGCAACCGCCTCCCCGGGTGCCGTACCGCCCGGTTGCCGCGCCAACCAATCCCGGGCCACATCCAGAATACGTTTGTCCACCTCGCCACCACGGTGCGGGGTGCTGCCGCTGTTGGGCAGATCAAAAGTGCGCGCCACACCATTGGTCGCCAATTGGGCGGCCTGCTCACCATCCCAGGGCCGCAACCGGCCCTGAGCATTGGCCACGCCGGCGGCCGGATCCAAATTCCGCAACAACCGCCACCAGCGGGTATCGAGAATATCAACACTGCGCCAGCGACCGGCCATCAGCGAAGCGATTTCCAGCGCGCACAACTTGCGGCGCCACACCCAGTGGGCTTCGCGCTGAGTATCGGCCGCTGCCCATTCGGCCCGGTTGTCGTGCTGGGCCATGGGCACTTCTGCGCCAGACAGGCTGTGCAGCACCGGCACCGCCAGCGCCGCATCAGGCAGGCTGGCCACATCCGACCCGTTGTCGAGGTAGTGCCACTCCTGCCCCCCGAGCGGCAACTCTCCGGACCGGATCTGCCCCCAGAAGCGGGCCCCCCGACCGGTGCGGGGCAGGCGCACTGTCCCGGGGCCTTCTTCGGCAAATTTGCGGTCGATCCAGGTGACCTGACCCGCCAACTCTTCGGCGGCCAGGGCCTGCGCTTCGGGCCGCACGCCGCGGTCGGCCAGGCGCAGCACCGGGGCCCGGGTATCGGTCAGGCTCAGGCAGTAAGCGCTGCCAAAAACCTGCAGCCAGTCGCCCAGCAATTCTTCCAGTTCGGTGCGTTGCCAACCGGCAGCCGACAACAGACTCAGATGCCGGTTGCCCCGGCTGTGCAGCAGGGTGTGCAATTCCTGAATGCCAAATTCATCGCGTTCGTGCAATGACCAGTGCACCGCCGCGCTGTCCAGGAAGACCCACGCCGCATCGCTGCCCTCAAAGACACCCCACAGACTGTCCAGGGTGTGGGCGTCGGTGCCCAGTTGTTCGGCCGCGCCGGCCACCAGGCCAGCCTTGCGCACACGCTGACTGAATTGGCCGCCCCAGGTGCGCAGGGTGTCGGTGTCCAGGGATCCGTCAGCCGCCAGGCAGGGCGCATCGGTGGCCAAGCCGGCGACCACTTCGGCGTACCGTTCGTAAAGCACAACAGCCGCGCCGGGCCGAGGGCGCACCTGCCGGAAGTCCAGCAGATCACCATTGTGGCTTTCGATCAGGCGGGTCCAGTGGAACAACGCCAGCAGACCATCGGCACCCGGTTGCGGCGAGGCCAACAGGTCCTCGAGCATCTGCAGGGCACCCGACAGCGAGTGCACCCGACCGGCGCGCGGAATCAAAGTGATCGGACCCACCACCGAGCCGGCCACCTGGGTCAGGGTCTCCAGGCGATCCATCCGGTCCAGCACCACGCGCCACTTCTGTTTGCCATCACCCCAGGCGGCCAAT
>CAZLUL010000205.1:0-7087 GCA_964562635.1 uncultured Fibrobacteraceae bacterium | reverse complement strand
TATTTTCACGCCACTGACGAGCAACGTGCGGCCATCCCGCAAGTGACACAAATCCTGGTTTTGAAGCAGGTTCTGGCTCTGTTCGTCGAACGCTCGTCGCAGCTTGACCTCGGTCTGACCGTATTTGACGCTGCTAACAGTACCGGCAAGGTCATTGCCCCATGCGGCACCGACGCGGTCACGCTGAAGGCCCAAATTGACGGCATCAATCCCACCGGAACAACTCCCTTGGGCGGGACCGCAGAGACAATTCTCAACTACTTTGCCTCAACCGGCGCCGACGCGCCTATCCAAGAGGCCTGCGAGTTCAACTTCAATATCATCGTCACCGACGGGGTGGCGTACAGCGACTGCAATGTCAGCTCTTATCTGCAGGATGCCGATGGCGACGGCAACGATGGCGATTGTTCTGAATACCTGGACGATGTGACGTGGTACATGGCCAACGAGGACCTGCGATCCGACCTGGACGGCTCTCAGAACGTCGTCTCGTATGTCGTGGGCTTTCTCCTGGATGACCAGGGTTTGCAGGATGCCGCCGATAACGGCGGCGGCCTGTATTACAGCGCGGCAAATGCCCTGCAACTTTCCCAGAGCATCGAATACGCCGTGCAGGATATCCTGCGCCGTATCTCGGCCGGTAGCGCGGTGGCCGTGGTCTCGACCGAGCGCGGCAGCGACGACCGTCTGTATCGGGGCAAGTTCATGCCCATCGATTGGACAGGATTCCTTGAGTGCTACGCCCTGCCCTACACCGACGGCGACGCGGAAATATGGGAAGCCGGTTCGATCCTGAGTGCCAGCACCACCCAGCGGACGATCTTCACCGGCCTGGGCAGCACGAGATACGACTTCCAAACATCGAGCGCCATGAACTTGAGAGCCGCCATGAACGTGGCCACCGAGCAGGAGGCCGCCGACCTCATCGACTGGGGGCGTGGAAACCCTGTGAACGGCCTGCGCGATCGGCGCGGCTGGATCCTGGGTGACATCGTGCACTCGACGCCGGTAGTCGTGGGCGAGCCCAGTGATTTCGTGGTCGAAGAAAGCTACGAGCTCTTCCGCGCGGCGCAGGCAAACCGGCGCAGGATGGTCTATGTCGGCGCCAACGACGGCATGATCCACGGATTTGACGCCATCAGCGGTGACGAGGTCTGGGCCTTCGTGCCCGAGTTTGCCCTGCCGGCTTTCTCGGTAATGGCCGATTCGTTCTATTGCCACAAGTACACCTGCGACCAGACCCCCACCGTGAAGGACGTCCTGCTGGGTGGCACGTGGCGCACGGTACTGCTGGGCGGCGGCCGCGAGGGCGGCGCGAGCATCTTCGCCCTGGACATCACCAACCCCGACACGCCGCAGCTGATGTGGCAGACGCCGTTGGACAACAACAAGGCCTTCCACTCGGAGATCGAGGTGGGCTCGATCGGTGGGCGACCGGTAGCCATTGTGGGCAGCGGCCTGGATGTGGACACGAGCATGGCCTTCCTGTACGCCTTCGACCTCGCCAATGGAACCTGGTATGGCCAGAACAGTCTGAGCGTCGACGCCTCAGGGGGCCGCAACAAGGCCACCCGGCCGGTGCTGATCGACACCAACCTTGATGGCCAGACCGATCTGGTCTACATCGCGGACTACCTCGGCAGCCTGTGGCGGTTTGAGCTGGGCATCAATCCTGACCCGTCGACCTGGCCCAAGACGCAGCTCTACGCGGGCACGGATCCCATCACCGCCGACCCGGTGGCGGCCTTCGGCCCCGATGGGGATGTGTACGTGTACTTCGGAACCGGTGCCTACCTCGCCGACACCGATCTGGTCACCACAGACCAGCAGCACTTCTTCTGCGTCTTCGACAACCACAGCAGGGGGACCACCAACAATTTCGACCTGGAGAATCAGACGTCCACGATCAATGACGTGACCCTGAGCCGGGGCTGGTATGTGTCGCTCTGGAACGAAGTGGGCGAGCGCGTCACCGTGCAGGCGGCGGTGGTGGCCGAGACGGTCATCTTCAGCTCATTCGCTCCGACCCCGGACGCGTGTCGGGCGGGCGGCATCTCCTACCTGTACCAGATGCGGTATCACGACGGTGGCGTGCCCGACGTGGAAGGCATGAACGATCCCGACGACCGGTCGATCAGTCTGGGTGAAGGCATTGCTTCGTACCCGGTGGTCGATCTATCCGAAGGTACGGTCGTGGTCCAGTCGAGTGACGCGAGCATCAACGTCGCGCCGATCGCATCAATCTACCAGCGCCTGACGGTGCGGTCCTGGCAGGAGAGCTTCGACCACGTCGCAGCGGTCGCCCCACCATCGGTGCCGTAACCGTGATTTTCAGAAACAGCCGAATCGAGAGAGGTTCAGGAGGATATAGGATGAAACGCATCATGGTCACGATACTGGCTTCGGTCATCACCTTGGGGCTGGTCACCGCCACTGAGGCCGGCGCCGGCTGGTTCAAAAAATCCGAGGCTCCGCGCACCGAGAAGCCGGATTGGATGAAAAAGCCTCGCCGCTACGAAAATCTGCCGGCCATGAGCTTCCACTCGGGCGTGCTGCAGCAGGAAGGTTGGGACGGCTGGAAACTGGGCGAAGTGAAGCTTCAGTTGGCCCAGGATTGCCTGATCACCACCGCAGGGGCCGCCGACGGTTTCCTGCGCGCGGGTCGTCAAGCCACCGTCATGGGGCCGAAAGTAGGCGATACGATCGTGGCTTGGAGCGTGCGGGTGACCCAGGAGTCGGTCCCGGCACCGGCCGTGTACGACGCCAACTTGGTTCTGCGGAAAAGCGAGGCCAATCCCAATTGCGGGGAAATTGTTCAGGCTCCGCAATAGCCACTGGCGCAAGGCCTTCCCCACGTAGGCCCACCTGACCGGTTCGAAGATCTGCGCCACCGTGGTCCCTACCAAAAACTCCATCCGGGCCTCAGTTGATCAACTGGGGCCCGTTTGGCATTCGCCGAGTTTCTGCCACAAAGTTCCCTTCCCCGTCCCTTGGGTTCGGCCGTAAGAGTCGCATGACATGGGGGTCTGTTGACCGCTTGGTTTGACCAATGAAATCTCCGGAGAACCCGGGGCGGTTCCGGAAGCCCAGTTTATCCTTTCCACTTCCTCTCCGCACTGATGCTCATGTCCTCAAGAACCGACATCTTGACCGGCCCGTGTCCGGATTTGATGGAAAAATTCGTTGTACCAGTAGACCACAATGATTTTTCGGGCCTTTGCCAAGGACACGTGAACGATGCCTATTTCCATCTATCCGGCCAAGAAGCTGCTGCAAATCGCGGCCCTCACATTTTTGCTTGCGGCGGCTCTCGGACTTTCGTCCTGCGCCAGCGATTCCACCGAGCCCGAAAACAATGGCCCGCCCGCGCCCGACCTGGAATGCGCCCGGCTCGGTTATCCGTGCAGCATTACCGAGACACCCGCCGATCGTCTGACCGTGGCCTTGAATTTGTTGGACGAGGCCTGGTCGCAACGTGCGGCAGGCACTATGGCCGAAGCACTGGCCTGGCTGGAAGGGCAACCCGAGGTGATCGAAGCGTTCGGCGACGAGAGCGCTATCCGTTTCCGCATCGAAAATTGTGTACCGGTGTGGCTGACGGACAACTCCGGTCTGTTTGACTCCGGTCCGCCCGCGCCGAGAACCGAAAAAAGCATTGTCGGCGAAGACACGGACGACGACGGAGTGGTGGACAATCATGACCGCAAAAGGGCCCTCGTGCTGGCGCCCTATTCCTGGCAATTCCAACCCTATGACGAAAGTGATCTGCTGGCCGGTCAGCTGGAAAGCCTGCGTGGGTACAATGGGGAAGTCACGTTCAAGAGCAATTCGGAAACCGCCGACCAGAACATCACTCTTGAGGATTACCTGCGCTGGGATGACTATGATTTGATCTATATGTCGACTCACGGTCGTCGGCTTTTTGACTTTGACAGCAAAAAGTCCTGGGTGACCGTCTCCACGGGAGTCGTGTGGGATTTTGCTGAGCAGTCAGACCTGGGTTTGCCCGGCGTTGTCCTGGTTCAACCCTTTACCAATAATCAAACTCAGCGAGAGATTGAATTGGGACTGACGGCAGATTTTTTTAAAAATATCTATACCGCTGGTCTGGATAAATCTCTGGTCATGTTCTCGGCCTGTGAAACGGGGGATGGCTCGGGCAGCGCTTTGGCTGACGCAATGGCGGGTGATGACTTTGTCATGTTTGGCTGGTCTGAAGTCGTGGGCTCCAGCGATGCCTTCGCCGCTATGAGTCTCCTTACGGAGAAACTGGGAGAAGGCTTGACGGCTCAACAGTCCCTCGATGCGGTGGACGCAGCTGGCCTGCGATCGGTCGTCAACTCCCGTCAAAAGACGACGGTTTTACAGAGGTTTGCCCCCAACGGAGGTGACCAACGCCTCTACGAATTGCCTCAGTTGCTTGATGGCGAAGGGGAAGTTCTGCGCGATGGCGTGGATCTCTCCCCGCGAGTCATTGGCATCGTTGGCGATGGTATCGCCGATGGTTTGGCGCTCACGGTGGAGCTTGATGGCGTCACCGAGGACAACCGGGGGGACTTTGTTCTGCGCTATCGCTTCGCCGATGCTGACCTGCCCGGAACTTTTGATCTGAGCAACGCCACGCCGACCGGCAGTTTTCTCTATCGCGCCGATCATGAAGTGGATCTTGGCCGCGATATGGAGCCGGGATCAGCCATCCCCCTGGAGGTGGTGGTGGACTTGCCCGAAGGGGGCCAGTCCCGATTCCAGGTCGACGTGGATATCAGCGCAGCGGGCAGCGGCGGAATCCATGAATGCAACGAATACATTCCGACACCGTCGGGTGGAGAAGCCGCTGGTATTTGGGCTGACCTGGAGGATGAGGGTGGTGGTGGCCTGGCCACACCGAGCGACCCGGGCGGCGGCTACTGGACAGTTGGGGCAAGTTGCGAGAGTCCGGTAAATATCGGTATGAGAATTCGGTCCGGCGGTAGCCCGGCGACGATTCTTGCCCATTCGATGCAGGGTACTGCCAGGCCTCAATCCATGACCGTCGCGTTTGAAGCTGCCCGGGGAGCCGGTTACCACGTCGAGTTATTTCAGGGTGTTGCGGCGCACCAAGACGATTATCCCGTCAATTGGTCGGTGACCTGGGGCTTCACGAGCGTTGTCGATTGCTATGAGCCAAACCAAGGCCCCAACCAGGCCAAACAACTGCCTTTGAATATCAACAACGTGACCGCCTACATGATCGGGGGCCACCGGGACAACGCTCTGCACAGTGAGGACTATGATGACTGGTATAAGCTGGTCGTCACCGAACCCAGCGACGTGACGGTGGACCTGAGCCACTCGCCGGGTGACATGCGCCTCCGGTTGCGCCTTTGGAACGCGGACGTGGCCCAGGTGGCTGCCGCTGGTTCCAGCGAACCGGGTGGCGGAGCGTTGTTCACCTATCGGGCCCAACCAGGAACGTATTTTCTGAGTGTCGAGGCGGCGCTGCTGGGGGTCGGAGCGGTGAATAAGTTCTTTGATACTCTGCCGGCGCATTTCGTATCGCCTTACCTCATGAGCGTGAGAACGGAACCAACTGTGCAGTGGAAATAATCAAGCCAACAGGGAGAATTGACATGAAGAACTATCACCGGATTTTGCTTTGCTTGATTGTATTGGCCACGGGTATGGCTATCTGCGTACCTGCCAGCGCCCAGTGGTCGACAAGTACCTTGGAGAACAACCCGTTCGATACCCGGCCCGAGATGATGCGCGATATCCAATCAGTTTCCGACGGCAATGGGGGCGTGTTGGTGGTATACGCGCAAATTCCCGGCGGGGGCGATTCAGCTTATGACGTTCTGGCCCAACGTCTGGACCGTAACGGCAACCAGGTTTGGCCTGCACCCGTTGTGGTGTTGGACATCGTCAGCCCGGATCAATTTGGTATTGGGGATTTGCGAATTGTCAGTGGTTTTGACGACGGCGCTTTTATCGCCATGACGGTCACAACCGGCGGCTTCCAGCGAGTGCTTTTACGCTATCTGGGTGTTGACGGTGGTCTTGATTGGCCCGCAGCCGGCCTCTCTCCCACACCTGCTGCCACGGGCTTTGATCAGATAGACCCAGAGCTGATTGTCGATAATGATGGAGGCGTGATTGTGGCCTGGGTCGATCTGCGGAATGT
Organism: uncultured Fibrobacteraceae bacterium; assembly: GCA_964562635.1. Taxonomy (GTDB): domain Bacteria; phylum Krumholzibacteriota; class Krumholzibacteriia; order LZORAL124-64-63; family LZORAL124-64-63; genus JAGRNP01. The sequence goes on along the minus strand of CAZLUL010000205.1, from coordinate 927 downwards.
AGGAGTCACTGACTACGATATTTGGGCTCAGAAAATTGATAGTGGCGGGGACCTGGTTTGGGACGCAGCCGGAATTCCGGTTTGTACCGAACCAGGGCTCCAGTATCAGATCTCTATAATTTCCGACAATGACTACGGCTGCTATATGGCCTGGACGGACCGCCGTTTCCGACCTGGCGGAGATGTCTACGGACAACGTGTGTTGGAGGAGGGCTTTTCAGCTTGGGGTCCAGGTGGCATAGGCCTATTGCCCTATGGGGACGGCACTACAGAACCAGACCTTACCGACGGCGGGCCTCTGGGCGGTTTTCTGATGGCGTGCGAGCTTAATATTGACGGCAATTATCAGGCCTACGTGAGTCGACACACTGCTGATGGCTCCCTCGGTTGGGCAACTGATGCGGGCGGATATCCAGCCCCGCAGTCATATCCGACGGTAATCAGTGACGGCCAGGGCGGTGCCTTTGTAGCCTGGGATGACGTTCGAACTGTTAGTCATTCCGGTAGCCATACTTATGTCCAGGCGATCTCTCCGGGTGGAATCAAGCTTTGGGGAGCGGAGGGGGTGCAGGCAGGTTTGACCGATAATAACCTCCAGTGGCTCGGCGGCCTGGTTAGTGACGGGGCTGGTGGTATTTTGGTTGTTTGGAAGGACGATCACCTCGGAGGATCATCCTGGGGTGTCTATGGTCAACGGTTCACCAACAATGGCGTGCCTGCCTGGAGGCCAGAAGGCAATCCGATCAGTTTGGCGGGCCCTGGTGCTGCGGCCATTTCTATCGTTAGCGACGGCGATGGTGGCTTCATAGCCGCCTGGCGTGATAAGCGCCTTGGCCCCGAATATTCAGGATTCGCCCAACGGGTCGGCTTCCACGGCAAACTGGGCCACGCCGCACCGCAGATCACGGGGGTGGTGGACTTTCCCCA
>CAZLUL010000204.1:0-7123 GCA_964562635.1 uncultured Fibrobacteraceae bacterium | reverse complement strand
AGTGCACGAAGCGCTGGCCCTGACCCGCTGGTATGCCCGCGAGCACGTAATACTATGCCTGGTGCCGGCCTTTTTTATCGCCGGGGCCATTTCGGTTTTCGTGAGCCAGACGGCGGTCATGAAATATCTCGGTGCCGGCGCGCGCAAGATTGTGTCCTACAGCGTGGCCTCGGTGGCGGGCACGGTGCTGGCCGTCTGTTCGTGCACGGTGCTGCCACTTTTTGCGGGCATCTACGGAATGGGTGCGGGCATCGGCCCAGCCACCGCCTTCCTCTACTCCGGCCCGGCGGTCAACGCCCTGGCGATCATCCTGACGGCCCGCGTCCTGGGCACAGACATCGGCCTGGCCCGCGCCATCGGTGCCATCGTTTTCAGCGTGGTGATCGGTTTGCTGATGCAGGTGATTTTCCGCCACGACAAGCGCGAAACAGTTCTCGCTGCCGCGATGCCCAGCGAAGATTCCCGCCCTCTGTACCAGACCGGCTTGACCATGTTCGCCATGGTCGTGGTGCTCATTTTTGCCAACTGGGGCAGCGGCGGCACAGGATTTTTTGCGACTGTCTTTGCCTGGAAATGGTGGCTTGCCGGCGCCGGCGGCCTGGTTCTGGCCGCCACCCTGGTGGTCTGGTATGGACTGCATTGGTGGAAACCCGTGCTGGTGACGATGGCCGGTGCGATGGCGGCGTTTTGGCCGGGTGGTCCGGTTGCGGTTTTTGCGACCCTGGCGGCGGGCTTTGCCTGGTCCATCGCCAGTGAAGACGGCGAACTCGGTGAGTGGTTTGAAGCCAGTTGGGGTTTCGCCAAACAGATCCTGCCCCTGCTATTGGCCGGTGTTCTGGTGGCGGGCCTGTTGCTGGGCCGGCCCGACTCCGAGGGCCTGATCCCTTCAGCCTGGATCGCCAACCTGGTCGGCGGCAACTCCCTTGGCGCCAACCTGTTTGCGGCAGTATCGGGCGCTTTCATGTATTTCGCCACCTTGACCGAAGTGCCCATCCTTGAGGGGCTTTTGGGCGCCGGCATGGGCAAGGGACCAGCGTTGACATTGCTATTGGCTGGGCCGGCAGTATCGCTGCCCAGCATTTTGGTTTTGCGCACGATCATGGGTGGCAAAAAAACGGCGGTATTCATAGCGCTGGTGATCGCATTGTCTGCGATCACCGGCTTTGTTTTTGGCAACTTGAGTTAGTCCGAATTGGAGCAAGTCATGGAAATCAGAATCCTGGGCACCGGCTGTACGAAGTGCCACAAGCTTGAAAAAGAAACGCGCCAGGTGGCCACCGATATGCAACTCGACTGCAATATCGAAATAGTGACGGAGGTGAAGGATATCATGTCCTATGGCGTGATGTTCACGCCCGCTCTGGTGGTCGACGGAACCGTCAAGGTGGCCGGCAAGGTTCCGTCCCGCGAAGAGCTCAAGGAATTGCTCAGCTAACCCGCAACCGGAGGATTGTCATGAACATCAAGACTCTTTCCCCGCGCCTGATCGCCGCTGTGGTGATTGTCGGGTTGGCGGTCGCCACCTATTTACTGCGCCCGGCGGCCGAGACTTCCGTGACAGAAGCCGAACCCGCCGCCGCCGAGGTTGCCCTGCCCCGCCTGCTGGACCTCGGGGCCGACAAATGTGTCCCGTGCAAACTGATGGCCCCCATCCTGGATGAGATGAAGGTCGAATTCGCCGAGGTGCTGACGGTGGAATTTGTGGACGTGTGGAAAGACCCGGCGGCGGCCGCCCCCTACGGCATCAAACTGATCCCGACCCAGATCTTTTTTGGGGCCGATGGGACAGAATTGTTCCGGCACGAAGGCTTCTATGGGCGCGATGAGATCCTGGCCAAATGGAACGAACTTGGCGTGAATTTGCCTGAGAAAGGCGTCTGACCCGTGGGTGGAATCTTCGAATCGCTCACCGCTGCAGTTGAAGGCGCTCCCCATGTGGCCTTGGCCGCGGCCTTGGTCTGGGGTGTGTTGAGCATTGTCCTGAGCCCCTGCCATCTGGCGAGTATCCCGTTGATCGTCGGGTTCATTCAGGGTCGCAACGAAAGTGCGCCGGGCCGGGCCGCCTTGCTCGCCACGTTGTTCGCCACCGGAATCCTGATCACGATCGCGATTATTGGCGCGGTCACCGCCGCAGCCGGACGCATGATGGGTGACGTTGGAACCTACGGCAATCTGATCGTCGGCGGGATCTTCATCCTGGTGGGGATGGCCTTGTTGGACATCGTGCCCCTGGGCTGGACTGCGCCCCAACCGGTGGGCCTGCAACGGCGCGGCGCCTTGGCGGCCCTGGTTTTGGGCCTGGTATTTGGCATCGCCCTGGGCCCCTGCACGTTTGCCTACATGGCACCGATGTTGGCCGTGACCTTTCGCGTGGCCGGCACTTCACCCTGGTATGGCGCGGCGTTGCTGGCCGCCTACGGTGTGGGGCATTGCCTGGTGATTGCGGTAGCCGGCTCAAGCGCAGCCTGGACGCAGCGAGTGCTGGATTGGAATGCGGACTCGGCGATGGGCAAAAGAATCAAGTGGGTTTGTGGGGTATTGGTGGTGATGGGCGGGCTGTATATGCTTTACACCGCTCGATGAATTGCCGGAACGGAGCTGGGCCGCCCTCCAGTTATGACCAGTTCGGATATTTCCGGATCGTATTGGAGACCAGAACACCCATTGTGGATTGAGTCCGGCCCCAAGAATTTGTTCTCGCTGCTACGGGGTTTTCCCACCTTGGTGTCGGCCATATCTGCTATTATTGTTGACTGACGAAAGCTCACGCCCCTCGCATCCTGGAGCACCCCATGCGTCTGTCGACTGCCGCGCTGTCCCTGGCCTCCCTTTTGATCATTCTGGCTGTGCCCACCGCAGGCTGGGCCGCCGTTTCGGCCGCCACTGTCACCACCTCGGGGCAGCTCCTGAGCGGCAGCGTGGCTGACGGCCAATTGGGCGACATCGTCCTGGCCAACGACGAAATAATCCTCATCATCAGCGCCATCGGGCACACAACCCAATCGGGCGAAAACGGCGGCACGGTGATCGACGCGGGCACCGCGACGGCGCGCTCCGATGCCCTCGGCGAGCTTTACACCTATTTCGACGACGACTGGCCCCGGCAGGCTGTCTACACCTCGCTGACCATTGTCAACGACGGCAGTCTGGGCGGACCAGCAGTCGTCCGGGCGACTGGCTATGACTCGGGCAACCCTGCCCAAGCCGTGGTCACAGACTACTCCTTGGCCGACGGCGACCGGCACCTGGTCCTGAACACAACGGTCACCGGCAGCGCCACCCAGCCAGCCTTCGAATTGGGCGATGCTTTCCAATGGGGAAGCTGCCAAAAATTCGCGCCCGGCTACGGACTGGCCGTCTACGGCACCACAACCCAGGCCTGGTTGGCCGGCTTGGCCAGCGATGTCTGTTACGCCTACGCCGGCACGAGCGGCGATTGCTGGGGCCCCAACGGCAACTTGTGGTCGGATGTCAGCGTGACCACGGCCAGTCTGGTGTCTGGCGTTTCAGTCAGTTACATACGGTATTTTGCGGTGGCTCCCGGTGAGATTGCGGCCGCAGTTTCGATCCTTTATGAGGCTCTGGGAGTGGCCACAGGCACGGTCAACTGTGCCGTCACCGATATGGCCGGAGGCGCCGCTGTGCCGTCGGCGGTCGTCGATGTTTTTGATGGCAGCGGCAATCCTTTATTGCAGATGGTGGCCGATGGCGCCGGCCAAGCCACGGCCAGCATCCCGCCCGGCGTGTGGCGTCTGGCCGCCAGCGCTGCCGGATACGACTCTGCCGAAGAATGGGTGACCGTCACTGCCGGCAATACCGAGAACCTCACTTTCGCACTGTCTTCCGGCGGTGGCTCAGCTACCGCCGTGGGCGACACCTTGACGGTGATCCAACGCCCGCTGGTCAACATCCCCACCCTGGTCATGCCTGGCCAAGCCCTGGATATCAACTGTGCCGCCGATCCGGCCACAACTGGTTGGCAAGCCGAGATCAGCTATGGCGCCATCGCGTTGCCGCTGCCCATCGCGACCGCCAGTTACGATCCCGCCACCACCTGGTGGACCCTGCAGACCACCGCCCCGGCCGTCGCGCTGTACGAACTCTACGACCTGCGCGTCACCGCCGATGGCGGCCTGGATGATACAACGCGCAACGCCGTGCGCGTCCTGGAGCAATTCAAGGACGATTACTATTTCATTCACATCTCTGACACCCATCTGCCGGACCACAGCTTTTCCGATGGCGGCGCGGTGCCCGCTGACAGCACCGAGACGATCGACCTGCGGGCCGTCATTGCCGACATCAACCTGATCAATCCGGAATTTGTTTTGATCACCGGCGATTTTGTCAACGAAGGCGAACTCGAAGACTACATGGACTGGCGCAGCTACACCCGGGCCCAACGGCAGCTCTATGAATTCGAAACGCCCACCTTCCTGATCGCCGGCAATCACGACATCGGCGGTTGGAATGACACCCCGCCACCGGCCGGCACCGCCCGCCGCAACTGGTGGCGTTTCTTTGGCTGGCCGCGGCTGGACAACCCGCCGCCGGGCGCGCCCCTGCACACGCAGAACTACAGCTTCGACTACGGCCCGGTCCATTTCACGGGCCTCGAAGCCTATGACAATTACGATCTGTGGCGTTCCGAATTTTATGGCTACGACAGTTTTCCCGGCACCCAGATGGCTTGGCTGAGCGAAGATCTGGACAAAGCCGCCAGCAGCCAGTCCCAGGTGCTTTTTTACCACTACGACTTTCAGAACCAGCTGAATCTCAGTGCCCTGGGCGTGGAGATGGCGCTGTGGGGACACGTGCACGGCGACCGCGGCAGCGAGAGCGTTCTGCCTTACAGTCTGGCGACCGAGAGCGTCTGCGACGGCGCGCGCGCGTACCGCGTGATCCGGGTCAGCGACGGCGTCGTCCAACCGGAAGCTACGGTGCAAGCCGGTAGCAACGGGGAAAACCTTGCCGTTGTCTACGCGCCGGCCAACGCCGGTATCAGCAGCACTGTGACCGCCCAGATATCCAACAACCAGCCCCTGGATTTCGAACACGGACGGCTGCGGTTTGTCATGCCCGCCGCCGGCGGCAACTACCAGGCGACCGGTGGCCAAATCGTCCAGGTCGACCAATCGGGCCCCTTCGACATTTGCCACGTTGCAGTGAACATCGGCGCCAATGGCAGCCAGTCCGTCACCGTCTCGCCGGCCACCAATGACGTGCCGGGCAATGGTCCTGGACAAGGCCTGCATCTGGCCCAAAACCAGCCCAACCCCTTCAACCCGATGACCGAGATGGCCTATTACCTGCCCCGCGACGGACAGGTTCGAGCCGCGGTCTATGACCTGCAGGGACACGAAGTGTATATATTGGTGAATGACACCTTGCCGGCGGGCGACCATGTGGCCCGCTGGGATGGCCAGGACAGCAATGGCCGGGCGGTTTCGTCGGGCATCTATGTGGTGCGCCTGAGTGCGGCAGGTCAGGAGACCTCCCGCAAGATCACTTTGGCGCGCTAGCCCGGATTCATGATTCAAAACCAGGGAGACCAGCATGGCTGACGAGAACCAGACGCCTGATACCAACGACTACCAGATGTCCTTCGAAGACAGCGCCGACCGGGTGCCCGTCTTGTGGATCCACGGTTTTCCGTTGAACAATACGCTGTGGGATTATCAGGTCGATGGCCTGGCGGATGTGGCGCGTTTGATCACGCCGGATTTGCGTGGCCATGGGATGAGCGAGGCTACCGAACCACCCTACAGCATGGCGACTTTCGCTGATGATTGCGTGAACCTGCTGGATGACATCGGCTGTGCCGGGCCGGTGGTTGTGGCGGGGCTGTCCATGGGTGGTTATGTGGCGTTTGAGATTTGTCGGCGGCATCCGGAGCGGGTGGCGGGATTGATTTTGGCGGCGACGCGGGCCGGGGCGGATTCCGCAGAGACCAAGGCGGTGCGGGATGCTTCGGCAGGTGTGGCCATTGCCGAGGGTGTCGAGCCCATCGCTGAAGGCATGCTGCCGAAGTTGATGGCGCCTGACACTTATGAGAAGGAACCGGATCTGGTGGAATTTGTGCGGGAGATGATGCTGGAGACTTCCGTTGATGGGCTGGTTGGGGCCTCGGCGGCGATGCGCGACCGGCCCGATTCGGTGCCCGATTTGGCGGGGTTGGAATTGCCGACGCTGATTTTGCATGGGGCTGAGGATCAGTTAATTCCGGTGAGTGAAGCTGAGGTTATGCGGGATGGGATTCCTGGGGCGGAGTTGGTGGTTCTGGAGGGCGCTGGGCATTTGCCTAATATGGAGAAGCCTGAGGAGTTCAATGCGGCGGTGCGGGGATTTTTCGAAGGGTTTTATAGCTGACACCCCCCATGGATGCAAACGGGGCCAATAGTGGCTCCCCGCGTATTGTACTAAACTCAAACTGGATATCGTTGAGGAACCACGTTCAGGGGGGAATTTCATGAATATATCGAATCATAAATTTGGCACGCGAATCGGCTTGTTGACCCTTTTCCTGCTCGCAGGGCTGGGCTTTCACAATGCCCAGGCAGAGATCGTCGAAATCCCGTTGCCCGCATTGGTCGGTCCCTATTCAATAGACGGGGTCCTGTGGGCCGAGACGACCATCCCCTTCAATATGGACCCTGCCAATATCGTCTCAGTCTCCTTGCGGATGTCCGGTACTTTGACCAATGGCATCTGGATCTGCGATGGCCCGGAATTGGTTTGGCACATGCACTTTGCGGCCAGCATGATCGACGATACGACCGGTGGCTGGTGGGCGACACAGGGCTCAGGTTCACTCGCTACGGGTCTGTTCAGTTTCACCTACGATTTCATACCTTCGTTCACCGGGCCGCCGACCTGGAATTTTCTGGGTGCTGGAACGGGTGGGTTGCTTCTTGATGGGGGTTCGGTGATTGGTATCGCGGATTGTCCGGCGCTGGAGTGGGTCGAACATCCCAGTGCTGAGGTCACAGAAGCTGTCTTGGTCTTCGACATGACTTCGACGGTGCCTGCCGAGGGGACGAGTTGGGGAGCGATGAAGGCGTTGTATCGGTAGTGTGGCCCCGGGAGACGATTTGCTGGATCAACCGTGGGTATTGTGTTGCCC
>CAZLUL010000203.1:0-7139 GCA_964562635.1 uncultured Fibrobacteraceae bacterium | reverse complement strand
CAGGATCATATCTTTCGTTGGTTGACCATGGATCTGGCACATTCCGTCCAGGCCCACCGGGTACCTTCATTTCTTGGTGATTTCTTAAACCGAAACATCCAAGACGATTTCCATTGGTCCGACCCGATTCCGTCGATGGTCATGTTTTTGCAGGGTATCCAACGGTTTTTCTAGGAGCCCTTGTTTGCTGAAGCTATTCTATCTTCTCAAGCCCCTGATTCCCAGCAACATACGAACTGGTCTGTTTCCAACGATGCCTTGTTCTAACCGAGTTTTGGAGCAACAGCCCGAAAGCCACGCTGTTATTCGTCTCTGGGGCATCCTCCTAGCGTCAATTATTATGCATATTCGTATTTAAGGACTGAAGTTCTTAGCCGTTTACAATCAGTCAGCAACTCCGGTAAAACGGCGGATCCACTTGGGAATCCAGAGAGCTCCGATCATGGTGATCGGCAAAAGGACAATTGTGTGAACAAGTAGGGATGCAGCAAGGCCATCTGAAGGATTACATTCATAGAAGGATAACAGGGTCTGGAGTGCCAACTCAAAGGAACCGAATCCTCCCGGGGCCGAAGGAACCATCACCACCAGGCTTCCCCATGTGCAGGCTACAAGGCTACCCGATGGTGATATGCCGAGGTCAAGCGCGAGAAAAACCGTGAAATAAGTGGCGATTTCGATGCCCCAAGTAAGCAGTGACAATCCAAGCCAACCCATCAGCATCCGGGGAGAACGAACTGTACCAAGTCCGGCCATTAAGTCAGCCAATATTTTTCTAATAAAAGAAGCCAAATTGGGGTAAAAACGGCGTAGGACAAGCCTGAAGAAAACAACTCCCACTACAAAAAAAATGACGAATGCCCCACCGAATAACAAAGTGTTGCTATCCATGAGAAAGTGGTTACCGAATAACTTCATCATCCTTTCCGGCAGAAACAACAAAGAGACTCCGGCCAGCAGAAGGAGTGTAAAACCATCACCTAAGCGCTCCAGGATCATGGCGGAAGAGACCCTACCAAACGGAATGCTACTGAAATGAGCAACCCCACCCAAACGGGCAGCGTCACCTGCCCGTAGGGGAAACAAGGTATTTGCTGAGTACCCAACTGCAAGAGATTCGAAAGCCAGGCCCCAGCTACATCTTCCCTGACTGGCAAGCAGGAACCGCCAACGCCAAACCAGGGACGCAATGCGCAGTGCGTTGAGACCCAGCGCGACTCCGATCCAGGCTGGATTGACACTGCGAAGGGTTACCCACAAAACCGTCCACTGAATCCTGGAAAGGACAAGCCAGATGCAGATGGCGCTAACCAGCGTACCAAATACAATTCCTAAGGATTGCCGCACAAGTCTCTGAGTTGGTCTTCTCATGTCAGTCGGGGAATTCGGTCGTACGAGGTCCCAGCCAGTCCCATTTTCGAGCAAGTAACTGGGAAAGGACAAAGGCAATTGGAATCGCCAAGATTGGCTCCAGGGGAAAAAAGTACCGAATGTTTCCAGCATGGAAAACCATGTGGAGACCAGTGATTGCAAAACAAACACAAAACACCAGGAAGAACAGGGATTTGTTTCGGCTGAAAACCGAAACCATCCCTCCCAGGGCTAGTACCAAGAATACCGCCTTAAAGACTTTTAATAGGGGAAGGAACGGATCAAGACCAGAACCCTTTACTCTATTGCCCGGAGCGAACCACCAGAACATTCCCAACTTATCCATCCATAGCCGAAGTGTCCGGCCAGGATCCGCAAGGATTGCCTTTTTCGCAAGTTTCCCCATGTATCGGTCGGCATCGACCTCATTATCGAAGGTTCGCATGATTTCTTCGGCTTCAGGCGGAATTATCCCCAGACCAACGCCGTCTTTGGTTTTGGCGCCGCCGGTTGCCTGTTCGTAGTTCCCCCACCACAGATTGATGCCACCTTGGTCCCGAATCACGATCCAACGGCCATGAACTTGATAGTTGCGCAAGGTCCAGGGAACACAGACGATGATGGCGACTACAACACCAACGGTGGCAGCCCTGATTGCCCGGGGTCGCATACGCCTGTCAGCAGTCGCCACAAGCCAAACAATTAACAATGGAGCCAGGATCACAATGAATGAATAAGAAAGTGCACACAATCCGATAACCAGACCCCAAATGGCACCCTTGGCAACTGTCGGCTCCTGGCGGGTGCGCCATGTCAGCAGAACCGCCAAGAACATACCTGCCGTATACATGCACGTGGGCAGACCTGAGACCGAGTAGTAGACCTGAGGCGGATAGAGACTCACCACCAACATCCCAATCAAGGCCGTACCTTCACCCCAAATTTCGCGAAGAAACCGGAAGAGCAAGGTAATCATTAACAGTGACACGAAAATATTTGTCAGCATGACTCCTACCGCAGCGGACCTGCCTTGCCCCATTACTTTAAACACGCCGGCCAGAAAATAGGGATACAGTGGAGCATGAATGGAAGTGGGACGCAACGGCCCCCCCCACGCGTAAGAGAACCCGTGACCATCGGCAATATTTTGGGCGATGCCGCCGTACTCGTCGTAAAAGCGGATTCCACGACTGTCGTACATTCGCAGGCCTATTGGCAGAGCAACCAAGCGCAGGACCAACGCCAGCAGAATAATTGAAAAAAAGATCCGATTGTATCTTTTCTCCACGTTCAGGTCATCTCCTTGAATATTCCAGACAGGCTGTAATAACATGGTCAGAATCCTGGTCTGTCAGGTGCGGCGCAATGGGCAAAGACACAATTTTCTCAGCAAGAGCTTCAGCATGAGGAAAATCTCCGTGTTTATGACCGAGGTACGAATAGGCAGGCTGAAAGGGTATTGGCACCGGATAGTGGACACCAGTTTGGACACCCCTCCCGGCCAAATACTCCTGGAAGTGGCTTCGGTCGGGCACCTGCATGACGAAGAGGTGATAGGCGGGATCGCTACCCTCGACGGATTGAGGAAACACGAATCCCTTGGATACGAGGCTCTTCCCATAGCGTTCTGCATTACCGCGCCGAAGGGCCAGCCACTCGTCAAGATAGTCCAACTCGAGAGACAGAAACGCCGCTTGGATCTCGTCAAGGCGGCTGTTCATTCCGGTATGGACGTGAAGATCCCTCGATTTCTGGCCGTAGAAGCGAAGCTGACGCACTGCAGTGTCCAGTCGAATATCATCCGTTACAACTAAGCCACCATCCCCCAGAGCTCCCAAATTTTTGGACGGGTAGAAGCTGAAGGATGCTATGTCGCCCATATTGCCGACTTTACATCCATGCAGGGTTGCGCCATGAGCTTGCGCACAGTCCTCCAGGATCCGGACTTGCTCTGGAAGCAAAGAGCGCAACTTGGGAATATCTACAACCTGGCCGTAGAGGTGGACCGGAATGACCGCTTTGGTCCTGGCAGTCACAGCTGCTGCAACTTGTTCGATATCAATCAGCCAGGTCTGAGGATCAATGTCGACAAAAACGGGTCGGGCTCCGCAGCGGGAAATAGAACATGCAGTGGGAAAGGCCGTGTTGGGAACGGTGATAACCTCGTCGCCATCACCGATACCCATAGCCCAGAGGGCCAATGTCAACGCGTCTGTTCCGTTAGCACAGCTCGCGGCATGATTGGAGCCCAGCCACTTGGCAAAGTCCGCCTCGAACACATCAGTCCGGTTGCCGAGCAGATACCAGCCACTGTCGATGACTTCGGCCGCCACTTTTATCATTTCTTTTCTCAGCGGAGCAAACTGTTTTTTCAGATCAAGAAGTTTGACGACAGATTTAGGCACAACGAACTTCAAACCTTCCAAGTTGTATCAACCTTTTCATTCCATACTGCCCGTCATGACTCTGGTCCAAGGTATTATCGCGAGAACGTTACGTCCTGATCATCTGAAGCAGTACCGGGCACTCCGATCGTTTCAGAGACGATGAACACAGGCCGGCTCCTGCTTTCGTCCAGAGTCCGCCAGAGGTATTCGCCGATGACCCCCAAGGAAAGAAACAAAAAACCGAATAGAACAAGAGTAACCACCATCAGAGCCGTCCAACCAGGGACATCTACAGCTTTAAAAAAACGCATAACAACAAGCATGATTGCATAAACAAAGCCAATACCACCGATGAATACACCAATTCCGGACATGAAACGGATTGGTATGTAACTGAAGGCCAGTAGGGAGTCGATGAGGTACTTGAACTTTTTTCCAAAGGTCCACCGGGACGTTCCACCGCCCCGCTCACACCTGGTGTAAGGAATCTGGGACTGTTGGAAACCCACCCAGAGAATCAACCCCATTAGACTGGTATTTCTCTCACCGATCTGAACCAGGACATCGCGGACCTGACGATCGACGAGGACGAAGTCGAAACCGCCCTTGGGCATCGTTGGAAGGGCCATGCGGCGTATAATTACATAGGCCATTTTTGAAAACAGGCGGGCTCCCCACGAGTCCATCCGGTTCTCCCTTACGGCCAATACCGTCTTGTCTCCACCCTCCCATTTTTCGAACATTATTGGGATCATTTCCGGAGGGTCCTGCAGGTCCGCCGATATGATCGCAATAGCATCGCCGGTAGCGTAGTGCAGGCCTGCCAGGATAGCCGTGAACGAACCGAAATTCCGTGAGAGGAACACTAGCCGGATTCGGGAGTCACTGGCAGCAAGGGTGCGCAATATCTCCCGCGAATCATCCCCCGAACCGTCGTCGACATAAACAATCTCAAGTTTGGCACGCCCGGCCAATCCCTGTTCCTGTTCGGAGATTCTTGCATGAAGGTCTACCAAGGTCTCCTGATTAAAATATACCGGGACGACAACCGAGAGCCGTTTCAAAATGTGTCCACCTTCCCTTCCAAAGGAGCCAAGCCAGTTGACGAAAGACAATATACCTTACCGCACCCGCTGCAACCGAAACGACCCTTGGAGCCAACTTTTGCCGCGATCTTCAATCCACAGGCACAGACATACCCCTGATGGCGGGCAGGATTGCCAAATACTAAGGCGTAATCGGGAACGTCACGGGTAACCACCGAGCCCATACCAACAAGGGCGTAACGGCCAACCGTAATTCCGCCAAGTAGAACACTGTTGGCTCCAACTGAAGATCCTTGCTTGATGAACAATGACAAGAATTTTTCGGGATATTGTTTACTACGTGGCGTGGCGTCATTTGTATAAACGACATTTGGGCCCAGAAAGACGTCGTCCTCCACTCGCATTCCGGACCAGAGGTAATTACCACACTTGATGGTTACACGGTCACCAACGATGACATTGCCCTCTATGAAGCAGTGGTCGTTGATATTGCAATCCGTGCCGACCACCGCACCCTGAAGGATGTGAACAAATGCGTACACAGTCGTCCTTGCACCAATTTCATCGCTTTCGACGATAGCCTGTTCGTGGATGAAGCTTGAAGGATCAATCATTCCAGTAGTGTTCCTTATTAGTACGGTAATATTCCACGGTTTGTCCCAGACCCGCCCGTAACGGGGTCTTCGCAGTCCAACCGAGAGCTTTCTTGATCTTCGTTATGTCCGAGAAAAAATGTCCGGGCTCCTGGGCTGCTCGTTCGGGGCTAAAGGGTGCAAACTCCCAAGAGCCGCAACCGGCGACCTCGACAATTGTCTTGGCCAATTCAAGAAAATTTGAAGGCTGATCAACTCCGACGTTGAAAACCTGGCCGATGGCATCGTCATGGCTGGATGCGAGAAGAATACTGTCGACAGCATCATCGACAAAAACAAAATCGCGCATCAAATCACCTTTTCCAAAAACCTTGATGCAGCCACCGTCTAAAGCAACCCGGATGAACCAGTTGACCACTCCGTAGCGGCTGTGCTGCATCTGCGCCCGGGGGCCGTAAATATTGGTCAATCGCAACATGCAAGCAGGGATCTCATGGTGGTCATGGTAAAGCTGGACGATTTTCTCAGCGGTAAGATTTGAGAGTTCGTATAGCCCCTTGGGGTTCATGGGAGTATCTTCGGATACCGGCAGTTCAACGGTGGGGCCGTATTGGCCACGTGTCCCGGTATAAACGACCCGGGCTTCGGGCGCCTCTTTCCTAACAGCCTCCATTAGCACTGCCGTACCATGAATGTTGATATCAATATCTGGAAAAGGATTTTGCAGAGATAGAATATGATCGACCTGACCTGCCAGGTGGAAAACAAAATCTTGGTCCTTGATCAGAAAATTGATCGAGTAGTGATCACGAATATCGGAATAATTGACTTTAACCCTGTCGGCAACCATCGAAATGTTAAATGGGTTGCCACCGTACTCAGGCAACATTGCATCAATGATGGTCACATTTGCCCCAAGATCAACCAGCCGCATGGCTAAGTTGGATCCAATGAAGCCCATTCCGCCTGTGATAAGGGCGTTTTTCCCAGTAAAGGCGTTATTAAAGTCATATGCCATTTTGTCTTCTTGTCCTCTCAATTATCCGCCCAATGAAGGCCAAAAATGGGGATTAATGATAGCTCCCTCCCATCCGGAAACCCATTAATTCCTCAAAACATGCAAGTTATAAAGGAAAAACTGAATGATAACTTTGCCATGTGCTAGCATGATCTTACAAAGAAAACAACCACAGTCATGGAGGTAACATCCCTTTGAGAAACAAGATACAGCAGCAGAAGCCGATTGTCTACCCTTATTTCGACCACGAACATGCGCGAGAACTCCACCGTATTGGCGATTTTACGGACCAGATACCGGAGGCCAGCGCACTGGCCTTCGACGATCTGGTACAGGGCGATCCGAATGTCACGGAAGTTTCGGGAACACGGTCCCCCGTATCGTTGCTGCGGTCGAGGAGTATCTAGAGTGAAGGTAATGGTAAACTGTGGTGCGAATCAGGTGCTTTTCCATTACCTCGCAGACTAATGCCACAAATTGACCGGGATTCAGTTATTCAGGATGAGAACCGTTTTCTAACCGTAGGCGGTTGACTTCATGTTACAGTTGAGCTTTATGAAAAAAACCTGGAAAAAAACCTTTGGGGGCCATGATCGATACCCTGCAACACAAGGACGGATATGCGGAGCTGGAACCGGCCGGTGACGGCCGGCTGCGCGTCCGAGTGCGAATGTCTGAACCAAATGTCTTCGTAACGGGACCCGAATGGACGACCGCCTACCCC
>CAZLUL010000202.1:0-7156 GCA_964562635.1 uncultured Fibrobacteraceae bacterium | reverse complement strand
TCCGGCTTGACCAGGATCATGATCCGGTTCATGGCGCCGGTACCCACCATGCCCAAGATGTTCTGATTGTCTCCGTCGCCGCCCACGCTGAAATCCTGGTCAAAGCGGGCGGGATAAACCAACACTTCATTGATCTGATCCCACTCCCACTGGGGGAAACCGAATATGGGGATTACGGCGCTGGCACCCACCAGTACTCTCGTGCGCGTATCGACGGTTGTGCGGATGCCGGTAATCGTCTTCTCGCCCAGAAAGATCTTCAGCTCGCTGCGGAAACGGAGTTTATCCGCCGCGGACAATGCACGAAAGAACGCCACGTCCTGTTGCAGCACCATCTCCCATTCCACGGGAAACGGCGCAGCGAGTATCTTCTTGCGGCGGCGCACTTTACCCAACGAGCGGCTCCATGCCAGCCAGGCACCGGCGATCGTGGTCAGAATTATCGTCAGCCCTGCACCGCCGGTCGGACGAAATCCAACCATAATAAGAATACCGCTCACGAGAACCAATACGGCGGACACGACCGCCATGATTGTGGCATGGCGCTCGGCTCCCGTGCCCAACCGGGAGGGGCTTGTCGGGGGTTTGCCTACGGACTTGATTTGCGGCTCCATACTTCCTCCTTTTGGCAAGAGTAACACACGACGCGCGTTGGCCAGCTTGAGCCACCCAAAACAGTTTTTTCGAAAATCCCCCATCAAAACGGTTATAATACCAAGCAGGCCAACCCACAGCCTTCGATGACCCAATCTGCTTGGCCCAAAAATCTCTACCGGGGGAATGATCACAATGCCACACATACCGAAATCCATCGCACCGGTCAAAACCACAAAGTGTATCAAACCTCCTATTGGCCACCCTGTGCTGCCTTTCCCTCTTCACGCTGAACACCCCAGCGGGCGCCCAGGACCAGGTCGGCATCTACTGGGACACTGACTACACCCAAACCACCCTAACCCTGGATCCCGTCCCAGGCAGCGCCACCGGCTACCTCGTCATCACCGATCCCTCCGTTGCCGGCGGCATCGTGGGCTGGGAACTCTGCGCCGAAAAAACCGGCGGTGGTTTCATTTACAGCTGGGCCCTGGCCGGACAGGCCTTCAATCTCGAATCCGAGCCCTGCTTTTCCGTGGCCGTCACCGAACCGTTGCTGCCCACCGGCAACGCCATTTTGTTGGCCACCTTCCAGACCTACCTCGGCGACGGCCAGCCAGCTTCGTTTTACCTGAGCCACATTCCGTCTCCGCAGGGCGGCATAATGTCCTACACGCCGGCCGCCGATACGCGTTATCCCATCGAACTGACCACCGCCACGGGTACCGACCCGGTGGCCCAGATCCTGACCAACGCCCCTTGGCCCATCATCAACACTGAGGCCCTCTACTTTGGTCCCCAGCCCATCGGCGGCTCAGTCGACCAAAACATCGTCATCGAAAACGCCGGCGGCGGCGATCTGGAACTGGAACATCAACCTCTCGCAGGATTGCATCGGTTTTTCCCTCTCCAGCGTATCCGGCCTGGTGACCGTACCGGCCGGCACATCAGTCACCATACCCGTCACCTTCACGCCCCTGGCCATTGAATCCTACTCGTGCACGATCGGCTTTGGCGGCTCCCTGCCTTCAGTGACCCTCGATGGAGTCGGCCGCGAGCCCTTCTACCAATACACCCTGTACACCGATCGCGATTTTGGCGACTTGTACATTGGCGACACCCGAGACATGAACGTCGTAATCCGCAATACGGGCTATGATCCGATCCCCATCGTGCCGGCCCTGCTGGGTTGCGGCGACGATTTTGTGATCGTCTCGGGCGGCGAACCGGCGACCCTAAATCGCCTGGACGCCCAGTCCGTCGTCATACGCTTCCAACCCACGGCCGCAGACACCTTCGCCTGCGCCCTGTCCTTCGGCCCGGACATCGACCAGGTCGGTTTGCTGGGCACCGCCCGCACCACCGGTCTCTACTTCACCGTGACCCCGGAAGTGGACTTTGGCGAGCAGGAAGTCGGCGGCTACACCAACCGCACTGTCTCGATCCACAACACCGGCACCGTTGGCTTCACGGTCGACCCGTTGCTGGTCGGTTGTGGCGACGATTTCATCATCACCAGCGGCAGCCAGACAGGCACGTTGGCCCCCGGCCAGTACCGCAACATCTCGGTCCGTTTCCAGCCGGCCACCGAGAGTGGTTATTCCTGCACCCTCGCCCTGGGCTCGGTGCTCCCCGACGTCCCGCTCATGGGTATTGGCACGCCTCCGACCCCACACTGGAGCGTGAATCCGTCGTCGGTGTACTTCCCAGCCACCGTCGAAGGCGGCATGAACGAGGTGACGCTGCGGGTATACAACACCGGCGTCATCAATTTTGGCCTCGATGTGCAGTTGCTGAACGCAGACCCCGAATTCACCCTGGTTGATGGTGAAGGGCTGGTCGACCTGGGACCGTCTCTCAACCATCAGGTCCGGATCCGCTTTCAGCCCAATGGCCCGGGATCGTTTTCGGGCGTCCTGGACTTCGGCTCAACCGTGCCGTCGGTCAACATTGCTGGCACCAGCTACGCGCCTGTCGATTCCTGCAACGTGTCAGCACCTGAACTGAATTTTGGCAATACGCGGGTTTCGGCGCCCATCGTCAATACCTTTGTCGTCCGCAATTATGGCAACCAACCGCTGCCGGTGACTCCCGTTTCGGATTCTCCGCATTTTACTGTCACCACCGCGCCGTTCACGTTGTCACCCGGCAGTTCGAAAACGGTATACGTCACTTTCCTTGCCGCCGAGCTGGGTTCCTACGAAGGCACCATCAACATGGGCAACGCGATCTGCTCGGAAATCGTCTGCCTCGGATCAGTCATCCCGCTCATTGATCCGGGTCCCGATGCTCTGGGTATCTTTTTTGACCAGGCTTTCTCCAGCAACGAGACCTACCCGGCCATCAACACGGCTTTCGACGCCTATCTCGTCTTGATCAACCCGTCAGACCCGTCCCCGATCGCCGGTTGGGAATGCAATCTGGAGATCGAGGGCCAGATCTTCGTTCTGGGGCATTACTACCCCGAACAGGCGATCAGGTTAGGCGAGGGTTCAGACTACGTCGTCGGTTATGCGACGCCGTTGCCCTCGGCTGGGGCGGTAAAGCTCCTCACTCTTTCGATGTTGGCGATATTTCCGACTGAGGTGGCCACTTTCAGCCTGAGCCCGAATTCGAACCCCACCATTGCCGGCCAGATGTCCTGGATGACGGATCTTCCTCAATCCTTCGTCCGCATGAACACCACCACCGGCCAACCGCTGGTCGCGACGGTTTACGCTGAGGCCCCCGTCGGCCTGGAAGTCCCGTCGCCACTGCTCAGCCGTCAGGACGGACAGGTGCATCTGGCCTGGCCCGCGCCCTTGCAACCGGGCAGCAGTTGCCATGTCTACCGCCGCACCGCCACCAGCCTTCCCGAGCGTTTGACGAACCAACCTCTGGACGCAAGCGCCGGCACCCTGAACTTCACCGACAACCCCACCGGGTTTGACGTGGGCACGACGCTGTTTTACAGCTACGGCGTCCTCGTCGACGGAGTCGAAAAATCCCGCAGCCTGGAAGTCGAATACACGTTTGAAGCGCCGCGGATTTTGACCTCGCGGCTATTGCCCAACGTGCCCAACCCGTTCAACCCGCTGACCAGGATTCGGTTTGAACTGGCCAAGGCCAGCGATGTCCAGGTGTCGATCTTTGACGTCACCGGTCGGTTGGTGAAGGTGTTGGAGAGCGGCAATCTTGCGGCTGGGGAATATTCGCGCACTTGGCAGGGTCGTGATGAGGGCGAACGCCCCGTGGCCAGTGGTGCGTATTACGTGCGGCTGGTGCTGGACAACAAGGTGGATCACCAGAAGATCATGCTGCTGAAATAGCGGGGGAATTCCTGCTGAAGAGCTCTGATTGACCATGATTTTGTGCTACAATGGTGACCATTACTCAAATATGGGGGACTTTGCTGTGCGCTGTGTAAAAATAGTATTCTTATTGCTCATTCTTCAGGCAAGTGTTCAGGCGACCACCGCAGTAGCCCAGACCGATTTATTCTGCTCCCCATTCTGGTTCTGCCCCGATGTCGACCCGGCCACCGTTATCAGCTACACATTGTTGGAACCGACCACAGTAACTCTCCGAATCGTTGATTCCTGGTCTCAACAAACGGTGCGGACCTTGCTCGACGAAGTCGCCCTACCAGCTGGGATCCATCAAACCCCGTGGGATGCCCGCGACGATCTCGGAGTACTGCTGGAGACTCGTCCGTTCAGCATCATTCTCTCCGGTGATGATTGGGTGAATGAAGACGCCTTCGGCATGGTTATTTGTGGGGACGATTTGGGCCCGCCGGTGCATGAATACGCGGGTACCAAAGACGTGACGATTGCGTTTTGGGCCGCTCTGCCCCAAGTGGAAGACGCCGTGCTCGCTCTCTACGCGGCCGACGGCGTGACGCTTGTGGACAATCTTTATTCCGGTCCGGCCGAACAGACGTTGGGTATTATCTGGACACCTCAGGATGCGCCGGGCGCACCATTGCCAGCCGGCAACTATATCTGTCGATTGACCTCTTCGGCCTATTCAGAAGATGAGCTCTTTTATCTGGACCCTGTTTCTCCAGCTGGCATGACCGTAGTGGTGAAAGATGGCGACGACAACCTCGTGACTGGCCGCGATGATACCACCACAGACTCGGCCCAACTCTACGGCCCGCTGCAAGAAGCTTGGCTCAATTTTGAGCGCCAACTTTCCGCACCCGAAATCGAATACCTGCTCGCAGGTGGACTGCGGATCGGTGGTGTGTTCGACTATGCCGAACCAGGCGCAATGGTTGTCGCACCCGATTCAGCTTCAATCCACCTCACCTCATTCATGCCGTCAATGTCCTGGACCGAAATTCTTGGCCGCGGTTCGTTCACCAATTACGGTTTTCTCTCGCCAGGCACCGGACGTTTTCGAGTGGGATACCATCACACCGGAATCACCGCGACCGCAGCTAATTGCCAATTGGTGGGCCCGGCCGATCCCGCCGATTGGCAAACGGAAGGTTTATTCAACCTCAACATCCCGTGCCCCAATCCTGTGGCGCCCGGATTGTCCACGGAATTCAGGATCGGTTTTTACGGAGAGACGTGGACCGTCCTGCGCGTGTATGACGAAGACGGAAATATTGTGCGCACATTGGGCGAAGATTGGTTCCCAAGCGGCCAAACGTTCGTCTGGGACTTGGCCGACAATTTGGGTGCTGCCGTGCCCGATGGCGTCTATCACTTGGTTTGGGCGGCGGCGGGCCCAAACACGAGGACAGAGGTGGTCACGGCCGGCGATATTTATGTGTGGAGTTTGTCCGGTGCTGACGACGCAATACCGGCAGTGGCGACTCGCCCCAGCCTCTTGCCGAATCATCCGAACCCATTCAATCCGAGCACCACGATCAGTTTCACCCTCGGAGAGGCCGGACGCGCGCGTCTGACTATTCATGCTGTTGATGGCAGCTTGATCAGAACTCTTCTGGATGACGTTTTGCCGGTGGGTTTGCGGAACGAAAATTGGAATGGACGCGATGACCGAGGCGCAGTGTTGCCTTCTGGTGTGTATTTCTCACGGTTGCAAACCGCAGGCGAGGTGTTGAGCGCCCGGATGTTGATGCTCAAATAGCGGGCCAGGACACATTCGGGAAACCAAGAGATCTGGTGAGTGTCTTATTCAAGTCACGCAATCACCCTCGCTATCTGCTTGTTCGTCATCCCAACCGCCATCAACGCCTTCAAAAGCAAATCAACGCTCACCGCTGGATCACCGGTTTCGATTTTGGCCACCCGTGACTGGCTGGAGCCGATGGCATTCGCCAGTTCGATCTGAGTCATCTTCCGTTTCTTGCGCTCCACCTTGAGGCTGTTACGCAGGGCGAGTTTCAAGTCAATGAGCCGGGCTTCTTCCGGCGTCAGTTCGAAGAAATCAGCGGCGTCACCAAAGACCCAACCTTTTGCTTCCAGTCTTTTTCTCTTTTTGCTGTCCATTGTGATCCTCTCAAAGACACTCGGCGTCATGGGCCATCAAGCGAGTTCGACACGCATCGATCAGTTGCCGGGGTGTCTTTCGGCTTTTTTTCTGAAAAACCCCTGCAATGAGAATAGCATCACGATCGATCCTATAGACAACTCGCCAGGCAGATCCCCGGTCGCTGAGCCGGAGCTCATGGCATCTTGGGCCAACCGTCGGCATGGGGCGCGATTCGGGCATCGAGAGCATTTCGCCACCCTGGACCATCCGCAACAGGTAGCCGCCTTGCAAACGGGCTTCTCTGCTCATCGGGGGAGAGTTCAGCTCTCCTGCAAGCCACAAAACCGGCTTATCAAACGGGTTCATATTATGTCATATCCGATATATTGTCAACAGTGAGGAAGAACCTTGGGCCCGCGCCTGGCCCAGGATGTTCTGACAAGGCAGTGCGAGTTTGGGGCCGCTGTTTGTTTGGCGGGTCAGGAAGGTGGAAACTCGTGCGCTTCAACCGCTTTGGTCGCATTCCACAGTTTGGGATTTGGCGAAATCCGGAACCCGCTGTCATCAAACCGCACACAATCCGGAAACGGCGATTTACAACTCCCCCACCAACAGCTTCAAAAGCAAATCAACACTCACCGCTGGATCACCGGTTTCCATTTTTGCCACCCGTGACTGACTGGAGCCGATGGCATTCGCCAGTTCGATCTGAGTCATCTTCCGTTTCTTGCGCTCCACCTTGAAGCTGTTGCGCAGGGCGACCTCCAAGTCGAAAGCAGTTAATCTCACACTAAAGTGCGCTGAATCAGCTCAATTTTGATTAAAAGCTGCTAATGGTGCTGAAAAAAACCGAATAGATCATCAATCGAAGAAATAACTCAAAAAAAACTATGTTCGGTGGCCGAACATAGTGTATGATCCCGCTTGTCAGTCAAGGCATGTCGACTCCAGCTGTCGTGCGAAAGATCAGATTCTTTGCTGCGCGCGTGATGCCTCGATGGCGACTTGACGATGTGAATTCCCGGGTGATTTCACCCATTTGGTAGCAGGTAGTGACAAGGAGATTGGTGATGAAGAATTGCAAAAGTTTGATCCTCGGCTGCGTTTTCGCAGTGCTGGTTCTGCCCCTGGT
>CAZLUL010000201.1:0-7328 GCA_964562635.1 uncultured Fibrobacteraceae bacterium | reverse complement strand
CGAAGGGCTGCTGGCC
This sequence comes from uncultured Fibrobacteraceae bacterium, assembly GCA_964562635.1. Lineage (GTDB taxonomy): Bacteria > Krumholzibacteriota > Krumholzibacteriia > LZORAL124-64-63 > LZORAL124-64-63 > JAGRNP01. The sequence continues at coordinate 7,312 of CAZLUL010000201.1, read as the reverse complement.
AACCACGGCGCCGGTGGGCTTGTCGTTGATGTAGAAATTGCCGGCCGTTCCGCTCAGCTCATTCTTCATCTTGATCAACCACTCGCGGTCCTGGCTGAAGATCGCGCCGGTCAGTGCGTAGGCCGAGCTCTTGTCGCACAGACGCAGGGTCTTCAACAGGTCCTTCTCTTCGTACACGTGAACCGTCAGCACCGGGCCAAAGATCTCTTCGACCATCGATTCGTACAGCGGATCATCGGCCAGAATGACCGTCGGTTCGATGAAGAAACCCACCGAGTCGTCACATTTGCCACCGGCGATGATCCTGGCCTTGCCCTTGGCCGCCTTGCTGCGCGCCCGGGTGATGTAGCCTTTGATGGTCTCGAAGGCGTGCGCATCTATGACTGCGCCCATGAAGTTGCGGTAATCGTTCACATCCCCCATGGCGATGGATTTCACCGCGGCGACCAGCTTGGGCCGGACTTGCTTCCAGAGCTCAGCCGGAATGTAGGCCCGGCTGGCGGCACTGCACTTCTGGCCCTGGTACTCGAAGGCGCCGCGCACCATGGCGGTCACCAGCGGGTCCACGTCGGCGCTCGGGTGGGCAAAGATGAAGTCCTTGCCACCGGTCTCGCCCACGATGCGGGGGTAACCGCCGTAGTTCTGGATGTTGTTGCCGATCTGCTTCCACATGCCCTGGAAAACCGCCGTGCTGCCGGTGAAATGCACTCCACCGAGCTCAGGGCTTGCCATGACCGGGTTGCCGATGGCGCCGCCACTGCCGGGTACAAAATTGATCACGCCATCAGGCATGCCGGCTTCCTGGAGAATCTGCATGATATAGTGACCGGAATAGACCGAACTGGAAGCCGGTTTCCAGACCACCGTATTGCCCATCAGCGCCGGGGCCACGGGCAGATTGCCGGCGATGGCGGTGAAATTGAAGGGTGTCACCGCAAAGACAAAACCATCGAGCGGGCGTTGCTCGAGCATGTTCCACATGCCGGGCGCGCTTTCGGGCTGCTCGCTCATGATCTGCTGGGCGAAGTGCGGGTTGTAGCGCCAGAAGTCAATCAGCTCGCAGGCGCTGTCGATCTCGGCCTGCAACGCATTCTTGCTCTGGCCCAGCATGGTCGCGGCGTTCAGGGTCATGCGGTGGCGTCCGGCCAACAACTCGGCGGCCTTCAGCAGAATGGCAGCGCGGTGCTGGAAGGGCATCTCGGCCCAGCCTTTTTTGGCCTTTTGGGCGGCCTTGATGGCCATCTTGACCTGCTTTTCGCCACCCTTGTGATACTGCCCCAATTTGTGACCGTGGTTGTGCGGCATAACGCAGTTGGCGGTATCGCCAGTGCGGATTTCTTTGCCACCAATGACCATCGGGATGTCAATCTGTTGGCCAGCCATCTTTTTGTAGGTGGCTTTCAGGTCCTTTTTTTCCGGGGAACCGTCGGCGTAGCCGAGGATGGGTTCGTTGCTCGGGAAGGGAATTTCAAACATGGCATCGGACATGGTTTTCCTCCGGGGCACAGCGGCCGAAAGTGGGTGATTCCGGTACGTTGGCAAACAATGAGTGCCAGCGCAAGAGAAGTGTTGTTCCCGGCCCGTTTGTTGCTATTATATGGGGTCTCACAAACTCAAACCAAACCGGAATCAGCCCAAACCGAGGTTATCGATATGACCCAACCGCCCAAAAACCTGCAGACCATCGAGTCCCACATCCTGGATCTTCAGGACCTGCATCCCAGTGCCAGTGGCGAATTTACAGGGTTGCTGAACGACATCACGTTCGCCTCCAAGGTCATCAGCCGTGAGGTGCGCAAGGCCGGACTGGTCGATATTCTGGGTGAAACCGGAGCCGAAAATGTGCAGGGCGAAGTGGTCCAGAAACTGGACGACTACGCCAACAACGTATTTATGCGGTGCCTCGGGACCAAGGGCCAGGTCAGCATCATGGGCAGCGAAGAAGTCGCCGAGCCCATTTTCCCCGATACCAGCCATGGCTCGGGCACCTACATCGTGGTCTTTGACCCCCTGGACGGCAGCTCCAACATCGATGTCAATGTCTCAGTGGGCACCATCTTCGGCATCTGGAAAAAGAGAAGCCATTTGGCCAAAGTTGGTCCCGGCGATGTCCTCCAGCCGGGGCGTGACCTGGTGGCCGCCGGTTATGTCATCTACGGTTCCAGTACGATGTTTGTCTATTCGGCCGGACACGGTGTGCACGGCTTCACCCTCGACCCCAGCATCGGCGAGTTTCTGCTCAGCCACGAGAACATCACCACGCCCTTCAAGAGTTGCATCTACTCGGTGAACGAAGCCTACGAACCCAAGTGGAGCCCTGAAGTGCGCGAGGTCGTGCGCCAACTCAAGTATGGCCGCGATACGAAATCGACCCGCCAGGACGCCCCGAACCAGGGCGCCAATATGACCGCCCGTTACATCGGCTCGTTGGTCTCGGATTTCCACCGCAACCTGCTCAAGGGCGGCGTCTACCTGTACCCGCCGACCATGGAAAAGGCCGAGGGCAAACTGCGCCTCATGTGCGAGGCGGCGCCTCTGGCCTACATCGTCGAGAATGCCGGCGGGTATGCCAGCGATGGCCACCAAAACATCCTGGATATCACCCCGACCACCTTGCACCAGCGGGTGCCGCTGTACATCGGCAGCCGCGATGATGTGTTGTGGATCGAGAAGATGATTGCCGAGGGCAAGACCTCGATCTGACCTGCGATCAGGAACAAAAAAAGGGCGACCCGCAGGTCGCCCTTTTTTATTACTGCCGTCCCGGTCAAACTTGAGGATCCATCTGCTTCTGCAACCCTTTGGTCTCAACCACCAGGCCCAGCGCCGAATTTTTGCAACGGGGTCGGTGCGGCTTGCCCGCCGGTATCAGGATCGCTTCACCCTGCCGGACTTCTTCCTCACTGCCGTCGATTTCCACCACCAGGCTACCCTCCAGGATATAGACAAACTCATCCCGGTCGTGGGTGTGGGTGATGTAGTCACCGCTGTACCGCACGATAAAGGCGTGGTGGCTGTCATCGATATCGGCCACTTCGACCGGACGAAAAACGGAAGTCAGGCCACGGGCCATCTTGAGTACGGAATGCTTGGACACCTTCGGACGCTCCTTTGGATTTCTAGGGCAGCCCCTAAGGACCGCGGTCAATTGTCGTCGGTTTCGGTCTCGTTCAACAGGGCCGCTTCGCCGGAATTCGGAAATTCACTCAGCAGTCTTCCGCCCCACTCCCAGCCTTCGTTGTCCCGCCCAAGGGCCAGCAGGCACGATCGCCCTTTATACAAGGCGGCCGGCGCCTTCTCACTGCTCGGGTATTTGGCCAGCAGGTCTTCGAAATAGCCCAGAGCCTGTTCGTTTTCACCCTTGCCGTAGGCAATGTCACCCAGCCAATAGATGGCTCCATCAGCCGCTTCGGAGTTGCCGTAGCGCTGGAGGAATTCTTCGAAACCCTCCTGGGCCAAGTCAACATTGCCGCGGTTGCGGTCCAGCTCGGCCTGCGCCAGGATCGAACGGCCTTCTTCGGGCATTGTTTCGCCGCTGACATCACTGGGCGTCGGTGCTTTGTACTCACCCAAGGTAGGAATACCCTGCCGAGTTGCCAAAAGATCGACCCGGGCCGAAAGATCCCGCATGTACTCCGCGTTGTCGTCCAGCTTTTGCAGCAACTGGTCCATACGGGTCGCCACCTGACTCAGTTTGGCCAAGCGCATGGCCGACGATTCGTCACCGGCGTCGCGATCCATCCGCAGCAACGATCCGAGCGCCATCACTTCCTGGGTCTGGCGCTTGTTCTCCACCTGCATCCGGTCAATGGCGTCCTGATTGTCCTGGACCGAGACTTCGATCCGATTCAACTGAGGCGCACAACCGGTCAAAGCCAGGCCGGCCAGCATCAATACGATGCCGGCCGTCAGGTGTTGCCGGAAGTCCGCCGGCCTGAGGCCGTCGAATAATCTGCTCATTATTCCGCTTCCCTGCTTCCTGTCGAGGAATCCCGTTGCTTACGGACGCTCGAAATGGGCGCGGCGATTCTGGGCCCACGCATCTTCGGTGCTGGCACGGGAGAAGGGACGGTTTTCACCGTAGCTGGTGACCCGCAACTTGCCCGAAGGCACGCCCAGGCTGACCAGGTAGTCGCGCACCGCATTGGCACGTTTCTCACCCAGGGCCAGGTTGTATTCCAGGGTACCGCGCTCGTCGCAGTGTCCGCTGATCAGGATCGTGGTCCCCGCTTCGCGCATGGCGCGGGCGTTGGCCGACAGGATCCCCATGGATTCATTGTCCAGTTCGTACTGGTCGAAGGCGAAGAAGATATCATCAACGCCATATTCGGCCGGATCCATGGCCGCATAGTCGGGCGCGACAGGAACTTCAGCAATGGGCTCGGTCACTGGCGGGGGCGGCAGCTCTTCGACCACCGTCTCGCCCATGCCCGCGGTGGGATCATCCTCGACGTCGTTGTTGCCGCCGCCGCAACCGGCGAGCAGGACCAATGCGAGAACCAGAGTCATTCCCGTCACCATCATCATTGTGCGATTCATCCAACCTCGGTTCATGTCTGAACACTCCTTGGCTTTCCGTTTTTAGATCGAGCCGGTCCTATTTGGACCAGGCGGGAGAGATGTCGGGATCGTCCCCGAACGTCAACTGGCGGAAGGTTCCTTCCTCATCATCATAAACGTACAACTTAAAGACTCCGCTGCGATCCGACGCAAACACCAGGTGCCGACCATCCGGAGCCCAGCTGGGGTCTTCACAATTGCGCCAACGGCTATCGGTCACCACACGCCGATCTTCGCCCGTGGACTTCATCACCACAATCTGGGTGATGTTGCCTTCGCGGGTGGCATAGGCGATTTTGTCTCCGCCCGGAGACCAGACCGCCGAATCGTTGTAACGCCCCTCAAAAGTCAGGCGGCGGCGACCGGCGCCGTCGCTATCGATGATATATAACTGAGGGGTACCCGTTCTGTCACTGGTAAAAACCAGATCCCGGCCACCCGGAGCCCAGCTGGGGCTGATTTCGATGGATTTGGCCACCGTCAGGCGCTTGATGATCTTGCCCGTGGGTGAAATTCGGTAAATTTCGGGATTTCCGCCCCGGGACATCGAAACCAGCAATTCTTTGCCATCGGGGTGCCAATCGGCGCCAAAATTGAGCCCTTCCTGGGCCGTCACCGCGCGCACCTTGCCGTTGCTGGTATCGAGAATAAACAGGCCCTGCTGATGATTGCGATAGCTGGTGAAAGCGATCTCCGAACCATCCGGCGACCAGCTTGGGCACAGGTTCAGCTCCCGATTGGCCGTCAGCCGCAGCAGCCCTTCTCCGTCATAGTCCACCGCGTAAAGGTCGCTGCCGTCGCCGGTGCTGCGCGAAAAGACCACTCGGGTCATGGCGATGCCCGGCTCGCCGGTCAAGGCGTAGATCACCTCGTTGGCAAAATGGTGCCCCGTCGATCGCATCTGCGAAGGCAAGGGGCGGTAGCGTTTGTTCAGCAACAATTGCCGTCCCGGCCAGGTCAGCAGGTTCAGGCTGATGGTCGTGGGCGCCGTTTCGCCCGTTTGCCCGGCATCCCGCAAGGGCCCCTCGACGGTGCCCTCTACGGTGTACTCGAAATTCAGGGTATCGCCCTGACCTTCCCCAGCCTCGATGCGAAATAAGCCACTGTAAATCAAATCATTGCTGATAATCTCGTGCAACTGGTCAGAGGCCAGCACCGACGCCTCACCGCCCGAAAGCACATCCAGCGGATTCACTTCCAGATCGGTCTTGATGAAGGCACTGGAGGTGTGTTCGATCGTAAAATCGGTCGCGCCGGCCGGCACGGCATTCAGGGTGGCCAACAGACCACAAAGAAGCAGCAGACGAACGGTTGCAGGCCTTGCCATCATTTACCAGGCTCCAGGTTAAAAATGAAAGTGATCCCCAGGGAAGCACCTTTGTATTGCGGTGGCAGGGGCGGCAGCTTGGTCGTCTTGACAGCCCGCAGCGACTCGCGGTCGAAAACCCCGACTCCGCTGTTGCGCACCAAGGTCACCTGACTGACGGTGCCGTTGCGCGCCACCCGAAAATGCACCGTGCACGAAACGATCGCCCGCTTGCCAAACCCCAGTTGACGGGGCTTCCAATTGTTGACCACCTTGCCCTCGATCAACGAGATGTACCAGGCAAAGGGAAAATTTTCGTCAGTGCCACCGATCGTCGGCGCCGTCATCGCCGGGGCCACCACCTGCGCGACAGGTTCGGCCACCTTCGCCACCACTTCGGGCTCGGCCACCTTGATTTCCGGTTGCGGTTTCTGCTCGACCTTCGTCGTTTCCGGCTTCGGCTTGGGCAATTCCTTGGCCGGCAGATCGGGTTTGATCTCCGGTTGCGCCACCTGTTTGGCTGGCTCGGCCGCCGGCTTGCTCTGGGGCTGCACCGTCTGCGGCATATGCACCATCTTGACCTTGATCGAGCGCGAGGGCTGCACCGGATTGCGCGCCACCTGGTTGCCGAACATCACCAACAGCACCAGCCCGATGGTGTGCGCAAAGATGGAGAACGGCAACCCTTGCTTGAGCATTATTGGCTCTGACTGTCCGGGTGACTGTCCGGATTCGAGACGTCCTTCGCCGCCTGATCAGTGACCAGGCTCAGGTTCAGGAATCCCTCGACTTCAATGGCCGCCATGACCTTGAGCACAAAACCGTAGGGCACTTCTTCATCGCACCGCAGGTAGACCGGCACTTCGTCCTTTTGGTCCTCAAAGGGCGACAGCATCATCTTCAGGTCGGCAAACTCGATGGCCTGCTCCTGGAAAAACACTTTGCGATTATTCGTGATCGAAATCACGGGCCCTTCCTTGACCACCGTATTGCGCGTATCGGCCTCGGGCAGGTTCACCTCCACGCCGCCCTGGATGTAGGGCGCCGTCAGCATGAAGATGATCAACAGCGTCAGTGTCACATCCACCAGGGAGGTGATATTGATGTTGGCCATGGCCCCATAGCTGCTGCGGCGACGGCGAGCCATCAGATGCTCTCCCGGTCGTGCTGTTCCGGCCGCTGGGTGTGGTCCCGGCCAGCCGGGCCCACGGCTCCTGTGGCGCCACCGGCGGCTTCTTCGAGCACCGTGCGCAGGCGGTCCAGTTCGTTGGCCACCAAGTCAATCTTGCGCACCACCATGTTGTAGAAAATGACGGCGGGGATGGCAGCGGCCAGACCGGCGATCGTGGTGATCAGTGCCTCGGCGATACCCGGCGCCACGACAGTAAGGTTGGCGCTCTGCATCGAGGCCATGCCCCAGAAACTGCTCATGATGCCCCACACCGT
>CAZLUL010000200.1:5547-7338 GCA_964562635.1 uncultured Fibrobacteraceae bacterium | reverse complement strand
CGCTGGACGCGTTATTTTGGCGCCCCCAACCTCGACGAGACGGCACTGAGCGTCAGCGCAACTCCTGACGGCCACTTCATCGCCGCCGGCAGTTCGGCGGCATTGCGCACCAACCGCGACGTCTACGTGGTCAAGTTCGACGGCGCCGGCAACTTGATCTGGGAAAACACCCTCGGTGGGCCGGGGGACGACTTGGCCCAAGATGTCGTGCCCCTCGGCAGTGGTTATCTGCTCACTGGCTTGTCGAACCCGGGGCCGCTTGGACAGAGCGATATTCTTGTGTTGCGCCTGGGCAGCGACGGGAAAAATCTGGCAGACTGAAAGAGATTCCGACGGCGATCCGATCCGCCGCGGCAAGGCGAGGTGCGCCGTCCACCGTTGATGAAGGAAGCGCGTGCCCACTGTTCAATCAAACCACTGGCTTCGTCTTCTCCTGGCGACCCTCTATAGCTTCGGCCTGGTGGTGGCGACGGGCGTGATCCCAGCCTGGGGCCGATGGTACTCCCCCGGTCCGCATCATCGGGCCCAAGTCGAGGCCCTGCTGCAGGGCCAGCTGGCGTTGAGCGAAAACCCGGCGGCGTTGCGGCTTGATCTGGCGTGGGCCCAAGGAGGCGTCCACCAGGTGTGGGGATTGGGCGTGCCGCTGTGGAAACTGCCATTTGTGGCGGTGGGCCGAATCACAGGAGCCGAGAGTTTTCCGGACTTTCTGGCCTTCGCCGTGGCGCTCGGAGCGGCCGCATGGCTGGTCCTGCGTGCCCTCTTCATTGTATTTGCGAACGACCCCACCACGGCGGATGCGGACAATCAGTCTCTTGGCCTGAGGGCTGGGATTTCTCGCCACAGTTGGCAATTGGCTGGTGGCGCAACGCTGCTTTTGCTCTTCGCGCCCTTCATCAATCTCCTGCACAGTCGGTTTGAAATCTACGAAGAAGTGGTCGCCTACGAATACCTGTGGGGCCTGGTCTTGATCGCCGGCTTGTTGGGTTTGACCGCCCAGGCGACGACCAAACGGTTTTGGATCGTATGCTTGCTCGCTGGCCTGGGTGGGTTGCTGCGCCCAACACTCATATTTCATGGGGTAGGCGCCCTGGTGGCGGCAGTGCTCACGATGGCCTGGGGTCATGGCGAAAAGCCGGGCAACGAGCCGAGGCGGCCCTTGGTCCCGCAGGTTGGCATCGGAATCGGGTTTTTCCTGCTCGGTTGCGGAATCCTGTTCGTCACGAATCTTGTCCGGTTCGGCGACGGTTTCGAATTCGGTCATCGGCTCAACCTGCAGTTCCATTACGGCTCATTGTATGCGACGCGTTTCGACCACCCGTTTGCTGATGAGCCACTCTTTTCGGCCATCCGCGAAATATTTGGCCTGCTGTTTCTGACGCAGGACTTCACGAGTGGAGATTTCTATCGCGAGGGGCTCTTTCCCGGACAATCTGCGACCGTACGCTGGCGTGAACTCTACCTCTCCACCTACGATCTCACCTTTCTGGGGCTCTTGCTGAGCGGATGGGGAACGACCCTGTGGGGTGGTTGGCGGTGGCGTCCGAGGCCCAATCGCTCGCGGTGGGCCCGCCGCTCGTCGGCGCAAAAAGCGATCGTCGTAGTGGGCGTGTATTCATTGGTGAGTTCGGTTTTACTGCTGGCCTTTTATTTGCGCAATTCGGTGATCTCATCCAGATATCTGTTGGATTTCATGCCCGCGTTTTCCGCCGCATTGCTAGTGGGGTGGTTCGGTTGGTGTATCTGTATCCAATCGCGTCGCAACGGCTCCATATTGCTCATGCTTTCGGTCGC
>CAZLUL010000200.1:3689-5447 GCA_964562635.1 uncultured Fibrobacteraceae bacterium | reverse complement strand
TCCGCGCAAAGATCGGTCTGGAATTCCTCAAGATGGAATCGGTGCAACGCAGCGGCAATGGTTGGAAGGTTCGATTTGCAGGACCGACGGGTGACCGCTACAAGCGTGGTCTTCAATCGGTGTTTCTCGCCACGGTACCGCCGCCTCAACTGGCAGATCGCCACCCCAATTGGCGATTGATGAATGTGCGATGGCGCCAAGACCCGAATCACGCAGGAGACTGAAGCATGGAACCGGAAGCAACCTCTCGCCCGACTGACGAGGCGAGGATCAGTCCGACGGGACTGGCCGTGGTTGTCCCCTGCTTCAATGAGGCGCGCACAATGGAGGAACTCCTCCGGCGTGTGCTTCGCCAGCCGGCGGTCACTGAGGTGATCGTTGTCGACGATGGCTCAACAGACGCATCCTGGGAGCGACTGCAGGGGTGGCCCAGCCTTGAGCCACGGGTCCTTGTCTTGCGCCATCAGAACAACCGCGGCAAAGGAGCGGCCCTGCGCACCGGGTTTGCAAAAGTGCGGGCTGAGGTGGTCGTCGTTCAGGATGCGGACCTCGAATATGATCCGGCAGACTTCGCCGGGATGCTGGAATTGATCCTTAGCGATGAGGCGGATGTCGTCTATGGCTCCCGGTTCATGGCGACGGTCCGCAACCCCAGCCCTTGGTGGCACCGGCGCGGCAATCAACTGCTGACGACCTTCTGCAACCGGGTAACAGGCCTCCGGCTGTCAGACCAGGCAACATGCTACAAGATGTTCCGCCGCACATTGCTTGACCGTTTTGTCCTGCACGAGAATGGTTTCGGGTTTTGTTCCGAGTTCACCGTCAAAGTGGCGCGACTCGGTCTTCGCGTGAGAGAAGTCCCCATCGCCTACCACGGCCGCACTCGGGCCGAGGGGAAGAAGATTCGGTTTCGTCATGGGCTGGAAGCGGCGGCCAAGATACTCAAGTACCGATTCACCAAGGACGATGGGCCGACAGCGATCAGAATTGACCCGGGCAATCAAGAGTGGTAGGGTCGGACATGGCGCGGCGTCGAGAGGCTGGACGATACAAATAGTTCCGACAGAAAACTTCAGGAACACTGCTCAGGAGGATTATCATGGCCAACGTCCTCGATTGCGCAAAACTGGCGTGGGCTGCTTATGGTGAACAGGAATCACGTGATGCTGGGGCAAAGAAAGGTTGGGCTTCCCTGGGCGTAGACCACATGGCCGCCGGCGGGCTACACGGATCGTTCCAGGGTATGGCGTTCTCTCAGGGCAATACGGTGGTCTTCGCCTTCAAGGGGACTGCCCGCAATGCCCGCACCGGCCCCGGTGACGTCGCGGCTGACATCAAGCTAGGTGTCGGCATGAATACCGTTCAGTTCGACCAAGCCAACTCCTACGTGGCGCGCACTATGGCCCAGGTCCCGGCCGGGGCCCAGGTTTACCTTTGTGGCCATTCTCTGGGGGGAGCGATCGCGCAGATCGTGGGCAACCGAAGGCGGTTGCCTTTCGTGACCTTCAACGCACCCGGGGTGGGGGTACTGGCGGGCAACGCTCAGGAACGGGCCGTCCAGTCACCAGTCATGGAGATGGCTCGACTGGCGGGGTCGGTCTATAGCCTTGTGCGCCATCCAATTCAGGCCGCCCAGGATGCTGGCTCGCTGTTCTACCGGGTCCAGGGGAAAAATGTGCGACTGTCCTCCGATCTGGTGAGCATGGTCGGGGTGCATTACGGGCGGGTGGCCACGGTGGCCTACAACGGCGGCGATGC
>CAZLUL010000200.1:0-3589 GCA_964562635.1 uncultured Fibrobacteraceae bacterium | reverse complement strand
TGGTCGGGGTGCATTACGGGCGGGTGGCCACGGTGGCCTACAACGGCGGCGATGCACACTCCATCAAGACCGTGATTGATGTGTTGGGAGGCATCCCCGGTGTGTTGAAAGCCAACCCCATGGGCGCCATAAACCTTGAGGGCTTCACCAGACGTTGAGGGTGGGGATTCGTGTAGCTGGCGCGCTCGGGTGTCTGCAAGACCAGGGTTGCCGGATGGGTGCCGACGGGCCACGCGGTGGTTTACGATCCGTGGCCTCCCGTGCCATCAATTGCTAGCAATGCCAACGAGCGTAATCTATGATCCTCAGATGCAAACATCCCCACGGAGCATCCCCAAGGCCAATTCGAGGATTGCCAGAGAGAGGTCACCTTATGTCAGCCGAGAGCGGCAGGGATTCCCTGCCACAAGTCAGCCTGCAATGCTTGAACGGAGCTTCACCCCCGCCCCCAGTGGTGATGGGATGGCGGAACCTGGCCGGATTTTCTGATGCCGCACAAGCGGCATTCTGGGAGTTTCTGGGCCAGACTGTCGTCGAGCCAGATGCTCCGGGGCACCAAGAGCTACTGGAGTCATTCTGCGGAGCCCATGGGATCGATGCCACTTCTGCACTCGGAGCACTCGGGGCCTGTGACTTCCTTCTGGGGAACGCCACCGCGCTGAATCTTGCGCCGGATGCACTTCAGCAGGACTTGATCGCCTTGTCCGCCGGGCAAACACCTCTGGTTGATGAATTTCTTGCCCGCTATCAGTCTGTCAAGCCGCTCCTTAGGAGTCGGTTGCTGGAAGTCGCCCTGGCCGACCACGGCAAAATCCTCACCGGCCTGGACTGGAGAGTGGACAATGTGACCGCGTCGGACCGCGGCGCTCAGCTCAACTCTACGGTGGTTTACCTGACCATGCGCTACCGGGACGGAGACAAGCAGGACCGGGTCACGTTCCAACTGACATCCGAAGCCCTGAAGCTGCTCAGGAGCTTTACGAATCGCTTCGAAAGCTAAGTGGCTATGGAACTCTCAGGAGATCACGGAGAAACCTTCACCTTCATCTGACTTGGGGCAATCTGAGCACCAGCAGGCATATTGGCGCTCGAGCCATTCTGACCCGTCATCGACGTCAGGTGAATCACATCCTGTCCTTCGATCTTCACCTTTGAACTGCCTTTTTTCCACATCACTTTATCCATGTTCGTACCGGACATGACACCCTTGTTGACCCCAGCTTCGTCACCCATGGACCGAGAAATCTCCGATTTCTTGGTGACGGTCTCCTTGCCGCTGAGTTTCACTTTCGTGGATGTCTTCTTCGTCTGATTGACCATCCCGATATTCGGGTAGGGGATGGGAACCGGTGGCGCCGGAGGAGCCGGCGTGAGGCAGACGTCGGGAAAGGCGAAACATTGGCCGCCGCCCTTGGTGGAAGCTGGAAAAATTGCCGACATCAGTGGGCTCCCGTCTCTCGGTCAACCGAGATTGATTTTCTCGCCGTCGATATTGAAAGCCTTTTCCGACTTCAGATAGGCCTTACGCGATTTCAGATGGTAGGTCGAATCCACAAGCGTTCGCATGCGCCCGGTCCGAAGTTGGGTCAGTTTTTCCACGGTCCGATAAAAATTCTGGGACCTCTCTATCACGGTCTTCGAGATTCTCTCGACGCGATCCATGATGAGGCGGGTTCTCTTCACGACGGCATCCAGGCGATCGCCAGCATACGCCATCTCTTTCACGTTCACCCTCGCGCGGGTTGAGCGCAAACCGAATTCAGGAGCATTCAGGCGGATCTCCTGGCCCGACAGCTCCACGGTCTTTCCAGACTGGAAGCGAATGTTTCCGGCCACGTCGATCTCAAGATCGCCCGGCGTGATGTGCAGCCGAACTTTCTCTGTAGCGGAGTCGTATTCGAACAGGAGTTCCTGGCGCTTGGAAAAGACCTTGATGGCGCTCGATTCCGGCATCTCCTCGAGGATCACCCTGGCCCCATCCTTGGCCTCGAGGCTGCGGGTTGGCGCGGCCTGGCGAAAGCCGGTCTCCAAAACCGAAAGGACAAAGAGATCCCCGGCTCTTTCGCCAGCCACGAGCACCAAATCACCGGCGCCCGGCTCAACGGCCAAGGACGCTGAGACCTTGGCCTTGACCTCTGTTTCTCCCGCTGCACCTTCCAGCAGAACCCGCATGCAGCCGGCTTCGGCATGTTGGCCGAGAACCCTCGCTGGTCCAAAACAGGGCACCTTTGCCGCTGTTCTCGTCAATTCGGGACTGATAATCATGTCATCCTCCATCGCTTCTATGGCTTCTGTGGCTTCGGCGGTTTCGGCGGTTTCCAGTCTTCCGCTTCAGCCAGATCCTTGTCCGTCTTGTCGACTAATTTTCTATTTGCTCCGGACCAGACCGCATCCTGATCGTCGATACGATGCAATACGGCCTGCTGGAGATTTGCGTTCGTCAGGTCCGTTCGCTGGAGTCGCGCGTGGGACAGGTCCGCGTAGGGCATCTGAACGCCCATGAACTTGGCGCCCTCGCAATTCGCCTTGGTGAACTCACCTCTGTCGATCCGGGCAGCGGTCAGATTGCAATCGCGCAGCGAGGCTCCCTCAAAGCAACAACACCGCAAATCCGCTTGCACCAAACTGGCCCCATCCAGGTTGGCGCCGGTGAAATTCGCTGTCTGACAAGACGCCTTGGCCAGGTCACAACCGCTCAAGTTCGCTTCGGCAAGGTCTGTTTGATTGAACGTCGCTCCGGCCAGCGTCGCTCCCTCGAGATTCGCGTTCTTCAGGTCCGAGTCCGTAAAATCCAGACCGGACAGGCCCATTGCCATGAAATTTGTTTCCTGCAGGTTACACAGCACAAATCGCGTCTCCGCCAGCGAAGCGGTTGTAAAATCTCCACCTGTAAAATCGGTTGAAAGGCATTCCGCTGCATCAAAAATCACTCCTCGCAGAACGGTGGCGGACATGTCCGCCGAGGCAAGCTTGGCTTCCTTAAAACTGGCATTTGTCAGATCGGCCCCAGAGAAGTCCGTTCCATCAAGGATGGCTTGCGTGAAGTTGGCGCCGGCAAGCGAAGCACCGGCAAGACTCGCGTCGGTCAAATTGCAGCGGCAGAACTGGGCTCCATCCAATTGAGCCTGAGACAGGTCGACATCCGTCAGATCAAGTTCCGAGAAATCGATTCCGCTAAAGCTCGAATTCACGAGGGGAATTCCCTTGAGATCCTCTCCTGAGAGTATCGCTCCGTCGAGATTGCACGCGGTGATATATGAACCGGAAAATTTGTTGTCGATGAGTTTTGATTCCGCCAAATTGCAACTGTCCAGCGAAACACCGGCGAGATCGGCGCCCGTAAGATCTGCGCGCTCAAGGTTGCAGTTCTGGAATATGCCCTCGCACAAAACAGCGCCGGCCAGAACCGTCCCGCTCAGGTCTGAGGAGTTGTACTGGCTCTCAGTCAAATTTCCGTTCGTGAAATCGCGATTTGACAGATTGCATTGATTGAATGAGCAACCGGGGAAGTCCGTAGGCGTCGTCGTCGCGGCCGCGAAATCGATCCTGTCAAAGACGACGTCTCTGATCTCGGCCCGGCCCAGGTCCG
>CAZLUL010000199.1:0-7607 GCA_964562635.1 uncultured Fibrobacteraceae bacterium | reverse complement strand
CGGTGTCATCGGTTTCATTCTGGGTTTTGCCATGCAGGACAGCTTATCCAACCTGGCAGCGGGCATGATGATCCTCATCAACCGTCCCTATGACGTGGGTGATCTGGTGGAGATCAGCGGGGTGTTCGGCAAGGTGGAAAACATGAGCATGGTCTCGACCAGCGTTCTGACCCTGGACAACCAGAAACTGGTGGTGCCCAACAGCAAGATCTGGGGCGACGTGATCAAGAATGTCACCGACCAGCACACCCGGCGGGTGGACATGACGTTCGGCATCAGCTACACCGATGATATTCCTCATGCCGAAAAGGTGCTCTCCGACATCCTGGCCAATAGCGCGCGGGTATTGGACAATCCCGAGCCTGTGGTCAAGTTGCACACGCTGAATGATTCTTCGGTGGATTTTGTGGTGCGCCCCTGGGTGAAGACCGACGACTACTGGGAGGTCTACTGGGAAGTGACCCGCGAGGTGAAGATGCGCTTCGACGCCGAGAACATCTCGATTCCCTTCCCGCAGCAGGACGTGCACATCCACCAGGAAGGCCGACCAGCCGAGACGGAGGACTAGGCATGAGGCGCCTAAATCGGTCGGGACTGATTCTGCTGACTTTCCTGTTCGTGGCTCTGGGCGGTGGGTTACCGGCGGTGTCGCAGGCTCTGGTGGCCGAAAGCCTCGGCCCTGAGCTGGCCCGATTTTATGCCAGTGAAGCGGCCCGGGCAGGGGCTTTGCCTTCGCTCAGTGTTACCTGCGAATTGCCTTCAGGAGGGCCTCTGCCGGCTGATTGGTCCCTGCGGCCGGTCTTCAGTCAGGTGCAGGGGCGCGCCACAGTCAGCGTGGCCATCACCGCCGGCACCTCGTTGTACGGCACCGGTGAAGTGGCCGGACCGCTGTTGCGCAACGAGACCCGCGCCGTGGCCTGGAACCATGACGCCTACGGCTGGGGCGGCAACGACATGAGCCTGTACCAGTCCCATCCCTGGGTGCTGGCGGTGCGTCCCGATGGCACCAGTTTTGGCGTGCTGGCCGACACCCCCAATCGCTGCCTGATCGACTTGCGCGGGGGCATCCGCTTCGAATCCGCCGGGCCCGAATTTCCCGTCTATATCATCACTGGTGAAAATCCGGCGGCGGTACTCAAGGGCTTGGCCAAGCTGATCGGCACCATGCCGCTGCCGCCGTTGTGGTCGCTCGGTTATCACCAGTGTCGTTATTCGTATACGCCCGATGACCGCGTGCGCGAAGTGGCCGGCACCTTTCGCGACAAGAAAATTCCCTGCGATGTGATCTGGCTGGACATCGACTACATGAACGCCAACCGCAGTTTCACTTTTCATCCCACCGACTTTCCGGACCCGCGCGGCCTGATGCAGGAGTTGCACGCCGACGGATTCCACACCGTGGCGATCATCGACCCGGGCATCAAGGAAGAGGCGGGGTATCATGTTTACGATTCCGGTCAGGCCATCAACGCCTGGGTGCAGACGGCCAGCGGCGCGCCCTATCGCGGTAACGTGTGGCCGGGTCGCTGTGTGTTTCCCGACTTCACCAACGCGGCGGTGCGCCAGTGGTGGGGTGGTCTGTACGGCCAGTTCCTGACCCTGGGTGTCGACGGCATCTGGAACGATATGAACGAGCCGGCAATCTTCAATACGCCGACCAAAACCATGCCCCTGAGCAACTTGCACCGGGCTGATGAGGAACTTGGCGGCCTGGGCACCCATGCTCGTTATCACAATGTGTACGGCATGCTCATGGCGCGGGCGACGTGGGAAGGGGTGCGGGCGGCGCGTCCGAACCAGCGACCTTTTGTACTGTCACGGGCCAATCATCTGGGGGGGCAGCAGTGGGCGGCCTGTTGGACCGGTGACAATACCGCCAACTGGAAGCATGTGGACTGGTCAATCAGCATGACCCTGAATCTGGGCCTGTCCGGTCAGCCGATGGTCGGGCCGGACATCGGCGGTTTCGTGGGTGCGGGCAGCGACGAAATGTTTGCCCGTTGGATGGGTATCGGCGCGCTGTTGCCCTTTGCTCGCGGCCACACCGGCAAGGGCAATATCGACAAGGAACCGTGGTCGTTCGGTGGGCGGGTCGAGGACACCTGCCGCCGGGCGTTGGAACGGCGCTACCGCTTGTTGCCCTATTTCTACACGCTGATGCGGGAGGCGGCCGAGACGGGGCTGCCACCGGCCCGGCCGACCTTTTTCGCCGAGCCGTCAAACCCGGACCTGCGGGCTGCCGATCATCAGTTCCTGCTCGGCGATGACTTGATGGTTGTGGCCAATGTGCACGAATCCGGTGCTGGCGATCTGGCCGTATTGCCGGTGGGCACCTGGTCCGAATTTCAGGTGTTGGCGGCAGAGGAAAAGGATCCGGATCTGCCCCGGTTGTTTCTGCGCGGCGGTGCCATTTTGGCGCTGGGGCCCATCGTGCAACACACCGGAGAGCTGACTCTCGACGAATTGGAACTGGTGGTGAGCCTGGATGCCGATGGCCGCGCCGAAGGTTTGCTCTACGAAGACGATGGTGACGGCTATGGCTATGAAAAAGGCGAGTATCGACTGACCAGATTTGTCGCCAGGCAGGATGGTGACAGCGTGCAGATCCAAACCGAGACCGTCGGCGGAAATTGGCCGGAGCGCGCGCGTAGCCTGACGGTCAGGGTGCTTAAGAACGGGGCTTCACGGTAGCCGGCAAATGGGCCCGGATTGTTTTGGCCAACATCTTTGCCGAATCGGCCCCGGCAAAATTCTGCCGCCAATACAGCCCCACTTCACGACTCGGCCGTGGCCGGGCCAGGGGCCGGGTGTCCGCCGCATCATTGACTGCCAAGGCTGGCATCAAGGTGCAGCCTGCCCCGGCAGCGACCATGTTGCGCAGCGTCTCCAGGCTGCTGAAGCGCAGCAGTTCTCTCGCCGACGATTGGCCGACCCGGCAAAACTCGACCACCTGATCCCGCAGACAATGGCCCTCGTCCAAGAGCAACAGTTGTTCATCGGCGAGGTCGGCCAGGCTGGGGGATCGCTTGCGCCCGAGGCGATGACCGGCGGGCAATGCGAGCAGAAATTCTTCTTCATACAAACTGTCGTGGGCCAGCCCGCTGTCGTCGAAGGGTGGCGAAAGCAGCACCGCGTCCAGGTCACCGCGCCGCAACTGGGGCAACAGTTCATCGGTTCGCGCTTCCACCAGATTCAACTGCAGCTGCGGCCAGTCCTGGCGCAATCCCGCGATGACATGCGGAAACAGGTAGGGGCCAATGGTGGGGATGGCTCCCAGGCGAAACAGACCGTTCAAGGGCGTTTGCCCGGCCCGGGCCATTTGTTCGAGCTGGCGTGCCTCGGCCAGCACCCGCCGGGCCTGTTCCACCAGGGGTTCACCGGCGCGGGTGATTACGACGCCGTGGGGCCCACGCTCGCACAGGGTTTCGTCCAGCTTGTTTTCCAGGCTGCGCAGGCCGGCGCTGAGGGTGGGCTGGGTCACATGACAGCTGGCGGCGGCGTGTCCGAAATGAAGGTGGTCGGCGACGGCCACGAGGTATTTCAGTTCTTGAATGGTCATGGTTTTAAGATAGATAAAATCTATCATAAAGGCAAAAGTAATCGATTGGGCAATGGTCTAAGGCCGGCGTATCTTGTCTGCAACGAGAGACGATGACCGCAACCACCAGCCCCGCGGGGCATCACGAAAGGACCACCGCCATGAGCAAGAACAAGGAAATCACCAACGCTGCCGCCGTTCTCCTGGCTGACAGCTACGCCCTGTACCTGAAGACCCACAACTACCACTGGAACGTGACCGGGCCTATGTTCAACAGCCTGCACACCATGTTCGAGGTCCAGTACGACGAGCTGGCCCTGGCGGTCGATGAAGTGGCCGAACGCATCAAGGCACTGGGCGCCTATGCGCCGGGCAGCTTCTCGGAGTTCGCGGCGCTGACCAGCCTGGATGAGGCCGTGCAGGGAGCCAAAGCCGTTGAGATGATCGAGCAGTTGGCGGCTGACCAACTCAAGGTCGTGGCCGCAGCTCAGGCGTTGGGCCGGATCGCAGACGAAGCCGGCGATGACGTGACGGTGGACCTGGCCATCCGGCGGCAGGAAGTGCATCAGAAGAACGCGTGGATGTTGCGGTCGCATTTGGACTGACGGCGGGTTGACGAAAAAAAGGACCGGCACTTTGGTGTGCCGGTCCTTTTTCGTAGGGTCAGGTCTTCTAGACGGCGACCTGGCTTTCGGTCGCGTTGTCCTCTTCTTCGCCGATCCGATCGGCCTTGGTGAACCGGGCCAGCAACGAATACACCACCGGCACCAGCAAAAGGGTCAGGAAGGTCGAAAACAGCACCCCGCCAACGACCACAATCCCCAGCGGTTGCCGCGACTCGGCTCCCGGCCCCATGCCGATCGCGATGGGCATGATGCCGAATACAGTCGAGAACGAGGTCATCAGGATGGGCCGCAAACGAATGCTCGCCGCCTGAACCACCGCACTCTGAATGTCCTGCCCGCGCGAGCGCAACTGGTTGGCAAATTCCACGATCAGGATCGCGTTCTTCGTCACTAGTCCGATCAGCATGATCAGCCCGATGCGCGAGAAGATGTTCAACGTCTGGTCGAACAGCCACAGCGAAAGCAGGGCGCCGAAGATGGCCAGCGGCACCGTCAGCAAAATGGTCATCGGGTCGATGAAGCTTTCGAACTGCGCGGAGAGCACCAGGAAGATGAATACCAGGGCCAGTACGAACATGAAGTACAGCGTGCCCTTGCTATCGCGGTACTCGCGCGACTGGCCGCCCAGATCCCGTTTGACCGACGACGGCAGGTCGTTGCGCCAGATGTTGTCCAGGTCGTCCAGGGCCTGTCCGATGCCGATGCCCGGCGCCAGGTTGGCCGTGATGGTGGCCGAACGCACGCGGTTGAAATGATTCAGCTCCTTGGGCGCCACGGTTTCCACGACATTGACGACATTGGCCAGCTGCACCGGTCCGCCGCTGCTGCGGATATAGATCTCGTCGATGATGTCGGGCGTGGCGCGCCCCGCGGCCCGCATCTGGGCGATGACATCGTACTGCTTGGCGCCGCGCTTGAAGTTGCCGACCACCCGGCCACCCAGGTAGGTCTCCAGGGTGGTGCCGATGTCGGTCACCGAGACGCCCAGTCCCGAGGCCCGTTCGCGGTCGATGTTGATCTGCAGTTCCGGCTTGTTCAGGCGCAGATCCGTATCGAGGTTGATCAGGTAACCCAGCTCATTGGCTTTGGCCATCATCGTGCCCACGGCCTGGCCCAGCTCTTCATAACTGTCGGCCTGCAGGACATACTCCACATCCGAACCGGAAAAATCGCCGCCCAGACTGGGCGGATTGACCAGAAAAGCCAGCACGCCGGGGATGCCCAGCATGCGGGGGAACATCTGGCCGACGATTTCCTGCTGCGAGCGGTCGCGCTCGTTGTGGGGTTTGAGGTTCAGGAATACAAAACCGTTGGTGACCCGGCCGGGGCCACCGAAACCCAGCCCCGTGGCGGTGAACAAACCGTCGCGCTCGGGCAGGGGCAGGAGCAGGTCTTCAGCCATGCGCATGTAGCGGTCGGTGTATTCCAGGGTCGCGCCTTCAGGAGCGAGCACGATACCGAAGGCCGTGCCGCGGTCTTCGGTGGGCACCAGTTCTTCCGGCAATTCGCCAAACATCCAGGCGGCCCCCGCGACCAGGGCCAGACCGGCGATGAGCACGAGCGGCTTGAAACGCAGGCAAAAGCCGAGGGTCCCTTCGTAGACCCGGCTGAGACCGTCGAAGAAGTTGTCAAAACTGCGTTCGGCCCAGCTGCGTTTTGCGTTGGGGTCGATCCGCTTGAGGATCCGCGAACACAGCACGGGCGTCAGGGTGAGGGCCACGAAGGACGACAACATCACCGCCACCGCCAGGGTGATGCCGAACTCGCGGAACAGGCGGCCGACCGATCCGGTCAGGAAGGCCACCGGCACAAATACCGCCACCAGGGCCACGGTGGTGGCGACCACCGCAAAGCCGATTTCCCGGGTGCCGTCAAAGGCGGCCTGCCGCCGGGTCTTGCCCATTTCCAGGTGCCGCACCACGTTTTCCAGCACCACAATGGCATCATCGACCACCAGGCCAATGGCCAGCACCATGGCCAGCAGGGTCAGGATGTTGATGGTGAAGCCGAGCGCAAAGGCCACCGAAAAAGCGCCAATAATCGAGACGGGAATGGCCAGGATCGGAATCACTGTCGCCCGTAGGCTCTTGAGGAAGACCAGCACCACCAGCACCACCAGGCACATGGCGATGATGATGGTTTTTTTGACTTCGTCGACCGAGGCCTGGATGAAGTCCGACGAGTCGAAGGCCATTTCGATCCGCATGCCCACCGGCAGTAACGACTGCAACTCTGGGATGGCGCCGCGTATGGCCTCAGCCACATCCAGGGTCGAGGCCTGCTTCTGTTTCACGATCCCCAGGCCCACGCTGGGCAGATTGTTGAAACGGGTGACGGTGCGTTCGTCCTCGGGCCCGACTTCGACTTCGGCGATCTCGTTCAGGCGCACGATCTGGTCGCCCACGTGCGAGACGATAATGGCCCCAAAGCCCTCGGGCGTATTGAGCTCACCACGCGTGCGCACGGCGAATTCGCGGGCGGTGCCTTCGACTCGGCCGCCGGGAATCTCCGCATTTTCGGTCCGGATGGCTGCTTCCACATCCTGCACTGTCAGGCCGTAGGTGGCCATGCGCAGCGGGTCGATCCAGACGCGCATGGCATAGCGGCGCTCGCCGCCAATGAACACGTTGCCCACGCCGGGCAAGCGCTGCAGGCGTTCCTTGAGAATGCGGTCCGAGTAGCCGGACAACTCCAGGGTTGTGTGGTTGTCACTGGAAATGGCCAGCCAGATGATCGGTTGGGCATTCACATCGACCTTGGCCACGACCGGGTCGTCGGCCGCTCGCGGCAACAGGCCACCAACCCGCGAAACACGATCGCGCACGTCGTTGGCCGCTTCGTCCACGTCGCGGCTCAGCTCAAATTCGATGGTGATGACCGAACCCTGCTCGCGGCTGCTGCTGGTGATGGTCTTGATCGACTCGATGGTCGAGAACTGGTCCTCGAGCACATCGGTGATTTCGGTTTCCACCACATTCGGACTCGCGCCCCGGTAGATGGTGGTCACTGAAACGATGGGCGGATCGGTTTCCGGATACTCGCGCACCGGCAAACGGGTGAACGAGATGTAACCGATCAGCATGATCGACAAACTCATCACCGTGGCAAAAACCGGCCGCTTGATCGCGATTTCACTCAGTTTCATTGGGCAGCTCCCGCAGTCTCATCGCCGGCGGACGTGGGCGCGACTTTGGCACCCTCGTACAACTTCTGGTGGCCGGCCCGGACGACCTGCTGACCGTCGCTGACGCCTTCGGTCACCTCGACGACATCGGCCAGGCGTGTGCCCAGGGTCACCGGTGTGCGTGTCACGACGCTGTCGGGCTTGATCACGTAGACAAAGGCCTGGCCACCTTCGACAAACACGGCGGCGCTGGGCACGGTCAGGGCCCGCGCCCGTTCCTGCAGCACGACCGTGATGGTGGCCGACATGCCGGGTCGCA
>CAZLUL010000198.1:0-7623 GCA_964562635.1 uncultured Fibrobacteraceae bacterium | reverse complement strand
CGGACCCGCGACCCGGGCTGGCCCTGAGCGAAAACGTCGGCATTGATTTGCTGGCGGCTGATCCGTCGTTGCCCGCCAACTGGCATGTTCTGTTTGGGGATTTGAGTCCCGTCAGCCAGGTGCACCAGCAACACGTTGATCGTCTCGTCGAAATGGAAACCCTGATCGCCGCGGGGCAGGACCTGCCGATGCCCTTCGTGAAGCTCGGCGCGCCGCATTCCGTATTGTTGGCGCCGGTGATCCTGCCCTCGAAGATCATCTGCGTGGGGTTGAACTACCGCGACCACGCCGCAGAGCAGAACAAGGTTCTGCCGGCCAACCCGATGCTCTTCAGCAAGGCTCCGACCTGCCTGCAGGCGCCGGAATTGCCCATCTGCATCGGCGAAGACCTGGGCCAGGTCGATGCCGAGGGCGAACTGGCCGTGATCATCGGCCGGGCCGGGCGCGCCATCAAACGAGAAAACGCCGCGAATCATATCGCCGGCTACACCTGCTTCAACGATGTCAGCGACCGCGAGGCCCAGTACGCCGACAAGCAATACTTCCGGGGCAAGAGCATCGACACCGGCGGGCCCTGCGGCCCCTGGATCGTCACGCCGGATGAGTTGCCCGAGTTTGGCCACGGCCTGGACATCGAGTGCCGCTGGAATGGCGAAGTGATGCAGAAGAGCAATACCAAGCAGTTGATTTTCCCGGTGGATCACTTGATTTCCTACGTCAGCAAGAACATGACCCTGCTGCCGGGCGACATCATTTCCACCGGCACGCCAGGGGGCGTCGGCGTATTCCGGGACCCACCGGTTTTCCTGCAGCCCGGTGATGTGATCGAGGTCGAGATCGCGGGTATTGGAACATTGCGCAATCCAGTGCAGCGGTGGACGCCCAGCGGTTGATCCAGCGGTTGCCCCAGATCGGGAACGACGAACAGAGCATGACCGGGCGCCCAGGTGTCCGGTCATGCATTTTTTCAGCACATTCGCACACCCATCTTGCGTATTGCAGTCCTCTTCTCATCTGAGAGCTAACACATTGTCCCCACGTCAGGTCGGCAACATTTTCCCCTTTCCGTAAGCCCCTAAAACAGTGCCGCTTTCCCGCCCCCGGCCCGCTTCCCCAGCGTACCCCGCAGGGGTGGAACACTCCTTGCCGTTTCTTCTGTCAAGAGCCGCTTGATCGGGCAGGACGCAAGACTGTGGAGGGAATTGCGTTATGACCCGGGCTCACTTGCCTACACACAGCAATACGGAGACGACAACATGATGGCAGCCAGTATCAGCTTCAGCGAAATGACCAACCTCATGGAGAAAATGCCCACCTACGCGGACTACCGCACCGCGGACGACGCTGCCACGGCCGAGCGCGTTTTCCGGCGGGCCATGGGTTACCTGCTCAAGGAATGTGGTCATCACTTGCTGACGATTGCGGAAAAGAAAAGCCAGATCCTGAACTCGGATATGGAACAGACCATCGACCTGCTCATCGAGCGCATCAGCTTGATTTTCCGTCGCCTGGATCGCGAAGGCCTGGTCTGCCTGGTTGGCAACTGCGAAGCGACGATCAGCGAACTGGAGGAACTCGACACCCGCTTGATCGTGATGATCGAAGAGGCCCTGAGCCTGGTGCGCGAGTTGGAAACCGACGTGCCGGCCGCCAGCTGGTTCAAGACCGAGGCCGATCTGTTGTCGGCTGACCTGGCGGCGTTCAGCGAAATGACTGAAGAAAGAAACTACCTGCTCGGCCTGGGCTGGGAATCGGAATTTGCACATCAGGAGAAGCGTTGACATGAACCACAAGCTGCCCCCCGACACCAAATCCGATTCCGGCGAAGGAATCACCAGCGGACGTCGTTGGTCAGCTCTGCCCTCTGAAGGCGAACCCATCGAATGGTCCCTTGATCCCAAACAGGGGCGCATCCAGGGCCCGCTGGATCTGGAATTCATGCGCGATCAACGCATGTCACTGATTCTCGAAGAGGGCCAACAGGCCCTCCTGGTGCAGGACGGCCGACTGAAAGCCGTGTACCTCGATGGGGCCCACTATCTCGAAGTCGGCGACGGCAAGCGCCAGATCGACCCGTCCTGCCAATTGATGTTTCTGGCCCTCGAAGAACCCCTGCAGATGAGCTGGTCCCGCTCCACGCCGCTGCAATGGGGACCGCAAGAGCATCAGGCCCTGATCGGCAGTTGCTCATTGCGCGTCGAATGGCCCAGCCGCTTTTTTGCCACGTTCCTGCAGGGCCATCAGAATTCCGATCCCGGATTCACCGAACGTCTCATCGACCAGATGGTGCGGGGTCTCTTCGCAGAGATTCTGGCCGTGGGTGGCGACGATGAGGTGGCGCCCGGGCCCGCCCAGATCCAGGAACACCTGATGCGCCTGGCGCCTGGTGACCTGAACGACGACCTGAACGCCTGCGGTTTGAACTGCACCCAACTGGCCGTTTATACCCTTGCGCCGCCCATCGAGGATCACGAAACTGCCGACACGCCGGAACTTACAATTATTCCCGGCCGTTGACCGCACCCATCGCTGGACAATTGGCCTCGTTGGGGCATAATTGCGCTCATAAGATCCAGTGCCCAATCCTCCTATAACTGAGAGAGACGTCGTGGTCGCGAATTCAACCCGGTTTTCCGTTCTGGTGCGCACGCTGATCCTGCTGGTTCTGGGTGCAGTCACGGCCTCTCCGGCCCTGGCGGTTTTTGGTGACGACAACAATACCGAAGCCAAAACCGAGGGCGCCATCAGCGCCATCAACGTCACGGGCAACGATAAAACAGACCTGAACCTGATCTACCGGATCATGGGCCTGAAGGTTGGCGACGGCTTCACCATGGATGCCATGGACGATGCCTGGGACGCTCTGGAAGACTGCGGCCACTTCCGCTTCGTGGAGATCGACTACGACGACGACGACCCGGCCCAGGTCGTGCTCACGATCGAACTCGAAGAAGACATGACGACCTACTACAACGCCCTGCTTCGGTACGACCGCCGTCACAAATATCTGGTGGGCGCCACCCTGGAAGAACGCAACCTGCGCGGCCGTGGCGAGACACTGCACGTCGAAGCGGCGGCGTTCTACATCCAGCAGGGGCTGGTGTCCTGGCAGCGACCCTGGCTGTTTGGCGTCGATGGTCTCGAAACCACAGTTGGCCTGGGCGGCGAGATTGCCGACTTCGTCTACCGCCCCTTCCGGTACCGCAAATGGGATTCGAAAATGGATCTGCGTTGGAACTTCAACCGCGATTTCTTTGTGGGCGCCGACGTGACCTACGGCTACTTCCAGCAGCGGGACGACTTCACCGCCGACCGGCCCGAACGCGGACCCAACAGCCCCACCGGCTCGGCCTTCTCCGGTGCCGGCAGCGAAAACCACTGGGCTTTTGGCGCCACGGTGGGTTTTGATTCGCGCAGCAATCCCTACTATCCCATCGGCGGCCTGTTGGCCCAGGTCTCGGTGCGCAACTGGACCAGCAACGGCTTCGCCGACTACACCGAAAGCCTGGCCGACCTGCGCGGCTTCGTGCCCCTGCCCTGGAAGAAGCACATCCTGGCGATGCGGGCCTGGGGACGCCAGGTGAGCGGCCCGACCAATCTGGATGGGGCCCTGTTTTTCGGTGGCCCCGAGACCGTGCGCGGCTACCAATACGCCTCGCGCGAGGGTGAAGAAGGATATCTGCTTTCCGCCGAGTACCGCATTCCCCTATTTTTAATGCAGATTTCGCCCGATGGTGAAATGGTCGGTTTCGGCTTCCACCTGTTCGGCGATGCCGGCGATGCCTGGTACTATGGCGACGAGGCGGCTGTGGCCCAGATGAGTTATGGGGCGGGCGCGCACCTCAATCTGGCGACCTGGCAGTTTCGGTTTGAAGCCGCGCGCACCAAGGAAGGTGTCTGGCAGTTCGAGTTTATGGACAAATTTAATTTCTAGAAATATGTGGAAGGCATTTGGTAGTCCCGTGAGCCGAAGTCAAATAATCTGGGGCATTATTGCGTTTTTTATGATGCTTTGCGGCTGCGACTCGGGGTTGGAAATTCCGGACCCCGCTGCTGATGACACGGCCTGGCGATTGGTGAACCCACGACCTTTTGACGTGCGGATCAATGACCTTTGGGGACCTTCGGTCGGTCGGATCATGGCGGTGGGCGACCGCGGCGCGGTTGTCACCAGGGAAGGCGACAAGTGGCGCGAGGCCCCGAGTCCGACCCAGACCGATATTTTTGACATTCATGGCTACGATTGGCAAAACATCTGGGCGATCTGCGCCGAAGGCGTGTTGTTCTTTGACGGCTCGGGTTGGGAGCTGCAGCGGCCCGGCAGGCACTACCGTGTCGACCGCATTTTTTGCCGCGGGCCGGACGATATCATGGTGGTCACCGGCGAGCACCTTTCCCTGCATTTCGACGGCCTCAGTTGGACCGCACAAACCCTCGAAATTTCCCCGGTCTCCCGAGAATCCGACTGGCTGGTGGGCTGGTTCGGCGGCTTCACCGCCGTCGGGCACGATGGCCAGGTGGTCACCTGGCAGAACGGCCAATGGGGGCCGGTCGAAGTGGTTTCCGAGCAGGTCGCCCTGACCCATGTCATGGTCCGTTCGGACCAATGGACCCCACCTGAAGAAACCGCACTGGTGGCTTTTGGCACCCTAACGTCCAACCCTGACTATATCGGAATCTATGACCGTTACCCGTCGGACAACTGGTACAGCTGGGATTCCATTGCAGACGCTGGAAACGTGCTGGACATCGCCCCGGGAGGCCCCGAAGGGGGATACTATGTCGTCACGCGCACTGCGAACCAGGACACCGTGCAAGTCTCTTACCTTAACTACCAAGGGAATGCGCTGACCTTCCCGGGCCTGGATGACGCGGTTTTCCGCGTTTTTCGCAACACCCTTGACCACAGCACCAGGCGAACCCACTTCGTAATGACAGGGCCCTTCGGCACTTTCTACACGGGCAACAATGACGTTGGCGTTGAAAGTTCCCTTGGTGGGGTGCCTTTCGAAGCGACCACCATCCACGTTTGGCCCAACGGCGATTTCACCGGGATGGACTGGCAGAAGAACCTGATTCACGGCCGCGG
Organism: uncultured Fibrobacteraceae bacterium; assembly: GCA_964562635.1. Classification (GTDB taxonomy): domain Bacteria; phylum Krumholzibacteriota; class Krumholzibacteriia; order LZORAL124-64-63; family LZORAL124-64-63; genus JAGRNP01. The sequence goes on along the minus strand of CAZLUL010000198.1, from coordinate 2,534 downwards.
CAACCAGGTCACGCTTCAGAAAAACATTTTCCCGGAGACGGTTTCCAGTATTTGGGGACCCTCGCCCGATTTGATTTACGCCGTAGGGTACGACGGCCTCATCCTGCGCCTAAGCGGAACCAGCCCCCCGGTGGAGATGGTCTCACCTGTGAGCTCCTTCCTGACCACCATCTGGGGAACCGGACCCGACAACATCTGGGCCGGTGGCTCTGATGCCTTCCTGCATTTTGATGGCAGTGTTTGGACATCTCTTGCGGTGCCAGCGAACTTCCTCGGTGAGAAACTCACCGGCACCGCGTCCGGCGATGTGTATGCCGTCAGCCACTACGAAATCCAAAAATGGGATGGCGCGACCTGGACCAACATGATGCCGCCGGAAGCTGGCATTGCTCCCTTGATTGCGGCAGCACCAGCGGGTCAGAACCTGTTTGCGGTCGTCCGGGAATCCGTGAATGGGGATCGAGTTTGGACTCTGCGACGCCTGCGCGACGACACCTGGGAAACCCTGACTGAAGTGCCCGAAGACACGCACAGTCTCGTTGCCCTGACCGACGACTCGGTTATGGTCGCGGCGCGCGAGGGGTGTTTCATCTGGCAAAACGATTCCTGGAAGCCCGTCTCCCATCCGTCCAATTCTCGTTACTTCGGCAACATCAGAGAAATTTTTGGCGGACCCGACGGCGGCGTCTACAGCATCAACGGCGAACGCAGCATCCACTATCTCGATCTTGGGGGCACCGCACTATGGCATTGAAACGACACCTTTCGATTCTCCTGGTCAGTATCCTGCTCGGGGGCTTGGCGAGCACCGCCGGCGCCACCACCGCCCGCCTCTCGGCCCTGGGCATGAGCCCGGACTGGATCACTGACGAGCGCGAAGCGGTGCGCTGGTACGCCAGCGGCGTGGACCACAGCAATGTGGCTGCCATGGACCTTGGGCGCTTTGATACCGGTGGCGGCGGGCAGACCTGGAGCGAACGCATCTCGGGCCAGAGCGGTGGCGTGCATGTGAAATTTGACGAGGCCGGCAAGTGGGGCACCGCAGCGACCTATTTCAATTCTGAGGCCGTGCAGGGATCGGTCGGTCACGTGAATGGTGATTTCCCGGGCGGCAACATCAAGGTGATGTACGCGCTGCCTCTGGGGCCCATCGATCTGGGGGCCGGATTCGGGGGCAGTTCCTACCATCAGAGCCAAGACAGCGACGAGACGTGGGGCACGTTCCGCAGCGAATTCCGCCACGACCTGGGCTTCGGAATTCGCTGGCGAATAAGGCCCGGCTTGAGACTCGAGCTGGCCGGCGAAAGACGCCAGGTTCAGATGGATATCAGTGACAATCGCCGCGGAATTGCCCACCGTTTCAACGCGGCCGAAAGCTTCGGGATTCGGGGCCGCTTCCAGATGAAGTTGTCCGAGACAGTCACCCTGGTACCCTTGCTCGACTACACACGGGACATCCTCGACATCTACTCACTGCAGCTGGACGACGCGGCCCACTTGGACGGTTGGTTGCTGCGCACGGGCTTCGCCTTCCAGGTCAACAACCCGGACGAGACCAACCTGTATTTCAGCGGCGAATACCAGGATGGCAAAGACAACCATCAAAGCATCGGCAGCGCCTACCGCAAGTACGACGCCCAATGGCGCGAGTGGTACAGCTTCCACGCCCGGGCCGCCGTCGAAAAGCCGCTGAATTCGTGGCTCACCCTGCGGGCTTCGGTGCAGTACCGCCGCTCCGCCGACTCCAGCTTCCTGGTCTGGCCCACGCCCTATGGCCCCGAGGCCCTGGATTGGGGAAGCGGCGCCGATATCCGGGTCGAGACGCCCCTGGGATTGGGAGTCGCGGCAACTCTTGGGGATTTCACCCTCGACGCCGCCTACAACGACAAGGCGCCCTTGTCACTGACCCGCGTTCCGGATGCCAATACGCCGCGCGAAACCGCCAATTTTGCAACGCTGTCATTGGGGTACCGGTTCTAGGCCGGACCCTTTTAGGGCACGACTCGCCACTCTGCGGCCCAACGGGGTACCTTGCCAATAGTTGACAAAAAGGTGCAATTCTTGCATAATGAACACGAAAAAATACCCTCCCTTCGACTCCAACGGAAAGACCGACATGAGCACCTTACAACGTTTCTCCGTATTGCTGTTTGCCGCCACCATACTCGTGTCCGTTCCTGCCCTGGCCGGCCCGTTCTACGGCGGCCTCAATGTGGGCTACACCGGGGGGTTGGGCATCCAGGCCACCGGCAGCTTCATGGACTTCACGAGGGACCTGCCCTTGTCGGCCCGCTTCACCCTCGGCTACAACGCGGCCAGTGCCGGTGACCCCCTGGATGCCCGGCGGGTATTCATCAACGACAATACCAACGGCGATCCCGAAAAAAGTGCCAGCACCTGGCAGTTTCGTTTCGATCTGATGTTCCCCACTTTCACCGTGGGGCCGCAGACCCTCTACCTCTTTGCCGGCCCGCGCTACGCCAGCTACAACGCCAACTACGATTTTATCGGTGGCAATGAGGTGTTCGACATCG
>CAZLUL010000197.1:0-7640 GCA_964562635.1 uncultured Fibrobacteraceae bacterium | reverse complement strand
AGGCGCAGTCCAACCAAACGGCTAAAAATGCTGGTAGGCATGAAAACCCCCTCGAAAGAAATGGTAGTTCGCTTGGACGCAGCAGCGCAGGGGCATACCACGCGCATAGGCGCGGACACGGTCGCGGTGACAAATGTGTTTTGGGGGTAACAGGTCTAGCAATTGCTCATGTGGGTGTGATATGGGGTTTTCGGTTGGGGGTCAATGGGGAAGCGCGGGTAAGATCAGGCTGAAAAAAGCGACCCCTCTCCATGAAGAGAGGGGTCGCAATTCGAAGGAATCGGATCGACTTACCGGTACATACCTTTCAAGCTGCCCCAGTTTGTTTCGTCAATGGCGACAGATTGGCAATTGCTGCCGTTGTTGCCGCTGATATTGAATTCCCCGGCACCTGATGAGAAGGCATCGACAATCAGGTACAGTTGTTGATCACTGCCGGTGATATTCTGGTACGAGAATGCTTCACCGGTGGGGAACACGTCGCTACCAGCCACACAGCTGCCTTCCGGGTCCGCACAATCGGAAACCAGATAGATCGAAGCGTCAAAGCCGGTAGTGGTTGTCATGGCCACGTCGAACATGTCGCCGTCCGCCAGGCAGGTGACGTAGACCACATCATTGCCATTGGCGGAGAAGCCGGTGCAGCCGCTGGAAGTCAGAGTGTAATCGTCGTTGGCAGCAGTCGTATCACCATCGATGCTATAAGCACCGAGAGGAAGGATCTCGCCGTCGTCACAGAGATCGTTCGCCGGCGCCGGCGGGGGAGGAGGAGTGTCGAATCCGGTCATGTCCAGGACGTAGTCGCCTTCGGCCGCGCTGTAACCGGTCACCACGATGTAGTATGTCACTCCGGCGGTCAGCTCAGCACCGATGATCGCCGAGTTGTTTCCCGCGCCGCAGATCGCAGAATTGTCGTCGTTGGCGTATTCCACGGTCAAGTCGGCCAGCATGATGTAGAGCTTCGTATCGAAAGCGGAACCGCAAAGCAAAACGTCGACAGTTTTATCCACGCCCGGCGTGTAAACGTATACCACGTCAGGGGCGGTCTCAGTGGTGAATGTGTAGTCGTGAATGTATCCCGTCGTGGTGCCGGTATCACTGTACGGAAGCGCGCCAATAGCTGTGGCGTTGGCAATGTCGTCGCCACCTTGCAAGACGCCGCTGTCGCCCACGTAAGAGACGACAAAGGGGCCTTTTTCCAAGGACTTCTCGGACGCTACCGCTACGTTGGCAATCAACGCCACGGCCATTAAAATGATAACAAACTTCTTCATTTGTTTCCCTCCACAGGGTTAACGTAAAAAAAAGGGCACGGGCCGAGGCCCGCTTGAACAGGACACCGCGAAGCATCTCGTCCAGCTGATGGTTCGATAAGGCACTCGCGGCAACGACATTTCGTATAGGTTTAAGGGATCCGGCGTCATTCGGACGATGTCGGGAATTTCCTGTCGCATCCATTTTTCCACCGGTGTTACCGGCACCACACCTGGAGGAAATTCCAACCGGACTGATGTATCCTACCACAATATTCATTAATGTTGGTAAAAAAACATATTTGGACGCAAAGCACTCCACTTAGGCAAAAACTACAGTATTACATCATTTTGTTATACAGACGGTCCACATCTCACGATCATCGGAACGATCATTTGTTATATGGAGGGGCGATGCTGCCGATTAGGCCAATTCCGCCACCTCACCCCCGCTGAAACTGCATCGTATACAACTCTTTGTACCGGCCCCCAGCCGCCAACAACTCGTCATGCGTCCCCACCTGCACCACCTCACCGGCCTCCAGCAGGTAAATCCGATCCACATTCTGAATCGTCGATAGGCGGTGGGCGATGACAATCGTCGTCTTCTATCACGACCGGTGGCTTGGCCACCTGTTCGGCCAACTCCGCGCTGCGCTGATGATCGCCCTCGTGACTGACGCCCGCCTCGTCGTAGCTGCCGGTGGTGACCGGTGCGGTGAACTCATCACCCGGCAGTTAAGTGATCAGCGGCCTGCGCTGGCTGCACCGGCACGGCCACCTGGACAGCGCGGCGGTGCACGCCCTGGGCACGCCCGATCACGCCGGCGGCTGGTCGGTCGACGCGTCGGTGACGCTGCCGGCTCGGTCGGGCGGCCGCCAGATGCTGGGCCCTGCTGCTCACCCGGATCTATGAGTGCCTTCCCTTGCAGTGCCCCTCATCGCCGAAGGCGGGATCGCGTAGCGATTTCACTGCGGCCAGCCCATGCGGATCATCGCGTTCGTGCTGGATCCGCCGGTGATCGAGCGCATCCTGCGGCACGTTGGTGAGCCGACAGAGTCGCCGACGATCCTGCCGGCGAGATCGCCGCCCCAGGGACGGTGTGTTCCAGATCGGCGGAATTCGGGTTCTCGAGGCCTGTTGTGGCCGTTTCGGCGTGGGGTGCGGGCCAGGAACTTGAACGGGGCGGGCAGATGGAGCAGAATCACAAGACATCACGGGCGCGGGAGGGCGGACTATGCGGTTGAAATTCCTATCCGCCGTGGGGGACAACATCATTCTGCTGGAACTTGCGGAAGCGGCCCAGGAAACTGATGTGTTGAGCATCTCCTACGATGCCGGCGACTGGCTGGAATACGAGGTTCTGACCACCACTGCGGGAACCTACGACATCACCTTCAGGACTGCTTGCCTGAACAACCCGGGCCGGATCAACTTCCTGATGGACGGTGGAGAATTGTTCTCGATCGACGTCCCGGTCACGGGAGGGTGGCAGAACTGGGTGTCGGTTTCGGCAATACGCCATCCCAGTCGTTCCGGTTGGTGCAGAACTATTCCAACCCCTTCAATCCCCAGACCACCATATCGTTCGATCTGCCGAGGCAGCTGACCGCCAGCCTCCACGTCTTCGACCTCTCGGGTCGCCTTGTGGCGGTGTTGATGGACGATGAGACCGCGCAGCAGGGACGAAACGAAGTCATCTGGAGGGGGACGGATCTGGAAGGTCGCTCCCTGCCCTCAGGCACGTACTTCTACAGCCTGAGAGCTGAGGGGCTTGTCGAGACCAGGCGCATGACTCTGCTCAAATAGGGGTGGCCGGCGATTTCTGCGGCACAACTCGGTGATGGACTCGGGGTGGAGCGATTCGGCGCCAATGCGTTATCTTGGGACCCGTGAACACCTTGCCACCGGGGGCCCTGATGACCATCGAAATTCTTATCGTGACATTGGTTCTGTTGACCGCACTGGTCCTGCTGATCAGCGAGCGTCTGCCCTATGACCTGACGGCCATCGGCATCATGGTCGCCCTGATGCTCCTCGGTATCCTGACGCCGCGCCAGGCCGTCGCGGGCTTTGCCAACCCCGCGCCGTTGACGGTGGGGGCCTTGTTCATCGTGACCAAGGGACTGATTCGCACCGGCGGGCTGGTCTTCCTGACTCGCCTGATGATCCGACTGACGAGCGGCCGGCCGCGCCTGATCCTGCTGGTCAGCCTGGTGTTGGTGGGTGTTCTCTCTGCGTTCATCAACAATACGCCCGTCGTCGTGCTTATGCTGACGGTCGTCCTGGCCTTGAGCGGCCGCTTCAACCTGTCGCCCGCCCGCTTCCTGATGCCCATCTCGTTCGTCTCGATCCTGGCCGGGACCACCACTCTGATCGGCACCTCGACCAACATCATCGTCAGCGATCTGGCCAGCACGGCGGGCCTGGCTCCGCTGGGCATGTTCGAACTGGCAAAGGTGGGCGTGCCGGTGGCCCTGGTCGGCGCCGTGCTGCTGTTCTTCCTGTCGGATCGACTGCTGCCGCGCACCCACACGCCGATCCTGCACCATGACAGCGGCGCGCAGCACCGCTATATCGCTGAACTGTCGATCACCTCGGACAGCTCCCATATCGGACAGGACGCCATCACGGCCTTGCACCAGGACTACCCCGGCGTCGAAGTGCACGAGGTGCTGCGCGGCCCCCGGGTCTTTTACCCCGAGACCGACGACTGCACCCTCGACGGGGGGGATGTGGTCCTGGTCAGCGCCACGGCCGCCGAACTGGTGGGAATCCTGGGCAGCGGCCACGCCATATTGCCGGTGGTTGCGGGCCAGACCATGGCCAAGCCCTACGACCGGGACACCCAGATCATTGAGGCCATCGTGCCGCCGGAATCGCCACTGCGGGGCCGCCGCATCGCCGACACCTATTTGGGCCTGGACGACGACGTGCTCGTGGTCGGCGCTCAGCGCCGCCGGGTGCATTACACCGAAGGCAAGATGAGCGACCTGCGCCTGGATGTCGGCGATATTCTGCTGGTGCAGTGCAGTGCGTCACGGACCGAACGACTGCGGGCCGAAACGGGCCTGATCCTCGTCCAGGACACGGTGCCGCCGGTCGCCAACCGCAGCAAGGCTCCCATCGCCCTGATGATCTTTCTGGCCATGGTGCTGGCCGCAGCCCTGGGCCTGCTCAATATCCTGACCGCGGCCCTGGCGGCTGCGTTCCTGCTGTTGGTGACCGGTTGCCTGAGCCTGCACGAAGCCTACAAGGCTGTCGACGTGCCGGTGTTGATGTTGATCATCGGCACCATCGCCCTGGGGGCGGCCATGACCGCCAGCGGCGCCGCGGATCTGTACGCGCAGGGATTTCTGGGTCTGTTCCAAGGGGCTGGTCCCCACGCGGTGCTCGTGGCGTTTATCATATTGACCAGTGTCTTGTCGCATGTGTTGTCGAACAATTCGACGGCCGTGCTGCTGGTGCCCATCGGCATCGCGACGGCCGCGGCGCTGGATGTGGATCCGCGCCCGTTCGTGGTGGGGATCTGCTTCGGGGCCTCGGCCTGCTTCGCGACCCCCATTGGATACCAGACCAACCTGCTGGTCTACGGACCGGGTGGTTACCGCTTCGGTGATTTCATGCGCCTGGGTATGGTGCTGAACCTTGTGGTTTGGATCACGGCTTCCCTGCTGGTGCCGCGGTTCTGGGCCTTTTAGGCCAGTTCAGAGCCAAAGTCAAACCCACCTATGCTCAGGGATGGAAGGAGCGGCCTCAAGCAACCGCAGCGGGCGGCTTTTTTGCGCCATGGAGTGCCGTCAGCGCCATCCCCGCCAAAATGTGCCGCAACTCGCAGAATCCGGTTGAGGTCCTACCGGATTTGCCGATACCAACACTTGGGACATCAACCAGGCAAACCATACAGGAATACCTCGATGCTCAAAGGCGACCTCACCAAATTCTCACCCGGCGACCTGCTGTCGTTCCTGACTCATTTGAACCAGGAAGGCGTGCTGACGGTCAGTGGCGAAGCCTGTAACCTGACGATTTCTTTCCGGCAGGGTCTGCTGGTGGCCGCCCATTCGGAACAGGCCGATGCCAAGGTGCTTTCGGCCCTGGTGGCCAACGGCCTGATCACCACGGTGCAGTACCTGGATCTGGACCAGGCCCGCCACCAGACCGGGCTGCCCCTGCACAAGATCATCACCGACCTGGGCGGCGTCGACCTGACCGCAGCCGGATCCGTCCTGCAGATGGGCATCCAGGAAGTCATGTTCCAGCTTTTCACCTGCAATACCGGTGATTTCCAATTCAATGAGATGACCTTCGATCACCCGGACGACGGGATCGCTTGCGACAGTACCGGGCTGGCCATGGATGCCGCGCGGCAGGTCGACGAGTACCGGGAATTCCTGCGCAACGTCGTGTCGCAGGATCTGGTTCTGCACCGCACTGCCGCCGGCGCGAAGGTTTCCGATGGCCCAGCGCCCCTGGAGTTCGTCCTGCAGAATGGCACCGGCGACAAATCGCTGCGCCAGGTCGTCATGGACGCTCCCTTCACTAGCTTCGTGATGATCAAGGCCGTTGAAGAAGCACTGCAGAAACGCTGGCTGGAGCTGAAACCCGGAGAGGTCAGGGCTGCGGAACCCGAGGTCCAGGCGGATGGGGCCGACACCTTGTTCATGTCCTACAAACGGTCCACCCTGAAAGTCCTGCAGGCGCAGAACAGCCAAGAGCAGATCTCCGAACTGATCGGCTACTGCCGGGACCACTTCGACTACTTCATCCTGTTCTCCCTCAACGGGCAGCAGGTCGTGCGCAGCCTGCGCTTCCAACGGGATGAGGACGGCCGCCGCGTGGGCACCGAACTGCCTGTGCCGGGCTGCGGGTTGGAGAGTGACCCCACCTTCCGTTTCGTCTGCGAATCCCACACCCCGTTTTTCGGCAAGGCGTCTGTTCTTCCGCTGCTCAAGGGACTCGGCGAACCGGATCCGTCTGGCGATTGCGCCATCATTCCGCTCGGCGGCAAGGGCAACAGCACATACCTGCTCTTTGTCTCGGCACCCGACGACCTGCAGATTCCCGGACCACTGCACTACCTGGAAATGATCTCCTGGCAAATTCTGACGCCGCGCCAGGAGGATTCCGCTCCGGCCTCCACGGTGGCCGCAGGCGGCCCCATGGCTCCGCCGGACGAGACCAACTCCGCTGCAACCATGATCGCCGCCGTCAATGAACTGCCGCCCATGCCCCAGGTGGTTACGCAGGTCATGGACCTTCTGTCCGACCCTGACAGCCAGACGTCGGAGCTGATCAAGATCCTCTCTCTGGATCCGGCCCTGGTCGCGCGCTTGATCCGGGTCAGCAATTCGGCCCTTTACGGCCGCGGTGAAGAGACCACTTCCCTGAGCCAGGCGGTTGTTCGTCTGGGCGCCAACACCGTGCGCAGCCTGGTGATGGCGGCATCCATGAAGAGCCTTTTTCCCCTGACCAAGACCAACGTGGGCGTCTGGGGCCAGGCGTTGTGGCAACATTCGATCGAATGTGGCCTGGCCGCGCGTCGGGTCGCCCAGATCGCCGACTACCCGGATCCCGAAGAGGCCTTTGTCGCCGGCATCCTGCACGACGTGGGCAAGGTCGTGATCCTGCTGCACAAGCCGGATGATTACCGGGCGATCCTCAAAGAACAGGCAACCGCGCCCGGCGGCAGTCTCGGGGCCGAACGCGCAAATCTGGGATTTGACCATCTGGAAGTGGGGAAATTGCTGGTGGAGAAGTGGCAGATGCCGGGCAACCTGCAGGCCTGCGTCGCCCACCATCATGAGCCGGAAAACGCGGGAGAGAACGAGCGTCTGGCCCGGATCGTCGCCTTGGCCAACCATCTCAGCCATGCCTACGGCTCGCAACCCGATGCCGCCTTGGCCGCCCATGCCGCGGACTTTGACCAGGCCTGTGCCGCTTTGAACATCCCGTCTGATCGGGCCCAGACGCTGCTGGCCGAGATCGGTTCATTTTTTGAACACAGCGGATCGCTGGACTAGGCTCTTGTCGTGACCAAGCCTCCTGACTGATCTTTGCCGGAAACAATACTATAATCATCGGAATTTGTTATCTCATGCTCCGACATATGATATAGTCCATCACGTCGCTCGGGTCTGGGCTTGTGCCTGCCCGCGACACATCCACTCAGCCGGGGGGGCTGAAGTCACGACACCACAACGATAACCTTGGGGGAGGGCGCCATGAACCTGACGGCACGTCTGTCCAGGCGGAGCATTTCGTTTCGCACCACACCGCTTCACAACACAGCCAAATTCTGCACAACGCTCCGGATCTTGATCTGGGCCGTGGCCCTGCTATCAGTCACGGCGGGCGGGAGCCTCGCCCTGGACCACAGCGGGACC
>CAZLUL010000196.1:0-7649 GCA_964562635.1 uncultured Fibrobacteraceae bacterium | reverse complement strand
GGCCAAGGATCCCGACGCTGATGACATGCAGCCCTACATCCCGGCCTGCATCACGATGACCATCAGGTTCGGCATTGACCAGGTGAAGGACAGGATCGATGAGAGCCAGCCGGATGTGGTCTATGTGCCGCCACCGCCGCGGTCCTCGGAAACCGGACCGGGCTGCGCCTCATAGTTCCGTTTCCTGGCGCGCGATCGACCGCCGGGCCTGGTTCCATACGACCAACATGCCAACCAGCATCAACCCGTCAGTGATGCCGCTGAAGGGCACCGACCAGGCCTCGCCCCACGGGCTGAGCACCAGCAGAAAGACCACCGCCGTGGACTTGGCGATGATCAATAGATTGATGGTGCCGCAACGCCAGTATTCGACCAGATACCCCACCGCCACCACAAAATGAAACGCCCCCGACTGCCGGATGAAAAACACATCGTCCATGGCGGGCCAGCCGGCGAAATTCAGGGTCCAGTGCGGGATAAAAAGAAGCAGCCCGCCGACCAACAGGCTGTGCAGCGCGACCAGGATGACGCCCGGTTTTTCCAGCCTCGACCAGGGTATCGACCGCATCATCACCCATCCCCCGCGCCGGTCGGTGGGTTTTCCCACCAGATGTCCGGCTCAGGTCGCGGTTGGCGCGCAACGGCGGCCAGCCCGAGGCGAGTCAATTCGGCCAGGACAGCCGCTTCGGCCACGGGAATGGCCGCCCTCACCGGCGCCGAAAGGCCCACTTCCAGGATGCTGGTCTCGTCCGGAATCACGCCCACCAACAGGACCTCGGCCGGATCGTTGCCGGCAAACTGCAGACCCAGCAAGGCCTCTTTGACCCCGGGGTCGTGCGGGCTGACCCGCGGACCGGGCGCGTGCTTGAGGATCTGTTCCTTGTCGTAGATCCTCAATTCGCCGGCCTCACCCTGGCTCTTGACCACATCGACCAGAATCAGCACATCGTGCCCGGCCAGATGGGGATGCAGGTCCAGACCCGGCGTGCCCAGATCTTCGACCACAACTTCGGGCGGAAAATCGTAGCCGGCGATGAGGTGGGCGATGACATGGGGCCCGAGGGCGTCATCGCCCATGAGAATGTTGCCCAATCCGAGTATGGCGACCTGCAAGATAGGCTCCTGTACGGGGAGAACGTGAAAAAACAGGGGGCGCTTTTTGCGCCCCCCTATTGTTCCGGATATTCGGTCCTTACGCAACCCCGATCAGGAGGTGCGCACACTTCCGAGTTCGTTGCCTTCCACATCCAGGGCGTGCACGGCGCAGGCAATGCACGGGTCAAAGGAGTGGATGGTCCGCAGCACTTCCAACGGGTTTTCCGGGTCGGCAATGGGATTGCCCACCAGCGAGGCCTCGTAGGGACCAGGCCGATTCTGGGCATCCCGCGGCCCGGCGTTCCAGGTCGAAGGAACGACCGCCTGATAGTTGCTGATCTTGCCATCGTCAATGACCACGAAGTGGGACAACGTGCCGCGCGGCGCCTCGTGGAAACCGAAGCCCATCTGGTGGCCGTTGAACTCCGGCTTGTTGAAGGTGGTCATGTCGCCCGAGGCGATGTTGTCCACCAGCAGCTTCCAGTGTTTCTGCGACAGGTCACAGATGACCGCCGTGCGCACGGCTCGGGCCAGGTGCCGGCCGAGGGTCGAATGCAGGTGCTTGGGCTCGATCTGGATGCCGGACACCTTGCTGGCCAGGTCAATGGCAAAGGTCAGCCACTTCACGGTCGGCTCGTGTCCGCTCTTGAAGCCGGCCAGGATCTGGGCCAGGGGCCCGACCTGCATAACTTCATCCTGGAAACGCGGTGACTTGATCCACGAGTACTTGCCGTTTTCGTCAAAGTCGGTGTACTCGGGCACGTTGTCCTCTTCGTAGGGATGCTTCTGCCAATCACCCGCATACCAGGAATGGGCAATGCCCTCGGTCACGTTGTCGGCAAAATACTTGTCCTCGAAGTTGGTGATCGGCTTGAACGAGTTCAGGTCACCGTTCATAAACGTGCCGCCGGGCAGGTCAAATTTGGTGCCCTTGGCATCAAGCGGCAGGTCCGGCACGGACAGGTAGTTGGTCACGCCGCCGCCATAGGACAGCCATTCCGGATACATCGCGCCAATGGCGCACACATCGGTCAGGTAGACGTGCTGGATAAAGCCCTGCATCTCGTCGAGCAGGTCCTTGATCCGGAACAGCGTATTCATGTTGATGGTCGACTGGTTGTCCAGGTTGATGGCGTTGGCCACGCCGCCGACCGCCAGGTTCTGGATATTCGGCGTCTTGCCACCGAGGATCGTCACGATCCGGTTGGCCGTCTGCTGGTAGTCCAGGGCCTGCAGGTAATGGCTGACCGCCATCAGGTTCACTTCGGGCGACAGCTTCATGGCCTTGTGTCCCCAGTACCCGTTGGCAAAAATGCCCAACTGGCCGCGCTCGACATAGCCCTTCAGTCTTGCATGCACCGCGGTCATCTCCTGCACGCTGTTGCGGTGCCAGGGAGACAGGCTCTGGGCCAACTTGGCGGTCGCCGCGGGGTCGGCCTTCAGGGCCTCGACCACATCGACCCAATCAAGGGCCGACAGATGGAAGAAATGCACGATGTGATCGTGCATGGCATGGGCCGAGAGGATCAGGTTGCGGATGAACTGGGCGTTCAGGGGAATCTCACAGGCCGTGGCATTCTCCACCGCGCGTACCGAAGCGATGGCGTGCACCGTGGTGCACACGCCGCAAAAACGCTGCGTAAAGAGCCAGGCTTCGCGGGGGTCACGCCCCAGCAAGATGGTCTCGATCCCGCGCCACATCTGGCCCGACGACCAGGCTTTGGTCACCTTGCCGCCATCGACTTCCACATCGATGCGCAGGTGACCTTCAATTCTTGTGACCGGATCTACAGTGATTCGCTTGCTCATATCGGCCCCTTACTGCCCCTCGGCGGGCACAACCGAGGTGCCACCGAGAATCGGGAAGTTCTTGACGAGGAGGACGAAGACCAGGATCTCCGCAGCCACCAGGCCCAAGGTGATAACAATTTCAGGAATACTCGGGAAATACGACCAGCCCGGACCGGGATCAAAGGCCACCAGGTAGGCGTCAAATCGGTACAGAACACCGGCCAGGATGATCATGAAACTGGCCCGGAACATGCAGCCCACGTTGGTCTTGCCCCGCCCGGAGGCCAAAGCGATGGCCGGCAGCAGGAACAGAGCCGTCTCGATCCAGAACATGACGCTCAAAAGTCCGCTGCTGAACAGCAGATCGGCCTTGCCCTGAATCACGATGTCACCGAAGCGGAAGAGCACGAAGAAGAACAGCAGCCCGGAGATCACTCCGGACAGGGAGGCCAACATCTTGTCTTCACGCTGGCGTTTGAAGGCCCGGCTCGAGAGGGTCGATTCCACGACCACCATGGCGTAGCCCATGGCAAAGCAGGAGACGAGGAAGAGAAAAGGCAGCCAACCGGTGTGCCACAGGGGGTGCAGGCGCGGTCCGGCCAGCATGATGACCGAGCCCAGCGAGGACTGGTGCATCGTCGGCAAAACCATGCCCAGGGCGATGAACCAGATCAACGCCTTGTCCATGAAACGGCTAAAGGAACGCGCAAAATTGGCCCAGCCCTTATTCGAGCTTTCGGCCCATTTTTCCAGGAACGCCGGCGACAACTCGACCCAGAGCACGATCATGTAGGCCATGACGCACAGGGCCACTTCGAGCAGGGCCGAATCCAGGTTCCATTTGCCCACCGAAATGGGAATGCGCCAAATGTACCAGGGCCGCCCCACATCGATGACGATGCCGACCGCGGCAATGGTATAGCCGAGGGCACTGGTCAACAGCGCCGGGCGCACCAACGGGTGGTACTTGCCCTTGTTGAAAATGTAAACCATCAGCGCCACGGCATAACCGCCGCAGGCCAGGGCGGTGCCCGATACCACGTCAAACGCGATCCAGAGGCCCCAGGGGTAGCCGTCACTCAAGCCGGTGGATGGTCCCAGGCCCACGGCAAAACGCCACGCGGTCAGGGCCATGCCCACCAGAAAAATGGCCAGCAACAAGCCCAAGCGGGGAGTCATCAGGCGACCGCCTACCGCTCTCGGTTTGGCATGGCTCATGACTCACCTCCCTCGTCGTCCTTGCCCGCGCGCCGATTGCGGAGCATTACGCCACCCAGCACCGCATATAGGGCTGCCGGAGCAACCATCCCCTTGTACACGCCGTGCTGGATCTGACGGTTCAGACTCGGAACGGCTTCTTCGCCGAGATCCGGCAAGCCCAGTTTCTCGAAGGGCACGTGCGAGATGTACATCACCTGGGTGCCGCCACCGTCGTGCTCACCGTAGATTTTGGGTACGTACTTGTCGGGGTTGGCGGCCAGGCGCTTTTTCGCCTCGGCCAGCAATTCTTCCCGCGTGCCATAGATGACCGCCGAACGGGGACACACTTCGCAACAGGCCGGCTCCTTGTTCTCGGCCAGCCGATGGTTACAGAGTTCGCATTTGATGATGCGCGGCGCGGCGCTTTCCCATTCAAACTTGGGAATGTTGTAGGGGCAAGCCACCTGGCAGTAGCGGCAACCGATGCAGCGGCTGGCGTCCCAGGTGACAATGCCATATTCCCGTTTTTGCAGGGCCCCGATCATGCAGGCGCCCACGCAGGCCGCATCCACACAGTGCATGCACTGCTCTTTCATGTACGACCGCACACCATTTTCCTCGTAGAGCTTGATGATGTTCTTGGTGCGATCATTCAGCGCCGTCGGCGCGTCGTGCAGGGGATCCTGGCGGTCGTCCGGCGGCAGGTCATTGGCTTCATGACAAGCCACTACGCAGGTCTTGCAACCGATGCACAGGGTGGTGTCATAGAGCATGCCCACGGCGTCGGCCGGTGCCTCACGCGTTTCGCTGGCGGCAGCCGGTAGGGCGCTGCCCGCCGCGGTTGCCCCGGCATAGGCCAGGCCCTTGAGAAAAGAGCGTCTGGATTTGTCCATGGGCTACTCCTTCTCTTTTGGGTCGTCATCCAATTGTTTGGACTTCACCAGGGCCGCGCCAATGGCCGCCCCCACCACCGCGCTGCCAACGGCCACACCGGCCGGATTGACGCCACCGTGATCAGCATTAATGGGCGGATAGGTGTCCGGCGGCGTGGGCCGCTCGATATCCACCGTATCGTGCATGGGCACGTTGAAGGCCAGGGACTTCTCGGTGCAGCCCACGCAGGGATGACCGATGCCGATGGGCCAGGCGCCCGGCTCATCGCCAAAGTGCTGGATCGAGCAGTTCGCGTGGGTCGCCGGTCCCTTGCACCCCAGTTGGTACAGGCAGTGGCCCTGGCGATGGTTCTCGTCACCGAATTCCCTGGCAAAACGGCCGGCATCGAAATGGGCCCGACGCGGGCAGTCCTCGTGAATGGTGCGCCCGTAGGCAAATTTCGGGCGCCCCTTGGCGTCCAGGGCCGGCAGCGTGCCCAAAGTGGCGTATTGCAGCACCACGCCCAGGAAGTTGTAGGGGTTGGCGGGACAGCCGGGAATCGTGACCACGGTCTTGTCCTTGAGAATCATCGGCGCGCCGGTGGCCCCTGTGGGGTTGGGCGGCGCCGCGGGCAGGCCCCCGAACGATGCACAGCTGCCCAGGGCGATGATGGCCCCCGCGTTCTCAGCGGCCTCGTTGAGGATATCAATGGCGGTGCGCCCGCCGATCTTGCAATAGATGCCGCCGTCCTTTTCGGGGATCGCGCCCTCGACCACCAGCACGTACTTGCCCTTGAAGTCGCGCATCGTATCGTGCAGCGATTTTTCGATCTGGTAGCCGGACGCTGCGGCCAGCGTCTCGTGGTAGTCCAGTGATATAAGATCGAGAATCAGATCGGCAATGCCGGGGTGGCTGGTGCGCAACAGGGATTCCGTGCAACCGGTGCACTCCTGGAAATGCAGCCAGATCACCGAAGGCTTGAGGCCAGCGGTCGCCGCCTCGACCACCTTGGCCGCCAGTGAGCCCGAGAGCCCGATGCCAGCCAAAGCTGCGGTCACCAATTTGAGAAAGTCCCTGCGTCCCAGTTCGGATCCAAGGGTCTGTCGGGTATCGTTGCGAAGGTCGGAGGTTCGGTCCATGGCTTTTCCCCTCGTGGCAACAGAGATAAAGAGTTGCTAGCGCGATTCCGGGAGCTCCGAAGAGCCTGACTATGACAATGCAAAGTCATTCCTGATTGAATCGTTTGCTATACTACAGCAAACCCCCAGTGGAGAAAAGGGGTTTGTTAATAAATTAACATGAGTGGTTTACTCCTGTATTAGAAGAACTTTACAGCCGCGCTCCCAGCAGGTTATCTTGGTGGTCAGCAACCGAAGGGAGCCGACATGGGACCTGATTTCAGCATTCTGGTGGTCACCGCCGCTTCCATAGGCTTCGTGCATACGATCACGGGGCCAGACCACTATTTGCCGTTCATTGCCATCGGGCGCGCCCGTAACTGGAGCCTTGGCAAGACATTAAGTGTGACTGCCCTCTGCGGCGCCGGCCATGTGCTCGGCTCGATCGCCTTGGGCCTGGTCGGCATCGGTCTGGGCCTGGCCGTCGGCAAATTGGATGTCATTGAGGGGATTCGCGGGGACCTGGCCGCTTGGCTGCTCATTTCATTTGGCCTGATTTACGGGATCTGGGGCTTGCGCAAAGCCGTGACCGGGCGTCCGCACACCCATGCTCATACCCACGCCGACGGCACCAACCATCACCACAGCCACACTCACATTTCTGGCCATGCCCACCCCCATGTTGACGAAAAATCGGCCCGCAGCATCACGCCCTGGGCCCTGTTCATCATTTTTGTGCTGGGGCCGTGCGAGCCTCTGATTCCCATCCTCATGTACCCGGCCGCCAACCACAGTCTGGTGGGACTGTTCGGCGTGGCGGCGGTCTTTTCGCTGGTCACCATCGCGACGATGGTCGGCATGGTTGTCCTGGCCGAACGCGGCATCAAGCTGCTGCCCATCCGGGGGTTGGAGCGCTACGCCCACGCCCTGGCAGGCCTGGCTATTTTCAGCAGTGGTCTGGCCATCCAGTTTCTGGGACTCTGACCATGCATGAAATGTCCATTGTCGCGGGCATTCTGCGGATCGCCGAAGACGAGGCCCGGGCCGCCAAGGCCAAGGTCATCAATTCCATTGAACTGGAGATCGGGCAGCTCGCCGGCATCGAAATCGACTCCCTGAAATTTTGTTTCGAGGCCGCCCGGCGCGGCACCATGGCCAGCGGGGCCGAACTTGTCATTCACGATATTCCAGGTCTGGGCTATTGCCCCGAGTGTCAGAAAAATGTCCCGGTCGAGTTTCATCTGGCGGTTTGCCAGGAGTGTGACCAGGCGCTCGTGGAGGTCACCCAGGGGCGGGAACTGCGGGTCAAAAGCATCAACGTGGACTAGACGGAGCGGGCCAGAAGATTTCGGTTGTGCATCTGAGAATGGGTCCGGTCCATCCCTTGCGGTGGACCGGACATGTTACATACAAAAAGAACCGCCAATACCTGGGCCCCTCCCCACTGCCCAAACCCCAATTGCCCGCACCACAATAACAACGGTGAGAACTGGCCCTTCAAGAAAATTGGCTATTACAGGCGACTTCAGGCCCCAACTCGTATTCAGCGGTTTACATGCAAAACTTGCAAAC
>CAZLUL010000195.1:0-7685 GCA_964562635.1 uncultured Fibrobacteraceae bacterium | reverse complement strand
ACCTACAACGAGATCGGCGGCTTCGGCGGGTACGGCGATTCCGACAACAGCTGGTACACGCACTGGGCCGGCTTTGTGCCTTACGTCACCGGGGGCGACGGCAACGGCGGCTGTGGTGGCGGCAGCGGCAACTGCAAGAACTACGGGACGCTGTGGAACGAGGCCTACGCCGCCCTGCTGGCTGCCCCCGACAACAATATTTCGCAGGCCGGTTGGTACGTTTTGATGACCAACCTGCACGAGACGGCATGGCACGACTACCTGGGCGGGCCCATCAGCGGCTGGCAGCACAAGTACTCGGCCCACATCAAGAACGCCATGATCTACGCCGAGGCCTCGCACTGGGCCAACGACGAATACGCCACCACCACGGACGCCTTCTTCAGCGACATCGACAACGACGGTTTTGCCGAAACGGTGATCCACAACGATCACCTCTTTGGTGTCTTCGAAGGCACCGGTGGCCGCCTGACTCACCTGTTCACCAAGGGTGCCGGATACGACGACACCGCCATCGGCGTGGACAATGCTTTCTGGGCCGACACCGACGGCGATTACAACGACGTCAACCATGTGGCGGCCTTCAGCGAAGTTTCGCCCAACTACCAGCACCTCGGCTATGTGACGGCTGTCGACCTGAGCGGAACCACCGCCACGGTCACGTTGTCGGTCAACGAGGTCACCAAGACGGTGGCCCTCACCGAAGGCGACAGCTTCTTGGATGTCACCTACCGGGTTGGTCCGGCCACCCACTGGATCCAGGGCGGATTTTCGCCTTCGCTGGTGGACCTGGTCTGGAACGGCGAACTGGACCGCGTTTGGGCCCCGGATGGCGCCTACATGGGCTTCCGCAACCCCAATACGGGCATCGGCACGGCCTGGATTCTGGGCTCCGGCGGCGCGTTGCATGAAAAAGAGATCGCCGGTACGCTCATGAAGGGCGACGAGGTCAAGGGCAGCGGCGTTTTCCAGATGCAGCTGCACGCGGGGCTGACTTCAGTGCCCGATGGCCTCGGTGACGTGGCGGAATGGCGCGTCCTGGCCGATCTGCTGACCGATACTATCGGGCCCGGTGTGACGGCCTCCCAATACTATCGGCTGACCGATCAGTGGGTGCTGACTTTTGACCAGGCCGCGACGTTGACTGACGTGACAGGCCTGAGCATCGCTGGCCAGTTCGGCACCGTTTCCCTGCCTGGTGGCACGGTGGCCCTGGAAGCCGGCGCCACGGTGATCAAGACTTTCCAGCTCGATACCGTGACTGCTGATGCGATCGAGGCGATGATTCCCGATGGCGATCTTTATCCGGCCCTGACCGCCGGGGCAGTGTGGGATGATCTGGGCAACGGCAATGCCGTGTTGGCAGCGCCCGGCCCGCTGGTGATCGCAGTGGTGACCACCGCCTTGGCCATCGACGGCAACATCCAGGTGGCCGAATGGGAAACGGCCCAGGCCCTGGCCGACAGCAATGATTCGGCCTGGACTTCAGCCAATGAAATCGATCGTCTGCTGGCCCACTGGGACGACACATTCCTCTACCTGGCCATTGATGGCCAAGTGACGAGCAACAGCTGGGTGCTGTACATCGACGCGGACCCCGCTGGCCCCAATGGCCAAACCGACCTGACGGCGACTGACGCCTGGGAGCGGGGCGCCAGTTTCACCGCGCCGGGCTTTGCGGCCGATTTTGAGTATGGCTGTTATCAGCACCAGGGTGGCTTCGACGGCGACGGTTTCTGGGAGATCACCTCGGCGACCACGACGGTCGACCGTTCGGCCGAAATCAACTCAGCCTTCGACTCTTTCCACACCTTCGGCCAGAACAGCGGCAGCGAGTTGGCCATTCCCTGGCAGACGTTGTACGGCCTGGGTGAAGGCCTGGTGCCGACGGGCGCCCGCATTTCGCTGGTCGCTGCGGTGACCTGGGATCCCGAGCCGGATGGTGAGTTGGGTGGCGATTCGGTGCCGAATAATTCGGCCGCGCTGTTGCCGATTCTGGACAACGTATGGACCTTGACGGTGGACGCGGACAACGATGGCCTGCCCGATGTGGATACGCCGGCGGCGGTGCCCGATATGCAGGCCCGCACGGCGCGCCTGTTGCCCAACAGTCCCAACCCTTTCAATCCGGCGACGACGATCGCCTATGAGATCGGCGGCTCTGAATTTTCAGGCGCCACCGAAGTGAAACTGGTCATCTTTGATGTGCGTGGCAGACGCATTGCCACCTTGGTAGATGGCGCGGTCGAACCCGGCCGGCACCAGGTGATCTGGAGCGGCATGGACCAGGCCGGGCTCCCGGTGGCATCTGGCACTTATTTCAGTCAATTGCAATGGCGCGGACAGGCTCTGACCCGCCCGCTCTCTCTCGTCAAGTAAAGGAGGAATCGGATGCTGAACAGCAAACGCAAGGTGTGGCGCGGGGCGATGGCTCTGGTGATTCTGGTTCTGGCCGCCGGTACGGCCCTGGCCCAGACACCCCAGACGATCATCATCGACGGTGTGAACGATTTTCTGCCCGTGAACGTGGCGGACGTTGATACGGCCGATACCCAGTTCACCGAGATCGATCTGAGTTACGTGCACCTGACCAACGATGCGGTCAATTTTTACGTCGGTGTGCAGACGGGTCCTGGCGCCTTTGGCAGTGCCCAAATGGGCATGGCCATTGACCTGGGCACCGCCGCTGGTGGCACAACCGATCCCTGGGGCCGTGCCATTGAGTGGTCTTTGGCCACCAACAAGCCCGACTTCATGTTCTACGTGAACATGGACAACAACTGGCAGGCGAGCTACCAGTGGGATGGCGCGGCTTGGGTGAACCTGGCCGCGGGCCCCGGCGCCTTGGGTATGGCCACCGGCACCGAATTCCGCGAGTTGGCCATTATGCTCGGTACGCTGGGTGTGGCACCCGGTGGCACTATCAACTACGAAGTGTGGACCACCCAGGATTCGCCCACCAAGGGCCCCCTGGACGCCGCCGCCAATGACGGCTCGCAGCTGTCGGCTCCCGGCTTTACACTGTGGGATACGACTTCGCCCATTCCCATGCTGACCTACCTGCCCTACGTCGTGCAGGCCGCGGCCGATCCGGATCCTCCGCTGGTGCTGAACGTGCAACCGGCAGCCTATCCCATCAGTACTTTCTTCGACATCTTCTTCAATGAGCCCGTCGATCCGGTCACCGCCGGCAACGCGGCCAACTACAGCCTGACCGGCACCACGGTTCTGGCCGCTGTGCCTGATGGCAGCGACCCGAGCATCGTGCACCTGCAACTGGCGGCGGCCCCGGCCGCTTCGGCCAGCCTTTACACCGCCACGGTGACGGGCGTACAGGACCCGGCCGGCAATACGATTGTGGCTGACGGCGTCGGCAATGCCAATTGCTTCGGCCTGAAGACCGTGGTTTTCCGCGGCAAGATGGGCCAGTTGTTGGCCGGCACCGCCGAAGTGCCGCCGTACAGCTTCTCCGTTGAGGGCGCCAAGGCTCCGCTGACCTTTGATCCCCTGTGCGACACCGGCCTGATGGTCGATACTCTCGTGGACGACATCTGGGAATACACGACGGTCATGTCCTATGCCGGCGATTGCGGTGCCGGCACGGCCAGCGAGACCTTCGAGTGGAAATTCAACTTCCAGTGCGCGACCTATGAGGGCCTGGCGGGCAACCGCACGCACACGTTGGACATCGCCAATGGCGCCACCGATGTGCTGGAGTTCTGGTGGAACGACGAGGATCCGACCCAGTTCACCATTCAGGACATTGACGTGGAGTTCTTCGTGGACATGAGCATGTCCGCCTACGCTATGGGCGACACCGTGGGCCTCAATGGCAACGTGGCGCCGCTGGCTTTCAACGTGCCTTCGGATATCGAGCTGGTCGATGATGGCACGGGCTCTGACCTGGTGGCCGGTGACCTGATCTACTCGACGCTGGTGACCTTCCCGGCCGGCAGCAAGAAGGACGTGGCCTACAAGTTCCTGCTCAACAGCGAATACGAATGTTTGGGCCAGAGCGATCGCAGCCTGTTCCTGAACGACGAACTGTTCGACACCGTTGGTGGTGCCCTGGGCGCCTTGACGTTGCCGGTCGTGAAATACGACTTCTGCAACACCATCTGGCGTTCGGTCGAGGCTGTTTTCTCGGTCGATTTCAACAACACCGCCTGGGAAAACCTGCAGCCCGGTGACATCGTCGGGGTCAACGGCACGCCCAATGGCGCGGCCCCGACCTTCGACTGGTCGGTGCCTTCGCTGTCCGAGATGAAGGACGACGGCGTGGCGCCTGATGCGGTGGCCGGCGACAAGATCTTCACCATGTCGGTGGTCTTCCCGGACTCCAGCAGCCAGCAGATCCAGTACAAGTACCTGCACAACGACAACTACGAATGCCTGGCGGTGGGCAACCGCTCATTCTCTCTGGATCCGGACAACTTTGACGCCGTGGGCAACCCGCAGATCCTGGATCTGGACGTCTTCCAGGTCTGTGGCGCTTCGGGCGTGCCGGTGCCGGTGACCGGGGCCATGGTGCTGAGCCAGAACCACCCCAACCCCTTCAACCCCAGCACGAAGATCCACTTCGACGTGTCGCGGGCCGGTGAAGGCGCGTTGGCCGTATTCAACGTGCGTGGCGAAATGGTGCGGTCGTTGAAGTCCGGCCACTTCGACGTGGGCCCTGGCGTGATCATCTGGGATGGTCGCAGCGACGCCGGCCGCGTGGTCGGCAGCGGCGTGTACTTCTACCGCCTGAACGTGGGGCAGGACAGCCTGACCCGCCGCATGGTGCTGTTGAAGTAAGTTGCGGATGACGTTAAGATGCGGCCCTGGACCATTTGGTTCGGGGCCGCTTTTTTGTCGAAACCGGGAGAATGCCGTGAAGCGAAGCTCAGCCGTGTTTCTTATTGTCCTGCTCTGGTCGAGCGCTGGCCAAGGGGTGCCGGTGACTTTTCTGGTGACGCCACCAGCGGGCACCGATCCCGGGGCGACCCTGTATCTGGCCGGCAATTTCCAGGGTTGGCAACCGGGCGATCCTGCCTGGAGGTTGCAGCTTACAGTCGATGGTCGGCATACCCTGACGGCCGATTTTGATGAGCACCAGGGTCTGCAGTTCAAATTCACCCAGGGCTCCTGGCTGTCGGTCGAAAAAGGATCAGGGGACGCCGAGATTTCCAATCGACTGCACGTCGTGTCGGGGGCCACCACCCTGGAACTGAAAATCGCGGCCTGGGCTGACGGAGAGCCGGTGAATCGCCCTTCTACCAAAACTGGAGCTGTGCAGACCCTGGCGGTGCCGGGATTTTTAGACGGACGGCGGGTGTGGGTGTACCTGCCGCCGGGTTATGCCAAAAATCCCGAACGCCATTACCCGGTCTTGTACATGTTCGACGGCCAGAACGTTTTTGACGACGCCACCAGTTTTGTCGGCGAGTGGCAAGTCGACGAGACCCTCGAACGCTTGATTGCCGCGGGACGCGTGGCGCCCCTGATTGTCGTGGCGGTGGACAATGGCGGCGGCACGCGCGTGCACGAATACACGCCTTGGCCCGCGTCGATCCAGGCTCGCAGTGGTGGCGGCCAGGACCACCTGCAGCAGTGGATCGAAGTGCTGCTGCCCCACATCAATGACAAATTCCGCACTTTGACCGGCCCGGAGCACACTGGATTGGCCGGTTCGTCCCTCGGTGGCCTGATGAGCCTGTACGGAGGTTTTGCCCACCCGGAGGTCTTTGGGAAAATCGGCGCCTTTTCTTCCAGTCTGGAGATCGCGGGGCAGGTGCTGTTCGATTTCTGCGCTGATCAGCCGGGTCAGCCAGGCACCTTGTACACCGACATGGGAACCCGTGAAGCGGGCAATCTGACGGACAACAATCGCAACGGCACGGACGATGCCATTGAAGACCTGAGGCGCCTGCAGCTCATTTTGCAGGGCCGCGGATATGTGGGGGGCTGGGATCTGTTGGTGGTCGAGGCCGAAGGCGCCAAGCACAACGAACAGGCCTGGGCACGGCGTTTTCCCGCCGCCGTGGAGTTCCTGTTTCCCGCCGAGTAGATCGCGCGTTATATTGGCATTGGAATCGAGACAAACCCAACCTCAGGGTCAGGAGAAACCAGATGTCCGCCGCACAGCCTCATTTTGAATCATTCGCCAACGTGCCCGAAGAGATCCACTTCACCGGCGCCTTCCTCGCCGACAGCGGCGTGGCCCAATGGGCCGCCGGCTTTAAACTGGGCACCGCCGGCTATCGCGACCTGTTGGATCCGGCTGATTTCTTCGGTACCGACGTGCCCTTCAACGCCTACAGCGTGGCGCTCATGGTCGAGGCGCGAGCGCGACTGGCGGTGGCCAATGGCCTGCAAAGCCTGCACGTCGGGGGCGAGGTGCGGCCGCATACCCAGAACTTCATCGATCTGGCGGCCCGGGTTTACGCCGGCCACGGCATCAAGGTGCACCTACGGCCGGCAGGCGAGCGCACAACGCCCATCTGGTTGTCCAGTTTTGGCGTGTTCTACGACGAATTGGACGGCGGCGAAAATTTCACCGCCAGCCACAGCCAAAGCTACAAGGGTGGCTGGAAGCCCATGGAAAAGGGCGGCGGGCAACTGATGGAAATGGCCGCCATGATTGCCGACAAGGTGCGCGAGTTGGTGGCCGAGGCGAATGCTGACGGACTGACGATCAAACTGGCGGCCGCCAATAACGACCTCATCGTGCGGGACTTTGATCCGGTTGCTGCTTATACCGACGTATTGCGTCAGGTGGTGCCGGCGGCCCTGTTGGCTGAGGTTCCGACCGCGGCCGCCCAGGGGTTTCGGGCGGGTATCTGCACCGAAGGCGGCTCGATGGCGCCCACGGCGCGGCGCATTTTTGCCGAACTGGGCATCAATGTGGGGGACGCTGGCGTGGGGGACGATGGCCCGGTCTTTTTCACCCACGAAGAAGAGAGCGAGACTTACCACGGCATCGGCATCCTCGACGGCGTGAACCATGGCGTGGATCCGAGCAAGTGGCAGGTCTACAAATATGTGGGTGCCCAGGAATTGCTGCGCGACCGCCAATGTGACGTTTTTTTCATCTGGGATCCGGACGGCGACCGTTTCAACATGGTCACCGTGGCGCCGGCTGACCTGGCCGCAGTTGCCACCGCGGCGGGCTTGGAAGTGGACCCCCTGGATGATGAGCGCTGCCTGGTATTTTTCCAGCCCAACCAGATCTATTTCATGCTCACGGCCCTGAAGATCGCCTCTCTCGAAAAAACCGGCGAGTTGAACGACTACAACTGGATCGTGGCGACGACTTATCCGACGAGCATGAGCATTGGCGAAATTGCCACGGCGTTCAATGAGCGCTCTGGTGGTGACCAGGGCGGTGCTTTGGGCACGTTCCGGGTGCCGGTGGGCTTCAAGTATTTTGCCGAACTGGTCAACAGCCTCGAGGGACAGATCCAGGCTGAGGTGGCGGTCACCAGACAGACCGATGTCACCGGCATCACCACCGA
Organism: uncultured Fibrobacteraceae bacterium; assembly: GCA_964562635.1. GTDB lineage: Bacteria > Krumholzibacteriota > Krumholzibacteriia > LZORAL124-64-63 > LZORAL124-64-63 > JAGRNP01. The sequence continues at coordinate 189 of CAZLUL010000195.1, read as the reverse complement.
ATTTGGCGCCAAGCCCAGAATGCTGATCATGGCCGAGGAAAGTGGTGGGGCGGCGATGGGCCCGGCCGAGCCGATGGTCAGCCGGCACGGCAACCGCACCAGCTTGGCGGCCAAGGAAAAGGACGCCATGCAGATCGGGGTCATGGCCCTGTGCCTGGCCGCGCGCCTGCACAACAGCGGCGACAGTTT
>CAZLUL010000194.1:0-7741 GCA_964562635.1 uncultured Fibrobacteraceae bacterium | reverse complement strand
GCTACGTCGTTGGTTTTGCTGGCGACTTCCTTGATCATCTGGGCGCCCATATTCTCGAACGGATCGGACAGTTCGATCTCACGGGCGATCGTCACGCCGTCATTGGTCACCAGGGGGGCGCCAAATTTCTTGTCCAGAATCACATTTCGGCCACGGGGCCCGAGGGTGATCTTGACCGCATTGGCGAGGGCATCCACACCGCGTTTGAGCTGGTCGCGGGCGTCCTCACTGAAGTGGATCATCTTTGCCATTATTATTGTCTCCTTGATCTGTCACCGGCCGTCCTGGCCGGAGCGTTATTCGGTTGCGTGAAGATGCGGTGCAATTAGCCCAGGATGGCCAGCACGTCGCTCTCGCGCAGGATCAGGTAGTCCTTGTCGTTGACGTTCACTTCGGTGCCGGCATACTTGCCGTACAATACGATGTCGCCCTTTTTCACTTCGGGAGCCACGCGCACGCCCGTGTCACTGACAGTACCGGGACCAACGGCGACAATTTTGCCCTGCTGGGGCTTTTCCTTGGCGGTATCGGGAATGATGATCCCGCCCTTCATGGTTTCTTTCTCCATGGGAGCGACGATGACGCGATCAGCCAGGGGCTTGATGCTCAGGGCCATTGTTTTCCTCCAGTTCGGCTCAACGAGCCGGGTTCCTTTACCGACCGAAACCTGCGATTGGCAGTCTCGGCCTCAGATTGCTAACTGATGCGCAATATACCGCTCCCTACTTGTGCCGCAAGTGATATTCGAGAATTCCAAAAGGAAAGTGAATTAGCCTCGGCAGGCCTGTCAGAATGGCAGGCCGGCCATAACAGCGGCCCCTCGCAGGCTCCAATCCGGATCATAGTGGCTCTGGGACAGCGTCAGGTATCGGCCCAGGCCTCCGGTCAGGATCAGTTGCAGGGGGCCATATTTCCGGTTCAACGATTCCGCGACCGCCTCAACACCTTTGACGCCGACGTGAAAAGCACCGGCCCGCATCGCTTCTGCCGTATCGAGGCCCGGCTCGAGCGAACAGTCTTCAAACGGCACGGGACCCAGGCGAGCAGCCGCCTCCCCCAGACATGCGGCCGCCAAGGCCATACCTGGAGCGATCAGGCCGCCGACAAATTCCCCCTCCAACAGCAGATCGAAGGTCGTGGCCGTACCGGCGTCAATGACAAGCGCCCGTCGGCAGCCGCAGGCCGCGGCGGCGGCCACGTTGCACAAGCGGTCCGGGCCGATATTCTCCGGGTGGGGCGAGGCTACGCGAAACGGCAAATCGCAGGTGTGATCGATTTTCTTCAGTTGCGGCCACAACTGGCGCAACGAGGCTTCGACGTGCGGAACCACTGAGCTCAGAACGACAGGCAGAGCCGGCGCAGATGCGTGAACTTCCTGCAGTGAGTTCAGGAATGATTCTGCGCCAGTGGCAGTCGGTGTCTCCAACACGACCAATTCGACCAATGGCGACGCAGGTAGCAGGCCACCCTCCCCAGTCAAGCCGCTATGCCGGAGATCCTCGGCCCCGCCCCGCCAACCGCAAAGGCGCACCTTGAAATTCCCCGCATCGACGATCAAGGCGCTCAACGGCAGGTCACGACTCATGGGGTTCTCCCTCCTGGTCTACGGGTGCCCGGTCTTCGACCGGCAACAGGTGCACATCCCCGGCATAAAACGTGTGCTGCTTGCCGTCGGAATCACCCACGATCACCAATCCACCTTTGTTGCCAATACCCACGGCGCGGCCCGTGTGCACCCGCCCGCCCGCCGACAGCTTCACTTCATGGCCCAGCAGGCAATCCAGCAGGTCCAAGGCCGAACGGTAAGCGGCCCAGCCTTCTTCCTGAAAGCGATCGAGCTCGGCCTCGACCCGCGCAATGATCCGACCCCCGATTTCACCAGGCCGGGTTTCCCGGCCCGATTCCATGGCATAACTGGTTGCCGCCCCCTGCAATTCGGCCGGGAAGGCCTCAGCTTCGGTGTCCAGATTCAGGCCCAGCCCAGCGACGACCAGACGTTTTTCCGACCGCCCACTGCGCTGCAGCAGGATGCCCCCGATTTTGCGCCCGCGCACCATCAGATCATTGGGCCATTTCAAGCGGGCATCCAGTTGGAAATCTTCCCTGAGCACCAAAACCGTGATCAGGCCCAGCCAAACCGACAATCCCTTGGCCAACTCCGCGCGATGGGAAGGCACAACCACCGACAGGTGCAGGCCGCCGCAATCGCGCCAGTGACGCCCTTGCCGACCGTGGCCCGCGGTTTGCCGATGAGCCACCACCACCGTGCCCGGGCCGGGATTTTTGACAGGAGCCAATTCGCTGGGCGCGTGAGCGCTCCAGCCCCAGCCATCCCAGGTGCACAGGCGGCCTTCGGCAGACTCGCCCCGCCCCAGCAGAAAATCGTTGGTGCTGCCCACCGACTCCAGGAGGTAGACTGCCGCCCCATCGCGCAGGAACTTTGGCCCGGTCCGGAAGTCGGACAAGCCGAACCAGTCGCGCCGAAGTTTGGTCCTGCCCGGCAAGTCCTTCATGCCTGGTCCATATCCAGCCCCAGATCCAGGGCCGGTGCCGAATGAGTCAAGCGGCCCACCGAGGCGGCGTCCACACCAGCGCGGGCATAGCCGCCGATGGTTCCCAGATCCACATTGCCCGACGACTCCAGGCGAGTTGACGCCCCAGCTGCAGCCCGCATCCGGACAGCCTCGGCGGTCGATTCAAAATCAAAATTGTCCAACAGTACCCATTCCACCTGCAGAGGCAGGACCTGCTCCAGTTGGATCAGTGAATCCACCTCGACCTCTACCGCCAGGTCGGGAAACAACGCCCGCGACCGGGCCACCAGTTCGTTGATCGCGCCACCCGCCGCCGCCCAATGGTTGTCCTTGAGCATGACCCGGTCATACAGCCCCATCCGGTGGTTGTGTCCCCCGCCGCACCGCACGGCATACTTGGCCAGAGCCCGGTACCCCGGCAGCGTCTTGCGCGTATCGAGCACCTGGCAATTTGTCCCCGCCACCGCCGCCACATACTGCGCTGTCAAGGTGGCGATGCCGCCGAGATGTTGCAGAAAATTCAAGGCCGTGCGCTCGCCGGTGAGGATCGAACCCAGCGGGCCGGTCAAATGGGCCACCACCTGCCCTGGCTGCACTTCAGCGCCATCGGCCACCAGCCGGTTCACCTGTACGGCCGGGTCCAACTCGCAGAACAGCAGATCCAGCAGGGGCAAACCAGCCACCGAGCCCGACTCGCGGGCCGCCAAAATACCCAGACCAGTGGCACTTCGGTCCACCGTCACGGCCGTCGTGGCGTCGCCAGCACCGATGTCTTCGGCCAAGCTCTGCCGGACCAGTTCGACCAGCCAATCGCCGGCCGGAAATGTGCTTTCCACCTGGGGATTCATGCTCACTCCTTGTTCTCCATCCCGATGCCCCACTGGGCTTTCAAGTCTTCGATGCGGTCGCGCATCGCCGCCGCCTTTTCAAAATCCAGGGCTTTGGCCGCCACCTGCATTTCGCGCCGCAGCATGGTCACCATTTCCCGCGGTGACATGTCGTGGTCGATGATCGATTCCCATGGCCGCTCATCCACCGGCGCGGTTTCCAGGCCCCGCTCACCAGCCGCCTGGGTCTGGTCCAGAATTTCGGCACGAGTCTTGATCACCGAACGGGGCACCAGACCATGCTCCTTGTTCCAGGCCAACTGCCGCTTGCGCCGCCGTTTGGTTTCCGAAATGGCCCTTTCCATCGAACGGGTGATGCGATCGGCGTACATCACGACCTTGCCATTGATGTTGCGGGCCGCCCGGCCCGAGGTCTGGATCAGGCTGCGCTCCGAACGCAGGAAGCCTTCCCGGTCCGCATCCAGAATCGCCACCAGGGAAACCTCCGGCAAGTCCAGCCCTTCGCGCAGCAGGTTGACGCCCACCAGCACATCGATGCCGCCAAGGCGCAGCTTGCGCAAAATTTCAATGCGATCGAGGGCCGTGATATCCGAATGCAGGTACGTCACCTTCACCCCGGCTGCGGCCAGGTAGTCCGTCAGGTCCTCGGACATCTTCTTGGTCAGTGTCGTGACAAGGGTGCGCTCGCCGCGGGCCGTCACGACCCGAATCTTCTCCAGCAGGTCATCCACCTGGTTGTGCACCGGCAGCACTTCAATGGGCGGGTCAACCAACCCCGTGGGCCGGATCACCTGCTCGACCACCACTCCCTGGCATTTTTCCAATTCGTAATCAGCCGGTGTGGCCGAGATGAACACCGTGCGCGGTATTATCTCTTCGAATTCGTCAAAGAGCAGCGGCCGATTGTCCAGGGCGCTGGGCAACCGAAAACCGTGTTCCACCAGGTTCATTTTCCGCGAACGATCGCCATAATACATGGCCCCGATTTGCGGAATCGTGGCGTGCGACTCATCGATGAACATCAGGTAGTCTTTGGGAAAATAGTCCAACAGGCAGGCTGGACGCTGCCCCATCTTGCGCGCGTCGAAATAGCGCGAATAGTTTTCGACTCCCGCGCAGTGACCGATCTGCTGAATCATTTCCATGTCGTACCGGGTGCGTGAAGCGAGGCGCTGGGCTTCCAGCGGCTTGCCCGCCTCGTCCAACTCACCCAGCCGGCGTTCCAGATCCAGGCCGATCTCGTCCACGACCGGCCCCACGCCACCCTGGCCGGTCACGAATTGGGTCGCCGGATAGATCACCGTGCTATCGGCCGGTCCCAGGGTGCGCCCGGTCAACGGTTCGATCCAGACCAACGATTCGATCTCATCACCAAAAAACTCCACCCGCAAAACCCGTTCTTCGAAGGCCAGTCGGATCTCGACGGTATCGCCGCGGGCCCGGAAAGTGCCAAAGGTCGGTTCGACATCGTTGCGGGCGTAGCGGATCTGCACCAGCTGCGCCAGCAGGTCATCCCGTTCGATTTCCAGCCCCACCCGCAGGGGAATCCGGCTTTCCTTGAAGGTCTTGGGATTGCCGACCCCATAGATAGCCGAGACACTGCAAACCACAATCACATCCGGCCGGGTCAGCAGGCTGCAGGTCGCCCGCAACCGCAAGCGCTCGATCTCTTCGTTGATGCTGGTGTCTTTTTCGATGTAGGTATTGGTCGCCGGAATGAATGCTTCGGGCTGGTAATAATCGTAGTAGGAAATGAAGAACTCGACGGCGTTGTTGGGAAAAAATCCCTTCAACTCGCCATACAACTGGGCCGCCAAGGTTTTGTTGTGGCTGAATACCAGGGCCGGACGATCCAACTGGGCGATGACATTGGCCATGGTGAAGGTCTTGCCCGAACCGGTGACGCCCAGCAGGGTTTGAAAGCGAGACCCCCTGCGGGCCTCAGCCACCAGTTCGGCAATGGCCGCCGGTTGGTCACCGGTCGGAGAAAAAGGTGCAACAAGATCAAACAAGCCCATGTTGTGTCCCGGTTGAAGCGAAAAAATCCGTGCCTGTGCGCAATCAGTTGCCGTGGTTGTCCAGCAGCATTTCGCCGCCGGCACGCAGGTTGCTGACATCCAGCTGTTTCCCGTTCAGCGACGCTTCCACACCTTCGGTGCGGTCCAGGCGCAAGCTGATATGATCGTCCGCACCCCAGTAGGCCACCAGTCCACGCCGCACGCCATACACCCGCCCGGCTTCAATACCAGTCGGCGGCAATGGCCGGGCCGCCGCACCAACCGCAGGCCAGATGGCGCCCTCAAAGGACTGCTGTGCATCCTGTTTGACCTGAACCCCCACCGGATTGGCAAAAATGATCCGCAGCACCAGGGCCTTCTGCTGGCCGCCGGCAAAAACCAGTCCCGGGCCGCCCACCAACGGCAGCGGCAAACCGGATCCGTCCCCAGAAGTCGCCACCGCAGGTGTGGCGACAACATCTTGTTTTTGCGGCGCCGCCATCTCCTGAACGACCGCTTCGGTCCCGGCCGGTTCCTCAATCTGCCCGGCATCAGCGGCCGGATCTTCGGACGGTCTGCTGCTGACCCAGCCACTGGCCAGCGAGTCGGTCCCGGCCGGTCGCCGCGCCGGCTGCCGCACCAGCAATGATTCATGGGCCGGAACTTCAGCCGTATCACTCAGCACCGTCGCCGGTTCTTCGGCCTCTTCGGTATCTTCGGTATCTTCGGTCTGCCCACTCAGCTGACCAACCGGCGCAGCGGGCAAGGATGGTTCCGCAGAATTCGGGACATCGGTCCCGTCTCCACAACCACGCATCACCAACAGGACGGCCAACCCGACGACAACCAGGGCACCGCCGACCAAACCGATACTGCGCCACGGCAATCCGATGTGGCTGATCTGCACCTTGTTCTCTTCCCAAACCGTATCGGGACCACCCGGCATGGAGCGGCTCTCGCCCGAAAAGCTGCCGTACAACTCCAGGACCTCTTCAGTCTCCAGGCCCAGCTCAACCGCACAGGTGCGCAGAAAGCTCTTGATATACAAAGCGCCCGAAACCTTGTGGTATTCGTCTCGCTCGATGGCGTCGATCACCGGTGGCGGAATTTTGGTCCGTTCAGACAGTTCAGCCAGATTCAGCCCTTTGGCCACCCTCGCGGCGCGGATCAGGCCACCCGGCGTTTCCAGACTGGGATGTTCCGTCATCCTGTTACTCCCCGGCCCCTGCGGGCTCTCGGCTACAAGCATTCATCTGACTAGTCCAGGGCCTGAATCCGTTCCCGGATCATGGCCGCCTTGGCTTCGTTTTCAGCCAACAGGTCTCGCTGTTGCTGGATCACATGTTCGGGTGCCTTGGCCGTGAATTTCTCATTGGCCAACTTGGCGCGGCAACCTTTCATCCAGCCTTCGATCTTGGCCACGTCCTTTTCCAGACGGGCCTTTTCCTTCTCCAGATCAACCAGCCCCTTCATGGGCAGGAAAATCTCCACCGTGCCGGCCACGCCAACGCCGGCGGGCGTGGGGTCTTCGCCGCCGCAGACCACCTCGACTTCTTCCATTTTTGCCAGCAGGGCGATCAAATCGCCACCAGCGGCCAGTGCGGTCTGCTCTTCGGCCGTGGGCACCCGCAGCAACGCCTTGCCCCGTTTGCCCGGCTGGACACCCAGCTCGTTGCGCAGATTGCGGATCACCCCGACGATCTCCTGGATCTGCTCGAAGCTCTGCAGCTCGGTGCCAAACGGCGCCTGCCCACTGAAGCAGGGATAGGACGACGTCATGAGGAAACCGTTGCTCGGCGGCAACCAACTCCACAACTCCTCGGTGATGAAAGGCATCACCGGGTGCAGCAATTTGTAATTCACACCCAGGATAAGCATGGCCACCGACAGGACAGGGTCCCGCTGGTCTTCACTGCGCATCCGCGGCTTGATCGCTTCCAGGTACCAGTCGCAGAACTCGTGGCGGAAAAAATTGAACACATCATAGGCCGCGTCATTCAAGCGCCGCTTTTCCATGTTCGTATCGCAACCGGCGATCATCGTGTGCAGCCGGTTGAGGATCCATTGGTCCTCCAGTTGCAGGTCCGCATCAGTCAGCGCCACCGGTGGTTCGCCACCATAGACGCCACGCCACAGGGCGGCGAAGCTGGCTGCCGGATTCTCTTCCCACTGGCCGTCAGCCACCACGTCGACAATATCCAGGGTGCGCGGAGCCTGACCACCGGCGATGTCCTGTGGCAGTCCTGCTTCATCCCACGAAACGAGCACCAGCTTGGAAGCCTGGAAAATCTTGTTGCAGAAATTGCGGCCCACTTCCAGGGTCGACTCGTCAAAGAAGATGTCCTGCCCCGTGGGCGTGAGC
>CAZLUL010000193.1:0-7825 GCA_964562635.1 uncultured Fibrobacteraceae bacterium | reverse complement strand
GAGCAGACCGGTGATTTCGTAACGGCCTAAGGTTTTGCCGATCATGGAGTTCCTGACTGGTTTGGACGGGATCTGGAGCCTGAATGGTGCGAATATGATAATCGAGATCGATTTTGGGGGCAATAGCGGGTTCAATGCAGAGAGGGATCAAACAAGGGAGTTGCCATGACCATAGATATCGCCAAAAAACGCATCATCATGATCCACGGCCTGGCTTCGAAGCCGCCGCAGGCCGTGCTGGACGAATTGTGGGCCCAGTGCCTGATCGAAAACATCCGCGTCGACGACAAGGAACTGGCCAAGGTGATCGTCGCCGCGCCGGAAACTTTTCTGTCCGGCTATTGGGCCAACGCCACGCCTCACCACATCGAAGACGACGCCGGGTACGTCAGAAAACTGCGCGTGCAGGTTGACGACGTGATCAAGGAACGCCGCCGGATGAAGGGCAAGTTCCACGTCGGCTTTGGCGAAAAAGTGGGCGCGTTTTTCAAGAGTCGCGGCGAAAGCGTGGTCAAGTTGCTGGCCGGCGCGCTGACCATCCAGGACGACGTGATGAAGAAGTACCTGCGCGAAACTGAACTGTACGACGAAGACCAGTACATCAGCGACCGGATGCGCCGGCCGTTGGAAGATGCGTTGCGCCAGGCCTGGGGCGACGGGTGCGACGTGGCGCTGATCTCGCACAGCATGGGCACGTTCATCTCTTACGATGTGTTGTGGCGCTTCAGTCACCGCAGCGAGCCCGAGTTCAAGAAGTACCGGCGCAAGGCCGTGCAGATGTTCGTGACGATGGGTTCGCCGTTGGGCGACGGGGTGGTGCGGGATCTGTTGTTTGCGCGGCATCACCGCAAGGGCGACAAGAGGAGCAAGCGGCAGTACCCGACAAATATTGATTGCTGGCACAACTACGCGTGCCTGGGTGATGTGGTGGCGCATCATACGAATTTTGAAGAGGAATTTTTCGATGACATGCAGGCGCGCGGCGCGTTGCCGAAGCGGCCGAAGCATCGGTCGATTGACTATGTGAAGCTGCACAATCCGTTTCGGGTGGTGACGCATGCGGGGAATAAGAAGAATGAAAAACGCAATCCGCACAAAAGCTATGGCTACCTGGTGCAACCGCGGCTGGGCAGCTGGGTGGCCGATTTTCTGCACGGACGGCTCAAATAGCCTTTGAGTCTGGACGACGTCATCGAAGGGCCTCATGTGAGCAAAGGTCCCGTTAGCCAGATCATGAGTCGGCTGCGGGAACACAAGCTTGTGCGCCTTTTTTGTCGACGGTGAAGAGCTACAGCACAAACCCCAATTCGGAAAGCGCCGTGCGGCAGTCCAAATCCGTGCCCCGGTCGCGATGATCAATGATCTCGGCCGTCACGCCCACGGTGCGCCCGTACAGGAACAGGGTGAAGACCAGATCCTGAATCTGGGTGTCGGTCATGCGCCCATCCCGCAGCGGTTTCCAGACCAATTTGAGCGACATGCAAGCCAACACCGCGTCGATGTTCACGCAGAAGACATTGCGCGTCACGCCTTCGCGGAACAGGCCTTCGACCAGCAAATGGTAGAAGTCGAGGAAGCTGTTGCCCACGCCCGCCTCCTGCAACCGCTGGCGCACGTACTGCTCGCGCGGGTCGATGTTCACCGCGTTGCCCTTGAATACTGGATGGTTCACGCAGGGCACGGGCTTGACCCGCAACGCGCCGCCGCTTTTGGCTTCGGCTTTGTACTCGGCGTATTGGCGCACCGCGCGCCGGGCCAGGCCGCTGAGATCCAGGCCGGCGGCCTTTTGCTCGGCCACGTTCAGGTTGGGGTCGCTCAGTTCGGAGTCGGCGAAGTACCGCATCAGGAACTGCACCGCTTCAAAACCATTGCCGCCGTGGGCCAGGCCGGTATTGGCCAGGTATCCCACGTAGGCCATGGAAATGTTGTTCCGCGCGCTGACGCTTTCCTTGGCGCCCTTGGCGCTGATGGTGCCGGCGCCGTTGCTCAAGGTCAGGCCAATGAGATAGCGGAATTCCATGAGCTCTTCACGCCCGGCCTTGCGGCTGAACAGGATGCGGAAGGCGTTCTGGGTGAACGACTCGCCCATGCCCGACAGGCCAGGTCCGGTCAGCTTCTGCCAGGCCTTGTTGCCGTCCGGGTCGACCACGCCGTAGGCGTATTGGCGGGCAATGAGGTAGAAGTAGCTCACCGCGTCTTCGACCGTCTGGCGCGAGATGCGCTTGCGCAACATCGGGCGCCACAGCACACAAACAGCGGTGGCCGCCAACAGGAAAGCCTTCAGGTGGTGCACCTGTTTGTCGGCGGCTTCGGCCTGCCGCAGGATGTGCTGGCAGACCATCAGGGCCGTGCAGTCTTTGGTGCTGTTCTGGACTTCTTTCAAGAGGAAGACCGTCACTTCGTCCATCTCGCCGTTGCGGTCGACAAACCAGTTTTTCGCCGCGTCTTCATTGAAGGCGTCGGAGAATTCGGTAGTCTGGGTATCGATGCCGTGGTTGCGGATCAGGTCAATAATCAACCGCGCCTGCTGCCGGGATTCTTCCAGCAACGCGTTGTTGCCCACCACAGACACACCAGCGGCCAGCACCGCGTTGGGCGTGGCGCCGTTGGCCCGGGCCCGGCGCACGGCGTCGATCTCGCCGTCTTCCAATTTCAGGAACAGATTGAGCAGCAGGTTGACCGTGCTCACGTCTTCGGGCAAGGGCTCGATGCGGGCCAGGGTGAAATACACGTTATGTTCGATGGAGCGCTCGCTGAGCTCGAGAATCGAGGTGCCGTGCAGGCTGGTCACCGAGGTGAGCGGATCCAGTTTCGAGGCGCCTGAGATGTTGCGCATGTTGCGCTTGAGAAACTGGGCCCCCACCTGCCGGTTGATCTTGCCCAGGGCTTCATCGTGAGGCGCCAGCGGCGTGACCAGGGGCAGGTCCAGTTCCGCGGGCAGGCTCAGGAAATTGTCGCCCAGCCACGGCTTCAGATTCAGGTCGCCGCGCGGTTCGAAGTCGCACTCTTCACCAACGGCCTCGAAGACAGCTTTCATGGCTGCGGGCACGGCCTGGATCGAAGCCACGCGCACCCCGCGGCGGGAAACCTGCGGGTTGTCGGGATCAAAGCAGGGCATGCCGAAGTAGTCGTCAAACCAGGCTTCTTTGCTCAGGGCGTCGTCGCCGCTACCCGCCAGGGCACCGGCGTGGCCACAGCTGCGGCCGATGTCCTTCTTCCAGCGACCCGTCACGCACACCACGATGGGTTTGTTGAAACCAAATTTGCGTTCGCGGATCATGTCCAGGGCCATCTTCTCGTAGTAACCGCCGGGTTCGACATACAGCGCCACCGCTTTGGTGCGCGGGTCGTTCTGGGCAGCGTACAGAAACTCGGGCAACGCGAAGTGGATGTAGACATCCTTGCCCGAACTGACGGCCGTGCTCAGGCCAAAGCCTTCGGTGAGCAGGTACTCGGCCATGGTGGTGGTGAAGTTGCCGCTGTTGCTGTGGATGGCGACCGAGCCCTTTTTCAGGGTCTGGGCCGGGTCATCGCCGCCCAGGGCGCCACCGATGCGCACGTTGTCCCAGGCGTTGGCTACACCGAGGCAGTTGCAGCCCACGACGTCCACGCCGTGCTCCTGGCACAGGACGCGGATGTTGCGCGAGTCGGCGGTCGGCACTTTTTCAGTGACGATGATCACGCGCTTGAGTTCGTCGTTGCAGTGGATCAATTCGCTGACGGCCTGAGCCACCGCCAACGGCGGCAGATAGATGACGCCCACGTCAAATTGGTGGCCGGCTTTCATGGCGTCGCGCACGCTGGGATAGACCGGGATGTCGCCCCGTGCGGTTTCCAGTTTGCCCGAGCGGCCGTACTGCACGCCGGCGACGACGTTGCCGTCGGAATACTCGTGGGAGGTCGGCGTCACGGTGCGGCTTTCGCCCCCGAGGATGTTGATCACGCACACGCGCGAGTCGCGGGTCACGAGTTCTTCAAGAGAGTGCAGGCCCACGTAATAAGGGAAGGGTTTGGATTTCAGCTGCTTCATGATTTGACCTCCGTCCGGTTACTGGTTGGCGCGCCGTCGGCCAGGTAAAGATCGCGTCCGTCGCTCTGCCACCAATCATCGACGCGGCAGGCGTATTCGAGGGTCATGATCATCGAAGTATCGTAACCAAAAAAGCGGTACGGCAGGTTCAGCGAATCGAGAATGTCGCGGGCGTAGACCATGCCCGAAATCAGGTTCGGTCCGCCGCGTCCAACCACCACATAGATGGGATGGGGCCCGAACTCGGCGAAGTGATCGCGCAGGGCGTCAAACACTCCGCGGAAGGTGACGTAGATGTCGGTATTGTTGGCCTTGCCGCCGATCAGCAGCAGTACGTTGGCCGCCTTGAGGTGGTGTTGGAAACTGATGCGCGCGATCTCGTACATTTTTTCGTAGGGCGGGTTGCCGCCGAAGTCGCTGGCGAAGATGGCGCGACTGCCCAAGGTTTCGGTGGCCGCCGAGTTGGCGCCGCCGCCAAACATGAAGGGCAGGATGGTGCCTTCAGGATTCATTTCCAATACGTCGCTTTGGCCTTGGTAGGTGCGTAGCAGGTTGATCTCCTGCTCGAACGCCGTGGTGTCGGATTTGAAAATTGTATCGGGCAAACCCACGCGTTTGGAAGCCGGGTTGTCCTGGTCGAAGCTGGCTTTGATGTCGCAGGCCATGGGAATGTAGCGCCCGCCCACGCGCTGGATGCGCAGCGGGTTGATCTCGATGGTCGACAGTCCGTAGCTGTTGTACAGCTGCCACAACTTGGGCAGTTGCTGCACCAGGGGGCTGATGAATTCGGCGGGGCAGCCGGTGTCGCGCAGGGCGTTGGTCAGGTCGAAGGACTTGAGGCCCATGAAGGGATCGATCCAGGTGGTGTGCAGTTTATCACTGCCGAGGCTTTCGATGTCGACGCCGCCCCAGGGCGAGATGCTGAAGATCGGCATCCGGCTTTGGGTCGATTCGGTGATCGAGAAATAGACTTCGATTTCCGAGGGAATGAACGCTTCGAAGGTGACGCCATTGGCGGTGACGGTGCGGCCGCCCATCTGGTGGTTGGCGAAATAGAGTTCGCGCTTGGCGGTCAGGGCGTCGACGAGGTTGTCGACCACGCGCACCAGGCCCGCTTTGCCCTTTTTACCGACGGCCGAAAAAAAGACGGGTTTGACCACGATTTTACCGTACTTGTCGAGTAGATCCTGGATCGCGCCGTTGTCGGCGCCGCCGGTGAGGTACTCGGGATGGGGAAAATCCACCAAGCCCAGCAATTGGGCTCCGTACCTGAGGCCTGAGATCTGCATGAGAGGCTGCTCCTCGGGTTCGGCGGAGGGCGTGGCCCTGGCGCCTGCTAGCTATAACCTGTTGTTATGCAAGCAGGTTAAGCCGATTATTTTGGTCTTCTAAGAGGTAATGTGGGCAAAGGCGGTCGTGAAATCAAGGAAATGTTAAAAAATTATCAGCACACCCCAAAGATTGTTTTATGGAGTGTTTATTTGATTATCAATTACCAAACACGCAGCGCCCAAAATTGGACCCCGCGTAAAGAACTTCCATCGCTCAGCGAACCACCACCACTTTGCGGGTGATCGCCTCGGAAACGCCCGGGCCATTGACATTCAGCCGCGCGCAATAGACCCCATTGCCCACCGGATGCCCGGCGGTGGCTCGAACGTCTCGCTGCGCATCTATGATGTGACAGGGAAATTGGCCTGGACGATGGACAGGTCTGTACTTGTCATCAGACCCGTCGTCCGGAGTCGTTTTGCGCCAGAGCATTTTTCGGAAAGAAGCCGGTCGCGGTGTTTATTCCGCCATCACAACTTTGCAAACCAGTTGCTGGTCGTCAGTTTCCAACCGCACGAAATACACGCCACTGGGTACTCGGCGTCCCGCATCGTCGCAACCGTGCCAGGCCACTTCTGTCCGACCCGCTTCGACAACCCGCGCCAGGAGATCGGCCACGCGCCCACCGCGCGCGTCGAACACGATCAGGCTGGCGGCTTGGGAGCGCTCGACCGCGAACGCGATCTTCACCTGCGGGTTGAAGGGATTGGGCCAGGCCGACAAGACCACCTTCGGTCGGACCACTTCCGGATCGGGCACCGGCGAAGACGACGGCACCCGGGCGATCCAGATCTGTTCGGGGAGAGGCTCACCATTAAAGGTGTCCCGGTGCGCCCAGGCGAGCACCGGCGCCTGTCCGGGCTCGACAGTCAAAGCCACGTGGTCGAAGGTGGGGTTGCCGGGCCACGATACGTTGAGATTATCGCTCTGCTCACTCCAGGACTCACCTTCCCGCACCCAATATTCGAGGGTGGTCCGTAACGGCGTCAGGTCCGAAGCCGACGCCTGTTGGATCCAGAACGCATGGAGCTCTCCATCGGCCCCCACCGCGAGATGGGGCGACCTGGGCCAGTCGTAGTCGGCATAGACCACAGTCATGTCTTCTTCATCGGTCCAACCACCGCCCAAGAGATACTCCTGGTGATAGATCACGCCGCAGGGACAGGTGGGTTGGGCGCCCAGGCCCAGAAGGTTGTGGTTCACTCCGTAATGAGTAACCACATCAAAATCGCCCACAATCGCTGACGATCCGCCAACGCCTGGCACTGGCAGCGGCGCACTCCAGCCCGTGCTCTCTTTCCGGGTCGTGCTGTGCAGAACCGGATCTTCGGGGTTGCCACCGTAGAAGAAAATCGTCGGCCACGGCTCGGCGGAGCCCACACTAAAGGTGATTCGCGGCTCGGGCCGGATCTGCATGTCGGTGACGACTTCCTCCAGCTCGGACCAGCCGGCCTCCGAATGGAAGGTATATAAGACTTGAAAGTCGGCGGAAGGCGGGTTGGTGGAGATCATCACCGTCAGCATAGCATCCGGTCCCGTCGCATTGGAGACCAGGCCCACAATGTCGAGCCCCATGAGAGCGCCACCCGGCGGCATCAACACATAATCGTCCATGTCCCAAATGCCTTGGTGGTCGGCATGGTAGATCAGGATCATATCGCCGCTGGCGAACGCAACGTGGAAGCCGGTCCGGCCCCAGCAGATGACCGGCCCGCTGCCACTGTTCAACAAAATCGGATCGGGCCAGACGATGGCGTCGGTCCATATGGTCTGCATGGCCTGCACCTGCACAAAATCCATGAGCAGGGGATAGCCCGAGGCGTTATAGGCCAGCATGGTCAAACCGTCGGGCGAGGAGGCCAAGGCCGGGCCCGAACAATCGGCGTGATGGTTGGTGGCTTGATCAATGACAAATTCGGCTTGGGCGGGAAGTGCGGCCAGTAGCATGACCGCCACAACAAACAGTGAGCGATGGAACATGATTTGACCTCGCACCAAAAAAATATCAGATATCGAAGCCTTGCCAAAATGATACCAAAATATCAACTGATCGTCAAATGACTGCCGACCAGTTCATCAGTTGCTTTTAGGTGGTTTGACCTTCTTCGATTTGCGTGCTCGGTTGTTTGGTGATACCTCTTGGCCTGTAACCTGCGCCTGTCTCCCTTGAAGATGACTATTTGTCGTATTCTGTCATCCTCACCTGACAGGTTTCCGAACGAATGTGAATCCACTGATTTAGGCTTGGCGACCGATTTTGTTTAAACCGGAATGAGACGCGGCCATTGTCCCGACAGCGGCCAGGATGTCGCGGTGGGTTTCTTCATGGCCGTCTGTTCTGCTTGCGGGGGGAGCTCGTCGAAGTCACCCAGGGACGGGAATTGCGGGTTGCTCGCTCAATGTTGACTGACAATCCTACCTAACAAATTGTATCTCTTTGAGTTAGTGACTAGGCACAACAAT
>CAZLUL010000192.1:0-7837 GCA_964562635.1 uncultured Fibrobacteraceae bacterium | reverse complement strand
CCAGTCCCTTTCCGGGTGGATCAGAACCATGCCTTGACGTAAAAATTGAAACGGTCCTTCAGGTTATCCCCTGAGCCCGGGGTATCGCCCACGAACCAGGCATAAACGAGATTGTCCGACTGGCCCGCGTCCCCGTAGCCGAAGTAGACCTCGGAGTTGCCCCCGATGTCATACTTCAACTGGACGAATATCGAGTGCCGGGCCTCGGTTTTTTCGTTGACGTTCAGGGCGCGGAGGTAGCCCTGCAGGTGGTCAGTCAAGTTGACGGCCATGTCGAAGCCGAAGGCCGTCACCTGGTGGTAGGTGCCGGCGTCGCGCACGCGGCCCTGCAGTTTGACCTTGGCCAGGAAGTTCTCCACCGAGATTTCGCCGAACCAGTCGGGATAGGTCCGGAAGTCGTTGACGTCCAGATCCGTGTCGAAGCCGTGGAAATTCTTGTAGGCAAAGCGCGACTTGAAGCCCCGGATATACTCGATGTAGAGCTCACCGTACCACGTTGTGCTGGGGCGCAGCCCGCCGCCGACATCGTCCACGACCCGCTTGCGCTCGGCATCCCAGACGACCTTGGCGGTGATGGCCTTGCGCGGCACCAGCCAGATGGCCTCCGCGTGCTTCTTGATCTTGTTGTAGCCCTCGAAGTTCGAGAAGTTGCGGTAGCCCTCGCCGAGGTCGTAATACCAGGTATGGAAGGTGATGTCGTCCACATGGATGTCCCGCACCTCGACGGCAAAGGCCCGGGGGTTGTCCAGATCGAAGTTCCGGACCTCCTCCTCGTAGGGCGCCGTGCTGGCCGCCGCCTGCACCGTCCAGCGGGACTGCTCCAGATCGAGAGGGCCCAGCCTCAGGCCGGAACTGGTCAGCGCGCGGGGGCTCAGGGCCAGGTCCAGCGCGTAGACGTGGTTGTGCATGTACTTGAACTGCTCGGTCCAGTTGGGGTCCGAGGTGTCGGTCCAGTCCTTGCGGACAAACATGGCGCCGGACTCAAGCCGCCCGCCCCAGCCCTTGTGGCGCAAGCGCCCCACATAGGAGTTGTCGCCCACCTTGAAAGTGTGCGTATCGAGGGTCCTGGGGTCGATGCTATTGGAGAAGGTGCTGCCGTTATCGCTGACGAAGAAAGTGCCGCCCAGATTCGGGACACCCAGGAAATCGGTGTCCCAGAAGTCGTAGCGCACGCCTTGAGCCTGGGGATTGAAGGAATCGTTCTTCAAGGCCCCGTCGTTGACGAGGCGCAGCAGCGGATCGTCATTGATGTAGAAACGGTTCTCGCGATAGAAAATGTAGAATTCGGACTTGGACTGGCTCAGTTTAATGTGGCCTTCGGCGCTGTACCACGGCGGGGCGAAGTATTCGACCGATTCCTGCGTGCGGTCGTCGTCCCGGTTGGACCACGCCCTCATGCGGGCATACACTTCCAAACGGTCGTTGGGCCGCGAAAAAAACGACAGCTCTGCGTAGTGTCTGGGGATGCCGTTTTCTTCGGAGGAACCGAAATTCCAGTGGCCGTCATCCTTCCGCGCCGAGACCGAGGCCTCGTAGTATCCCTCAATCTTGTTGCCGGCCCGGACGGGCATGGCGACAACGAGGCACAGGATTCCCGCCAGAAATATGACACTGCGGGGGCATATGCGGACTCTTCGTTGCACCATCAGTTCCTCACCGTGAAGGACAACATGTAGACATTGCCAAGCTTCTTTTCGGTCTCGAGCGCGAAGTCGGCCTGCCAGTGGACGTCCTGCAAGCCCACGCCCATGGTGACCAGACCCGCGTGCAGGCCCGAGCGCAGGGCCAGGGCATCGAAGAACCAGATCTCCACCCCGCCGTGCAGCACGGTGTCCAGGTCGTGGCCATCGCGGCTGCGCAGGTCCGCCGTCAGCAGGAGAGTGTCCCGGAACAGGTAACTGCCCCCGGCCGCCCACTCGGTGTAGACCGGGTCGGGGTTGGCCGTGGAGGAAATCAACTGCAGCGTGGTCTCGTGGAGATTGTAGATGACGGCGCCCAGGCTCCAGGGGCCCGCGCCGGCGTAATGCAGGCCAAAATCGGCCGAGAAACCCTGGTCGCCGCCCATGTAGTTGGGGTCGTTGAGTTCCTCGTAGCCTGGGGCGTCCAGCAGGAACATCTTGCCCGTCACGCCGGCGCTCAGTCCGTTGAGAAACGGCAGGGGCATGGCGGCCGACAGATTGAGCGTGTCTTCGCTGTAGACGTCAGTGATCCCCAGGCGCACCCAGGAGGCACCGAAATGGACCCTGCCGACCTGCGGCAACGTGGCGGCAAGGTAATAGTTTTCGATATCCGAGACGCCGTACAGCCAACTGTTGGAAGCCATCAAGGCCAGACGATTCGAGCGGGTCAACGCCGCCGGGTTCCAGTAGGCGGCATTGGGATCGTCGGCCAGGGCGACAAAAGCCGAGCCCATGGCCTTGGGACGGGCCCCGGGGTTGGCGTAGCGGAAATCCGCCTGGGCCGCCGGTGGCCCGAGGGCTGCCGCGGTCGCGAAGAGAACCCCGAACAGGGTAGCGCGGATGGCGCGGATCTTCATCATTTGATCACCGCCACGGAATGGTTCTCGCGGAAGATGCGTTCGGTGCCGTCGGCGAGGTTGTAGGTCGCCTCGATCCGCAGGATGTAGATGCCGTAGGGCACGGCATTGCCGCTGAAGTCGGTGCCGTTCCAGACCAGCCCCGGAATCCGCCGGGGAGCTCCGCCCTGTTCCTGGCCCGTGTAGGACACGGTCTGTGCCAGGATGTTTTTGCGTTTGCCGTCGATGTTGAAGATCTCGACGGTGACGGAGACTTCGCGGTTGAGATAGAACGAGACGGCGCACTCGTCGTAGACTCCGTCCCCGTTGGGGGAGAAGGGATTCGGCGAGACGATAACGCCGGAAATGACCTCGCCCGAGTCCTGGGTGATCGCGTCGGTGGCGAACACCCCATAGGTGCCGACGCCGGAGACCGTGGTCGTCACCTTGTTGCCCGTCAGATTCACGCGGCCGCCGACAAGGACCCAACGGTCCGATTCGGGCTGGTAGCGGTACGTGGCCAACTGGTTGCGGTCCAGGCCTGCGGGCAGCCAGGCCTCCGGGTAGTGCAGGCTCAGTTCCAGGCTCTTGGGGAGCGGTTCACTGAGGTCAATGTAGCCGCCGAGGCTGTCGGTCGTCGCCAGGAAGATCTGGCGGAAGATCCCGATAGGACGCCCGTTCGGAATCGTCGGCGCCATCTTGACCGCTGGGGGCACGTTGCACACGTCCCACTGGAGTTCGACGTACTGCCCCATGGTGTCGGGCGAGGCTGAGCCCCCGGCCCAGGCCGTGTTGATATGGTTCTGCACCAGCCAGTTTCTCAGGTCCGCGCCGATGACCACGGCCGAGCCGTCCACCTCCAGCAGAGCGACGGTCTCCTTGGCCAGATCGGTGTCCGTGGGCAGGCAGGTCGCATCCGGGTTGATCTCGAGGGTCGTCACCGGCGAGGTCGAAGACTTGGCGACCGGCGGTTCTCCGGACGGGACATCCTGCGCCCAGACCTCGAACTCGAGGTAGCGGGTGCTGTCGATGGGCGAGACCACCAGCGAGTCCAGGAATGACGGCAGGATGTCGACTACCCACAGGTCGCTGCCGATGAAGGACATGGGGGCCTCGTATTGCCAACCGCCACCTTCGTAGCCGGTTGAGCGGTAGCGGAACAGGGCCTGGTCGACACGGTTGTCGTCGGTGATGCGCAAGGTCAGGGCCAGGGGGGCCTCGGCCAGAGGCCGGACTTTCGTCACGACAGAGCCATCGCCGCCCGTGTCGATGACGGGCGGTCCGGTATCCTCGAATTGGGACATTTCGAGGGCGACCGGCGTCTCGTTGCGTTCCAGCCGGGCCAGGGCCTCGGGGGTCTCGTAGTCCAGCACCGTCTCCTGCGGCTGGCCGGGGTTGTGGCCGACGCCCGGGACCAACAGCAGGTCGATCAGGTTCGAATCCCGGTTGCCTTCGCGGCCGCCGCCAAGGTTCCACTCGCTGCGGATCTCGTTCACCCAGCGGATGCCGCCGAGCACCTCTTCGCCGCCGCTGTCGTGGCTGGACAGGCAGACGACCATGTCCCAGCTGCGGATATCCTCGACCGTCGGGTTGCCCAGGGCTTCCTTCGCCACCAGCGCCGTGATGGTGTCCAGTTCCGGGTCACCCAGGAGGATGATGTCTTTGTCGGCCCGCAGCGCGTTCTCGCGCCACGTGTCCACCGTGCTGGCGCCCAGGGAGGGGATCACGGCCTTGTACCAGCCGTCCATGATGATCGCGTAGTCCCAGGCATCCCAGGGCTGGAACCCGGCGATGCGGTTGGGCAGGGAGGCCGTCGAGCCGCCCGGCTTGCTGTCGATCATGATGTCTATCTTCTGGATATTCAGGTCCGCGTAGAGCGGATTCCAGTCGGCCGTTCCCGGCGCCGCCGGGTCGGGCAGATCGCCGATGCCCACCTGGAAGGCGATCATTTCGACCTGCTCGCCGCCGACGACCGCCACGGTCTCGAAGACGGTCAGGTCGGTCAGATCAAAACCGCCCGGCACAAAGACGATGTTCGAGGGGTAGGTCGTGTATTTGCGCGCCACACCCAACTGGTTCGGACCGTGGTCGTCGCCCACCGAGTCGGCGACGGCGATCAAGGGCTCGATAATGGGGGTCACGCTGATATTGAGGGTGTCCCGCGTGGCCCACACATTGCCGGCGTCGTAGGCGTTGACCACCAGGTCCTGGGATCCGCCCGGATTGCCAATAGGCACGACGGCCAGCAGGCCATAGGTCCCGTCGCCGGCCGTTTCATCACCGTGGGCCAGGTCGCCGTCGTCGTGCATGCGGGTGAGCTTGCCGCCACCCATGGCGCTCAAGTCGGCCAGCACGTCTCCGACGCCGTCTCCGGCATCGGCCACAGTCGTCTTCAGGGTGATGAGTTCACCAGCTGTGGGATCGGTCGGGTTGACCTCCGAACCGGACAACGCGGGGGGCGTCGGGAAGTCGGTTTTCACCACGTAGGTGCGGCCCCACTGGCTCAGGGTGCTGGGGCCGAGGGTCACATCCCACGCCCCTTCCGGCGGGTCGAGGTAGTCGAAGTCGAGGTTCAGGGTCGCGTCCTGGGGCGCCGAATCGAAGGCGGCCCGCTTTTCACCGTCATCCTGGGTGAGGTAGGCCTCCATGCGCAGGGAATCGGGGGCGCCACCCAGCGCGTTCCACGGCACCCGGATGACGACCTTCTCCGCTTCCTTGCTCACCCACACGCTCTGGATGTTCCCGTCGTCGGCGGCGTCGCTGTAGACGTTGTTGGCGAGGTCCCAGGTTTCCCAACGTCCCGCCGCGTTCCAGCGCCGGAAGTCGCCGTAGTCGTTGGCCGAATACTTGGACGTCAGGGCGTAGTCCGGCCGGTCGGCGTGGCCGTAGTTGACGGGCTGTTCGAAAGGATCGCGTGCGGCACCGGCCGCGTCGAATCCGGTCTCGAAGATTACGTGCATCTGCAGTCCGACCCAGTCCGACTGGAAGGGCAGTTCGAGGATGAGCTCCTCCGGCGTATTGTCGATGACCAGGGCCGTCAGGTCGGTCTTGTCGAACGTCTGGTGGTCGGCCGGTTCTTCGTACCAGACCGGGTCGGGGATGACCTGGACGTCCCGCAGCTGGAGGGCGACTTGGCCGCCGGCGAGGCTGCCGCCGTCACCAAAAATGGTGATCAGGCCCGAGCCGCCGTTGGGCGTGAAGACGCTCGGGGCCCGGCCGCTCGTATCTGAGGTGGCCAGCGCCGGTTCGAAGCTGCCGAGCCCCGCCGGGTCCGCGCTGAAGAGGATCGTGCGGCCTTGCTCCCGCGTCGCGTTGCCGAACTGGTCGATCAATTGCGCGGTGACGGTGATCGGGGTTTCCCGGTTGTTGACCGCGGCCGGCACGGACAGGCGCCATCCCGCCGTCGCTCCCGGCAGGGAGGTGAGGACGAGATTCTGCTTGCCGCTGCCGAGGAAGCCGGCCTCGACCGCGAGAATCCGGTTCTCGATGACGACCGAGACGGTCACCAGGAGGGGCCCGGCGCCGGTGGCGGTCAGGCGGCCCGACGCCAGGCCGTTGCCGTTGGTCAGGGCCGTGGGCTCCTCGAACCGACCCTTGCCGACCGAATCGGCGCTGAACCCGAAGTTGATCGGAATGCCGTCGAGCAGGCTGGGGTTGCCCGCGGCGTCGTAGAGCTGGGCCGAGACGATCACCAGATCGACATCGTCGGCGACCAGGCTGTCGCGGTCGGCGGTCAGCACGACGGTGGTCGGCTGGGGGTCCTGAAACGCCACGACGATGCGGCCGGCCACTGGCGCCTTGTTGGGCTGGGCCAGGTACACGCGCAGCACCTCGACCGCCGTGTCGCTCATCCAGAACCGCGTGCGACCGGCGGTGAAGCTGACCACGGAATCGACGAAGGCCTCGGTGTTGTCGCGGTAGAAGACGGGCGTGCCCGTGGGGGGCGAGAGGTCGTCCATCTTGCGCGCGGACAGGTTGAAGCCGCCCAGGCGGCCATCCAGGTCGTAAAGGTCGTCGCGGCCGTCGTCGTCGCGGGCAGCCAGCTGGACCCGGGTGCTGGTCCAGGGATCACCGGCAGCGGAATTGTAGTAGGTGGCCCGGACCTCGGGCAGGATCGCGCCCGTGTCGTCGACGATTTCCAGATGCGTGGCTCGCACGGCCGTCAATTGCAGCGCCCCCAGGGAGGTGTCGGCTTCGGTCACGTCGAAGACCAGATCGCGATCCTCGTAGCCGGATGCGGCGAGTTCGAGGCGGAACTGGCCGGGTTCCAGATAGAAGGAAAAGGCGTCGCCCGCCGTGGCAAAGCTGGACGAGTCGCGGAAGGCTCCGCTCAGGTTGTCGTACAGGTCCCAACGGCCCGCGGCATCCGGGCCCTCGAAGGCGATCGTGCCGGAGACGAGGGCCGCCAGGGGCATGGTCAGGACCAGGCCCGTCACGTCGCTGCCGGCAGTGACCGTCAATGTCGAATCGGTGCGGACATAGAGCGGTGGCACGGTGGTGGCTGACAGGGTGAAGGTGCCGCCCACCGGGGTGAAGAACTGGAAAGGTCCGCCCGACGAGGGGAATCCCTGGAGAGCCAGTTCGGTGCCGGTTGCGTCCAGCAGGCGCAGGGTGCCCGGCCGGCCCGGTCCCGCAGCGAAGGTGACCGTGCCGGAGATCTCCGTCTCGCGCACGAGGCTCAAGTCCAGGCCGCTGACGTCGGTGCCTGCGGTCACCGTTGCGGTGCGTTCGGCGTCCAAATAGGTTGCTGCGGATACCGCCACTATATAGTCGCCGCTGTCCTCGACGTAGAACACGTAGGGGCCACCGGCCGCGGTGAAGGAGGCACTGTCCAGCACCGTGCCGCCGGCGTCGCGCAAGGTGACGGTGCCGGCCCCGCCCGGGCCGCTCGCGAAGCCGATGGTGCCGCCGATCGCCGTGGCCTTGTCCAGGTTTTGATCGATCCCGATCACCGACTGGCTGGCCGCGACGTCGACAATGGACGTTGTGGCGAAGTAGCCGACGGCGCTGGTGGTCACCCGGTAGCGTCCGGCGGCCAGGCGCGGCAGGGTCCAATTGCGGGCCCCGGCGGTGGTGGTCACCACTGAGAGGGGAGCGCCGGGCTCACGGCCGGAAAATTCGATCAGCTCGGCCTTGACCGTCAGGGTCGCCGTGCCCGCATCCTGGGGCAGGGTCGCGGTGCCGCTGATGGTGGCGTCGGCGGCGTCGGGCACGCCGTTGCCGTCGGCGTCGATGACCGAGGCGTGCAGGTTGTTCAAGGTCACAGTTCCCCGTCCGCCATCAAGGCCGGCATTGCTCGGGGCGCTGTCCCGGCCGTTGAGG
>CAZLUL010000191.1:0-7903 GCA_964562635.1 uncultured Fibrobacteraceae bacterium | reverse complement strand
GATGTGGCCTTCCTGCTGCTGATCTTCTTTATCGTGACGACGATTTTTGCCGCCGAGCAGGGCTTGACCCTGGTCTTGCCCGGCAAGCAGAAAAAAGATGAAGATGTCGTCAAGGTGAAGCAGAGCAACATCGCGACGCTGTTTGTCCACGCTGACAACCGGCTCACGCTGGACAACAAGCCCATCGAGATCAATCACATCAAGGTTGCCATCGAGGACCGGATCCTGGCCAAGCCAAAATTGGTGGTCATGCTCAAGATTCATCCCGAGGCGAACTACGGAATGATGGTGGCCTGCCTTGACGAATTGAAGCAAGCCCGCGCCAACAAGGTTTCCCTGAAAACCGCAACCAAATAGGACGGAGGCGAAGATGAATTTTGGACGTTCAACCAACAAAGACACTTTCATCCCGACCTCCTCGATGGGTGATATCGCCTTCCTGTTGCTGATTTTCTTCATGGTGACCACGATTTTCCGCGAGGAAACGGGATTGCCGGTGGAGCTGCCGCGCGCAGAAGTGGGCGAAGAAGTGAACCGCGAACTGGTGTCGAACATTTACATCAATCGGGTGGGGCAGATATCCATCGATGATCGTCTGGTGCAGATCAAGCACATCGCCGACATCGTGGCCACCAAGATCTCCGACAATCCCCAGTTGATCGTCGCCTTCAAAACCGACACCTACGCCGATTACGGAACTGTCAGCGATGTGATGGAGGAGTTGAAGGAAGTGAACGCGGTGCGCGTCTTCTTCAACAACGACATCGAAGGCACCCCCGGGCAGAAGTACTAGGAGTATCATGTCGACCGTACCGGTAGAAAACGGCTATCAGTTATCGGCCAATGATCAATTCAAGGCGCAGTACAACAAGTACCTGCGCTGGTCGGCCCTGGCTGCTGTCATCATAGTTCTTGTCGGCGCCCTGCTATCGCCGACCTATATCCCGAATCCCTACAAGCTCCGCCAAGAAGAGTTTGAAGTCGTGGATATTGACGATCAGGAAATCATCGACATTCCGCCGCCCCCGGTAGAAGCGCCGCCCCCGCCCAAGGTGATTGAGGCTGCGCCCGATGACGAGGTTGCCGATGATGTTGATATCGCCGATACGCTGATGGATCTGGATATGGCCATCAGCAGCAGCATGGGCAATTTCCAGATCGCAGACGAAGGCTTTGTGGCCTCGTCGACCAACCCGACGATCACTTTCTGGGCCAAGCCCAAGTATCCTGAAGTGGCCCGCATGGCGCAGGTCGAGGGTACGGTCATCGTGAAAGTGCTGGTGGGGCCCGGCGGCGACGTCATGCAGGCCCAGGTGATTCAGAGCGTGCATCCCCTGTTGAACAAGGCGGCCATCGAGGCGGCCTACAAGTGCAAGTTCATCCCGGGCAAGCAGCGGAATATTCCGGTGAAGGCTTGGATGGCTTTGCCTTTCAACTTCCGCTTGCACTAGAACTGGATGATTTGGTTTGCGTCGCATACGACGCAAACATGGGATCAGGTGGGGTTGGGTGCAGATGATTGGGAGGGCGCTGGTTTCAGCGTCCTCTTTTTTTTGTGTGAACCCGGAATTGGCCGTGAAAGCGGAGGGGAACTTTTTGGGGAGGGGTGCGTCTCTTGGGGCGGGAATTTATTTTGAGGCAGGATTGTAGCCTTGGGGCGTGTCGTGCGTCAGGACAGGTATTGGGAATAATTAACAGGTGTTGGGGAATCAGTCGCAACTCCAATCACAATTTTGCGTAAAAGCTCAGGTTAATTGGGTTGGCTTGGGCCGCGGTTGGATCTATCATCCGGGATCTGCTGCCGGCATTGAAGACCAGAATCTCTTGGGAGTGACAAAATGACTCGATCGCAAGAATCTCGAATCGGCTTCTTTCTGCAACTGACCGTATTGGCTGCCCTGATGGTGGCCTCTGGTCTTGCTCTGGCCCAGGAGTCTGCTGGGGTGGACAGTGATATGCCTATGCTGTCTCTCAATGATTGTGTGCAGTTGGCGCTTCAGGACAGCCCGACGCTGCTGATCACCGAAGAGCAGCGCCATCTGGCTTCCAAGGACGTCAGCAACGCCTATGGGTCATTCCTGCCGGACCTGAGTGTGGGGCTAAATTGGCAAAAATCCGAGCGGACCGACTATGATGTCGAGCAGACGACGTCTGGCACTTTTCCCATTCCGGTTTTTGATGGCTCAAACAACCTGATTGGCGCGGCCGCTTTCCCGACTTCCATTCCCAACGGGAATTTTGCGGACCAGACGATCCAGACCAAATACAAGGACATCAACGGGCGGGCGAGCCTGAATGTCTTTTCCGGCTTCTCCAAATTCAGCAGCCTCAGCTCGGCCCGCAGCGGCTTGAAGGCTGCCGAAGCAACGGTGGGCTATACCCGTGAACTGGTGGCCGAGGATGTCATCGCGTCCTATTTCAATCTTTTGCGCTACCAGAGATTGCTGGAAGTGGCGATCGAGACCCGTGACCAGGCAGCCAAGGAACTCGAACGCACCGAAACTTATTTCCGTCTCGGCAGTGCGGCCAAAAGCGATGTGCTGCAGCAACGGGTGCGCCTGGAAAATACCAAGCTGGACCTGGTGGTGGCCGATAATACGGTCAAGAAGGCCTTTGCCGACCTGGCCTTCAGCATGAATCGCCCCATGGCCGCCGGCTTCAACATCGACCCGTCGGTGCTGGAGACCGACTTCGCCGTCGAGGCCGTCAATGCGCTCTATACCGAGGCCCTGACCACTCGCAAGGATATCAAGAGCACCGAGCATAACGTCAACGCCCGCAAGAAGGACGTGACCACGGCTTCTTCGAATCTGTTGCCGAGGGTGGACTTATTCGCCAGCTTCAATCGTTACAACAACGAGTCGCCCTTTATTTTTGGTGCCCAGAAGTCCGGCAACACAGCCTTCGGCTACTCGGTCTCCTGGAATATCTTCGACCGCATGCAGTCAATCAACGGGCGTTCCAAGGCCAAGGCCAACGCCCGCATCGCCCAATACCAACTGGAACAGGCTCGCATGAATGTGCAGGTCGAGATTCGGCAGCTGCACAACTCACTGGTTGAGGCCCGCGAGCGCGCCCATGTGAGCCGCGAAACCATCGTGCAAAGTGAGGAAGAATTGCGCCTGGCCCAGGAACGTTTCCGGGTCGGTGCCGGCACCACCCTGGACGTAATCGTCGCGCAGACGAATCTGGCCAATAGCCGGGCGGGGGAAGTGCAGGCCATGTGCGACTTCCTCATTGCCGAGACCATGATGGCGCGGGCAGTGGGCCGCCTGGACAAGTGGGCCGGTACGGAATGATGGAATCCGCGCGCACCGAACAATCCGGGCAGGCCTTGATCTCCGTGCGGGAGCTGTACAAGATCTATGAAGTCGGCACCCAGAAAGTGCCGGCGATCCAGGGAGTCGACCTCGACATTCAGGTCGGTGAGCATGTGGCCATCATGGGCAGCAGTGGCTCGGGCAAATCGACCCTGATGAACATGCTCGGTTGTCTCGATACCCCGACGCGCGGCAGTTATAGTCTCAATGGGACCGAAGTCAGTACCTTGTCGGACGACGAGTTGGCCGAGATCCGCAACCGCGAGATCGGGTTCGTCTTCCAGACTTTTAATCTGCTGCCCCGCAGCAGCGCGGCCCAGAATGTGGAATTGCCCCTGATCTACGCCGGGGTCAAGGCCGCCGAACGGGCCACCCGGGTGGCCAAGGCGGTCGATGCGGTGGGCCTGACCAGTCGCAAGGCCCACAAGCCCAATGAACTTTCCGGTGGCCAGCGGCAACGGGTGGCCATTGCCCGCGCCCTGGTGAACAATCCTTCGCTGATTCTGGCCGATGAGCCCACCGGCAACCTCGATTCGGTCACCAGTGACGAGATCATGGAAATCCTGGAGGGGCTGAATGCCCAGGGGCACACCGTGGTCATTGTGACCCATGAGGATGACATCGCGGCCCGGTGCAAAAGGGTGATCCGGCTCAGTGACGGGCGGATTATCAGCGATAAGGCCGTCACCGCCACCACTTAAGATTTTTCCCGCTCTGCCGATAACAATTCTGGCCCGGTGGGCGCCTGGACTTCCATCCAGGCGCCCACTTGGTGCCGTTGTGTGTCCTTGGCCGGTGAGTGGTTGCGGGAGCGTGAATGTATTTTTTCTACTTCTTCCCCTTGGGTCTGGATCGCCGACTGAACCGTCGCCCGATGTTGTCGTGGAGCCTGATGGTGTTGATGGCGGTTGCCTTCGGCTGGCTGAAATATGCGCCCGGCCTGCTGCCGCTGGACCCCTGGGACCTCGTCTTTTTTCCCGGTGACGGGCCACCTTGGGCCGTGACCACGGCGATCTTCATGCACGCCGGTTGGTTCCATCTGCTCGGTAACCTCCTGTATTTCTTTGTTCTGGCGCCGCCACTGGAAGACCGCCTCGGGCCCTGGAAATTTGCTTTGTATCTGCTGCTATTGGGCAACTTCGGCAACCTGGTCCACGGGCTGGTTTCGGCCTTTGGCTTGCTTGGTCAAGGTGGGCTGGGCGTCATGGGGGCTTCGGGGGCCATCGCCGGTATGCTCGGTTTCTCGATGATCCGTTTCTACGATGCCAAGGTTGCCGTGGCATGGTGGGTGCTGGCTCCATTGGCGGGTCAGAACAAGGCGGGCAAGACGCGCATTCCCCTGGCGGCTGCGGCCGGCTTGTGGCTGTTGCTGCAGGTTGTCCAGGCGTCCGTGGCCCCGGAAACCGGCACCAATGTCAGCTTCGGTGCCCACGTCGGCGGCTTTGTCATGGGACTGATGATGGCCCTGGCCCTGGGCGAATTGAAAGCGGGCAAGGCCGAGGCAGCCCAGGATCGGGCCCGGCGCTATTTCAGCGCTGGGCATTACCACGCGTCGGTCGGGGCCTGGAGCGAATACCTGGAAATGGTGCCGACGGATTTTGAAGCCCGGCTGGAGTTGGGGCGCGCGATGAAGGTCTCCGGCCAGGCGAGCGAATCGGCTTTGATTTTCAAACAGGGATTTGGCCGCCTGCTCAAAGAGGGGCGTGCCGACGAAGCCCTGGCGATCTATGACGAGGCCACCCGCTCTGAGCTGGATCTGGACCTGGCGCCCGACGAGCTGGCCCGCGTGGCGATCTACAAAGAGAAACAACTGGATTACCACGGAGCACTGGATGCCTATCGGCGCCTCTACGAAACCTACCCTCGCCACACCGAAGCCCATCGGGCTCTCGTGCGGGTCATCGTGCTGTGCCATGGCAAGGTGGGGGATCAGGCGGCGGCCGACCATTGGCTGCGCGAGGCATTTCTGCACCTGCCGCCAGGCAGTTGGCGCAGTTTCCTGGAACGGGAATTCAACCTGTCAGCAGCGCCTGGTGCAGACCCCGTACCAACTCGGAACTGAGCTCACCGGCCACAAGAATCCGCAAGGCCGAACCGTCAGCCCGCAGGCGCCACGACTCACCCTGCCACTGCGACATCACTTCCGACACATGACGTTGCACCTCGAGCCAGCTGTCGGGCCGCCCACCGGCGAGGCTGATGCAATTCAGGTTTTCCTGCCAACACTCCGGAGTCCAATCCGAGGCCTCGGCCAGGGCGTCACGCAGAGGACCCAGATCCGCCTGACGAGTCAGGCCTTCCCAGCGAAAGTCTTCCCCGCTGTCGATCCATTCGGCCACCGTCAAGGCGGGATCCAGGTGGGTCAGCAGCAGGTCGCGCCAATGCACGCCGCGGGCGACGTCACTGGTGCCCAGCCGGATGCGGGTCACGTTTTCGACCACATTCATGACCAGGGGGCGGTAGCGGCTTTCGCGATCGGTGCAGGCGGGGTCGCCAGTGCCAGCCGGGCAAGGATCCGGCACAGAGGGAGCTTCAATTGCCAGCGAGTCGTCAACCGGCACCGTGCCGATGACCGTACCGGGGCCATCGTGAAAACTGGAGCGCACCACCAACGGCACGCCGAATTCGGCGGCGTATTCCACGGCCCGGATGTGCACCACGCCACTGCCCGACTCGGCCACTTCTCGCATCTGATCCCAGGTCAGGTTGTCGTGTTTTTGCGGGCTGTCCACCGCGGCGGGGTCGGCGCTGAGCACGCCGTCGACATCCTTGAGAATTTCGCAGCGCACCGCGCCCAGGGCTGCCGCCAAAGCCACGGCGGTGGTGTCGCTGCCACCACGACCGAGGGTGGTGATTTCCTTGGCCAGGCTCACGCCCTGGTACCCGGCCACCACGACCACGTGCCCTTTTTCCAGGGCCTCGCGCACACGGTCGCCCTTGACCTCGAGAATGCGGGCATCGCTGTGACTGGTATCGGTGATGATGCCGCATTGGCTGCCGGTGAAGCTGATGGCGGGACAGTCTTCGTCGGCCAGGGCCATCGACAGCAGGCTCATGGTGATGCGCTCGCCCACCGAAAGCAGCATGTCCAATTCCCGCCGGGGTGGGTTGGGGTGGACCTGACGGGCCAGGGCATTCAATTCGTTGGTGGTGCTGCCCATGGCGCTGACCACTACGACCATGCGGTAGCCACGATCCCGGGCGGCGCGAATATCCCGGGCGACAGTCTGGATCCGTTGCACACTGGCCAGACTGCTGCCGCCGTATTTGCGGACCAACACCGGATTGGGGGACGATGAAGCGGATTGGGACACGGGTACCTCTCAACCGAACGCAGGACAGTGACAGTGGGCCCAAAGGGCCGCTCTGAGGCGAACAATAGCCCAGGACAGCCAGTGGAACAACGTCAGGTATGGAAAATTCCCCTCCCGGGACAGGATACGGAAAATTTGATGTTCAAATCGCAGGGAATGCCGGATACTCCGGCAGAGGCACCGGAAACGGCTGAAACGGCGGAAGCTGCCATCTTGGCCCGACGTGATCGGCAGGACCGATTGCAACGGTATGGCCCCGGAGCCTGGAGCGTGGCCGAACTGCTCAGTTGCGTGCTGGGGCAGGGCGGGAGCATGGCGCCGGGACGGGTGGCCGAGAGCCTTTTGGCCGGTTATGGCGATCTGGGGGAGTTGGCCTCTGCCACCCCGATTTTGCTGGCCCGACGGTCGGGCATGGGGCCCGCTCGCTGTGAGCGTCTGCTGGCCGCATTTGAACTCGGATTCAGGGCCCGGGAGCCAGTCGCCAGACAGGGTTTGGTGGTTCGGCGGCCCGAAGACCTGCATCCGTTGCTCCGCAAGGAATTCCGTGGTCTTGACAGGGAACGATTTCTTGCGCTTTTTCTCGATTCAAGGCATCGTGTGCAGTCAATGGAAACGGTTTCCATCGGCTCGTTGAACGCCTCCCTGGTCCATCCACGCGAGGTGTTCAAGCCTGCGGTGGCCCTTTCTGCGGCCGCCGTGATTGTGGCCCACAACCACCCCTCGGGCAACGCCCGTCCGAGCGGGGACGATTTGGAGCTGACGGCCCGGCTGGACCGCTGTGGCGAGCTCCTGGGCGTGGCTTTGCTCGACCACCTGGTGGTCGGTGACACGGAAGTGACGAGTATCAGGGAATACGGTTGGCCGACGGGGCCGGACACATGATCCGGACGAACCCTGCGGTTTGATCGCCTCCGGAAGGATTCGGATAATGCTTAAGCGCCTGAAGGCGATGTTCACCAATGATATCGCGATTGATCTGGGCACGGCCAATACCTTGGTTTATATCAAGGGCAAGGGCATCGTGCTCAACCAGCCTTCGGTGGTGGCTTTGGACAAGGTCACTGACAAGGTCTACGCCGTTGGAGCCGAAGCCAAGGCCATGTTGGGCAAGACTCCCGACCGCATCTCGGCCATCCGCCCCATGAAGGACGGCGTGATCGCCGACTTCGAAGTCACCGAATTCATGCTGCGCGAATTCATCAAGATCGCCCAGAAGAAGCGCCACTTCATCGCGCCGCGGATCGTTGTCTGCGTCCCTTCGGGAATAAC
>CAZLUL010000190.1:0-8083 GCA_964562635.1 uncultured Fibrobacteraceae bacterium | reverse complement strand
GACGATGTCACCATTCGGTTCGTCGGAGACTCCGGCGACGGAATGCAGCTGACACGTACCCAGTTTACTGACACCACCGCCAAGGTCGGCAACGACCTGGCCACCTTCCCCGACTTCCCCGCTGAAATCCGCGCTCCGGCCGGTTCCCGCGCGGGTGTTTCCGGTTTCCAGGTCCATTTCAGCTCCCACGATATCTACACCCCCGGCGACGCTCCGAGCGTGCTGGTGGCGATGAATCCGGCGGCGCTGATCACCAACTACAAGGATCTGCAGCCCGGCGGAATCATCCTGGTCAATACCGGGGCGTTCACCGAGTCGGATCTGAAGAAGGCGGCCCTGGATTCCAACCCGTTGACCGACGGGACCCTCAGTGGTTTCCGGGTCATCGAGGAGAACATCAACCAACGCACAGTGGAAGCGTTGGCGGATTTGGGTCTGGGTAAGAAGGACGTTCTGCGTTGCAAGAATTTCTACACCCTGGGCATGGTCTACTGGCTCTACAGCCGGCCCATGGAACCCACCCTCGAGTGGCTCAAGGTGAAATTTGCCAAAAAACCCGAGCTGATCGAGGCCAATAGCCGCGCCCTGAAAGCCGGTTACAACCACGGTGAGCTGTTGCGTCTGTTCCAGGGCCGCTATGAAGTGCCCAAGGTGACCGATGCCCCGGCCGGCTTCTACCGGAACATCATGGGCAACGAAGGTGTGGCCATTGGTCTGGTGATCGGCTCCAAGTTGGCTGGTCTGAGCCCATTCCTCGGTTCGTATCCCATCACGCCGGCAACGGACATCCTGCAGTACATGGCACTGATGAAGAACCACGATGTGATCACCTGTCAGATGGAAGACGAAATCGCGGGCATCTGTACTGCCATCGGCGCTTCCTATGCGGGCCGTTTGGGCATCACGACCACCAGTGGACCCGGTTTGGCCCTGAAGACCGAAGCGGCTGGATTGGCCGCGATGACCGAGCTGCCCCTGGTGATTGTCGACGTTCAGCGCGGTGGCCCGTCGACGGGTCTGCCGACAAAAGTGGAGCAGTCGGATCTGTTGCAGTCGCTCTTTGGGCGCAATGGCGAAAGCCCCATGCCGGTGGTGGCCTGTGCCTGCCCGGCCGACGCTTTCGATTGCGCGGTGGAAGCCTGCCGCATCGCAACGCAGTACATGACGCCGGTCATCCTGCTGAGTGACAATTACATCGCCAACGGGGCCGAGCCCTGGAAGCTGCCCGCGATGGAGGACCTGGTGCCCTTCCCGGTGACTCATCCCACCGACCCCGAAGGCTTCAGCCCCTATACCCGGGACGAAAAACTGGCTCGTAACTGGGCCATTCCTGGCACCCCTGGTCTGGAACACCGTGTCGGTGGACTGGAGAAGGATGCCAAGACCGGCGACGTCAGCTACGATCCGGACAACCACGAGATCATGACCGAAACCCGCGAAGCCAAGATCCTGGGCATTCGGGATTCGATCCCGACGCCGCCGCTCAACGGTGAAGCCACCGGCGAGCTGCTGGTCGTGGCCTGGGGTTCGACCTACGGCGCGACACGCGCCGCGGTTGAGCGCATGCAGAAAGAGGACGTCAAGGCGACCCTGATGCACATGCGCCACTTGTGGCCGCTGCCCTACGGGTTGCGGGAAATCTTCGAGGGTTTCGACCGCATCGTGGTGCCGGAGATGAACCGCGGCCAGTTGGCCAAGGTGCTCAAGATTGAGTATCCTGGCATCACGTTTGAAACCTTCAGCAAGATGAAGGGCAAGCCGTTCCAGGCCCGTGAACTGAAAGCTCACTTCGAAGAGCTTCTGGAGGATAAATCATGAGTGAAGTCCAGCAATTGAAAGCCAAAGACTTCAAGTCCGACCAGGAGGTGAAGTGGTGCCCCGGCTGTGGTGACTATTCGATCCTCAGCGGTGTGCAGAACACCCTGGCCAGTATGGGCGTGAAGAAGGAAAACGTGGTTTTCGTGTCGGGCATCGGCTGTTCCAGCCGCTTCCCGTACTACATGGACACCTACGGTATGCACAGTATCCACGGTCGGGCCAACGCCATTGCGACCGGGGTCAAGGTGGCCAATCCCGAATTGGACGTCTGGGTCATCACCGGCGACGGCGACGGCTTGTCCATCGGTGGCAACCACATGATTCATTCGTTGCGCCGCAACGTGAACATGAAGGTGATCCTGTTCAACAACGAGATCTACGGTCTGACCAAGGGTCAGTATTCGCCGACTTCGCCGCAGGGCCTGAAGACCAAGACTTCACCCTTCGGTTCGGTCGACGCGCCATTCAACCCGATCCAGTTGGCTCTTGGCGCCGGCGCCACTTTCGTGGCCCGCACCATGGATGTCAGCCCGAAGCACATGAAAGCGACGATGGGCATTGCCGCCGGACACAAGGGTGCAGCCTTTGTGGAAATCTGGCAGAACTGCGTCATCTTCAACCATGACTGCTTCAAGGGTTGGACCGAAAAAGCGGTGCGCGACGAGATGACCATCAATCTGGTGGCGGGCGAGCCCATGGTCTACGGCAAGGAAAAGGACAAGGGCCTGCGGTTTGATGGCTTCAAGGTCGTCATCTGCAGCCCGGAAGAAGCCGCCATTTGGGATCCTTCCGAGGCTTCACCTGCCGCTGCCTTCATGTTGATCCAGATGGACAACGACTCGGCCATGCCGCGCCCCATGGGTGTGCTGCGTCAGGTCGAGGCCCCGACTCTTGAGGGCCTGATCCATGACCAACTCAGCACCGTGACCGATCAAAGGGGTGTCGGAGATATGAAAGATCTGCTTTACACGCCGGATGTTTGGGAAGTGGAATAGCTGATATTTGGAACCATACGGTTCTGAACCGAAAGAGGCGCCTCGTTTGAGGCGCCTCTTTTTTTGTAGGCCTGTGCTGCGCTACTTCAACATCATGATCTTGCGATGGTCGATCTGGCCTTCGCTTTCCAGCCGCACATAGTAGGCCCCGCTGGAAACCCGCCGCCCACTGTCGTCCCGACCCTGCCACACGACATGGCCTTCGCCGGCGCCGCGCTGTTCGTTCACAAGTGTGCGTACCAAACGTCCGGTCACGTCGTAAATGGTGAGGCGCACCTGACTGGCCTGGGCCAACTGGAAGCGGATCTCGGTCTGGGGGTTGAATGGATTGGGCACGTTGTTCAGCAATTGTGTGCGCACCTGGGGCAGGCTCTTGACGGTGATCGCAACCGCCGGGCTTCGCGTCAGTTCGATCCCCTCGCGCACCACGGCGTAGCTGTAACGCAAAACCGTGCCGCCGGGGTATTGGGGGCGATCGCTGAAGCGGACCGTCGTTGTGGTCGCCGGCAGCAGTGAGTTGGTCAGGCGTTCTTCACGGCCTTCGGGGTCTTGGCGGTACACATGGTAGCCATCGCCGTCCTGGGCGCGCATCGGCCATTCCAGATCGACCTGGCCATTGAGCTGGATCGCCAATGGCGTCGGTGTTTCCACGCCCACCGGCACGCCGGTGTTGAGCCACGCCACGGTGGGCAAGCCGGTGACAGGCACCATGGGAGTCAGCTGGGTCACGTCACTCCAGGGCACCCAGGCCATCTGGTTTTCGATTGAAGGATTGCGTTTCGGATGCAGCTCCAGGGTGACATTGTTGGGGTTGGGATCGTGGATGTACAATTGGAAGGTGGCCAGCAGCACACCATCGGCGGCATAGGGCAGGGGTTCCAGGCCAACGCCGACAGTAAATTCGCTGGGGTCGTTGACATTGGGGACATTGATGGCATTTCCGGCCAGGTCCCAGTCGACAAATTCCGCGCCGCCGGTGGTCTCGATGCGGCACTCCCAGCCCGCCACGCCCGAAGGCTCCGAGGGGTTGATGAGGGCCAGGTAGACCGGCACCGTGATCGGGTTGCCTGCGATCCCGGTTTCGATGGCTGAAAAATTCGAATCGAAGAAGAACCCGACCAGGTTTTCGCCGGGTTGGATGTCCACGTTGGCGAATCCGCGCAGGGCTACCGAACCGCAGGCCTGCGAACCCAGGGTCAGGACTGCCGTGTCAATGCCCAGATCCGTCGGGCGATACGTGACTTGGTAGACCTGAGTCAATCCCGGCGTGAGAATGGACGGGGTATTGGGCAAGACTGAAAATTCGCCTCTGGGGGTGATTCCGGGACCCAACTGCAGGGGAGAATTGCCCGAATTGGCCACCGTGATGGAACGCGTCTGGGATTGCCCCGTCGCGGCAACTTCAAACTCCAGCAGGGAGGTACTCACTTCACAATCCACAACTTCGGTTCCCCCGGATCCGGACACCGGAACCACCGCAAAACCATCGCCAATGATGAGAGAGTTCGTAAAAAAACCGATGGTCTGGGGCGCAAACGTGACCTGGATATTCCAGGTCGCCCCGGGCGCAAGGTCAACAGCCTGGGCGCCCACGCCAAGGGTGAACGGAGAACCCACCACACTGAGGTGCGGGTCGATGGGGAAAGTCGTGTTGCCGGTATTGGTCACCTGCACGATCTGAGTTGGCGTCAGTCCCAGGTCAACGTAGGAGAAATGGACTTCTGCGGGAGCGACGGTCGCATCGAGCGGCGCATGAACGCCGGTGCCGGTGACTGCAACCTCCGGAAAGCCCGGTCCGTAGCTGAGAACACAGGCTATGGGCCCGAAGGTTTGGGGCACAAAGTGAACGCGAGAATAGAGGGTTTGTCCCGGCGCCAACGTTTGCACCCCGGAATTGGAATTCATGATGAAATCCGTGCAGCCATCATTCAGGCCAATGTCCAATTCCAACGGCAAATCGCCCGTATTGTGGATCCAGGAGTTGAGACTCCCCAGGGATCCCAGAGCAACGTCGCCAAAATCCAGGTTGGGACCGACAACCCACGAGACCACCGCTTCGCGCCCGGTGCCGGTCAGGGGCACGTCAGCAGCGTGCTCACCCAGTTGCAGGTTGTTTGTGACGAGGCCCAGCACCGAGGGCGTGAAAGTGACCGGGATGACGACGCGTTCATCGGGCCCGAGGCCCACCGGGCCTGATACGGAACTCAAGGTGAAATCCGGGGCGAGGTCGGCCAGGGAGATATCCAGCGGCAGCACGCCGCCACCCACATTGGTCACCGTGACATACTGGAGACGAGGGCGGCTCAACGGCAGCACACCAAAATCAACTTCCAGTGGGCTGACGTCGACTTGAAAAACACCCGCATTGACCGTCGCGACAATGGCATTGTTGGTCACGGGGTGCAACACGGTCAGTTGCTCCGGCAGATCGCCGCCGAGATAGGCCATTTCGTTGGTGATCGAAGCAAAGAAGATCGGCTCGAGCCTGACCCGAACCGATTGCACCTCGGTGACGATCAGATCAAATGAAGCCACCAGGGTTGAAGCCGCTGGCGGCAGCGGCGAAGCGAGGCCGACGGCAAATCTCGGCGGCGTCTGGGCATTGATGGCCTGCCCCGCAATGTTCCAGCTGGTGGCAAGGCCGGGACCGTCGATATCCACTTCACATTCCCAACCCAGAATACCGCCGCCAACGGTCGGGTCGCTGATCACCAG
Source organism: uncultured Fibrobacteraceae bacterium (assembly GCA_964562635.1). Classification (GTDB taxonomy): domain Bacteria; phylum Krumholzibacteriota; class Krumholzibacteriia; order LZORAL124-64-63; family LZORAL124-64-63; genus JAGRNP01. The sequence continues at coordinate 2,555 of CAZLUL010000190.1, read as the reverse complement.
GTGGCCATTGAGAACTTCGTAGGGCGCAGACGTTGTGGCCGAGTTTTGCGTGAATTCCGCATCCCAGTAGATACCGATCTGATCCTGGGCACTGGCGGTTGTGAGGGCAAACAGTCCTGTCAGCAGGACAATAAAAATGACGATCCGGAAATTCGCTGCAAACATGAGGGTCCCCTTCGCTGCATGTCTCAAAATTCTCGATATCGGTGAAGCCTAAGGGGGAGACGGAGACAGGTCCCGCATTCCCCCTCGAGATTGCCTTTATTTCAACATCATGATCTTGCGGTGGTCGACCTGGCCATCGGTTTCCAGCCGCACATAATACGCGCCACTCGAAACCCGCCGCCCACCGGCGTTTCCCTAGATTGAACGCAGAATTCCTGCAAGGCAAACAGTGTGGGCAATCATACCACACGGCTACAGGCGAAAGTCTCAATTCGGTGGAGACGGAGACGGGGCGCAAATTCCGCTGAATATTGGGTTAGGCAGGGATTCAGGAGCCCTCGAATGGTGCCCAATTGATATTCAGGAGCCTATTGGGCGAGATTTCATCAGGATCAACCTGGCACCCCAAACCATAGATTTCCACCCCGTGGGCGGCGGCTTTACGCAGCAATTCCCCATATTCCGAGTCAATATCATCGGCAGCACCGATCGTCACCGCATCGGGCCGTTGGCTGCAAAAGACCAGGGCGGCCCGATCACCGGCACTGACCATCTCCATCAATTCCCGCAAGTGCTTGCGCCCACGCTCGCTCGGTGCGTCGGGGAAGCGTCCGTGGCCGTCTGTCACCAGTGAGACATTCTTGACTTCGACCCATACTTTCCGGGCTCCGTCTCCCAACAGGATGTCGATGCGCGAGTTGCGAGATCCGTACCGGACCTCGCGCCGCAAAATGGGAAACCCCGCCAATTCCGGCACAAGGCCCGCGCTGATCGCCTCGGTGACTAACTGGTTGGCCAGCGTCGTATTGACCCCTACGGGTACGCCGTCCGGCGTTTCGACAATTTCCAGGCTCCATTTCAGCTTGCGGGCCGGGTTTTCCGCGGGACTGAGCCAAATGGTGCCGCCGGGAAACAGACAGCCACTCATGCGTCCGGTGTTGTTGGTGTGGGCCACCAATTCCTGGCCGTCGTCACCGCTGGCGTAAATGAAAAACCGTTTTTCCCGGCGCAAAAAACGAGCTGATATCAGGGGTTGGGCAAAGCGCACGGGGCTCCTTGGGGCTGGTCGGGGGATCTCCTGCATTGCCCGTCTGTGCGAGCGGGGTTATTGTTAAGCCGATCATTGTTTATTGGCAACGCCTCAATATCGGATGGACAGATATGAAGCTCGGTGACTGGAAATTCAGAGCATTTCACGACGGGCGGTTCAAGCTCGATGGCGGCGCCATGTTCGGTGTCGTGCCGAAGATTTTCTGGCAGAAGCAGCATCCGGCCGATGAAATGAATCGCATCGATCTGGATTTGCGTTGCCTGCTGGTCGAGCACGGTGACCGGCGTATTCTGGTGGACACCGGCATGGGCGATCGTTGGAGCGAAAAACAGCTGGGCATTTTTGGCCTGGAGCGGCGCCCGAATCAACTGGTGGCCGAGTTGGCCGAAGCCGGACTCACGCGCGAATCGATCACCGACGTGGTGCTGACCCACCTGCACTTCGACCATTGCGGCGGCTGCCTGCGCGAAGAAGAGGGCCAGATGCGCCCCGTCTTCAATCGGGCCCGGCACTGGGTGCAAAAACGCCACTGGGAATGGGCCAGTGGTCCGTCGGAACGCGACCGGGCCAGTTTTCGGCCCGAAGATTTCCAGGCCCTGTCCGAACATGGCCAGTTGCAATTGGTCGACGGGCCGCAGGAAATCATTCCCGGCGTGCGCGTGACGCCAATCAGTGGCCACACGCCCGGGCAACAGGTGGTCGAGTTCCACACCGGCGAAAAAGTGGTGGCCTTCGTGGGCGACCTGGTGCCATTTCTGAGCCAGTTGCACATCCCCTGGATCATGGGCTTCGATCTGAATCCGTTGCTGACAGTGACCGAGAAAAAACAATTCCTGACCCGTGCGGTCGAGGATCAATACATCCTGGTTTTTGAACACGACCATGCGAACGAGGCCGCGACGGTGAAATTCGTGGACGGCAAATTCCAGCCCGACCAGATTTTCACCCTGGCTGATGCCCCGACCCTGGCGTAGTCCGAGGAATAAGACTGATGAATGACGACAAATTGATCACCGATCTGGGCTCGGCGCCGTTGCCGCTGCGCAAACCGTCCTGGCTGCGCATGAAGCGCCAGGGGGGCGAAGACTACAACGACGTCAAGCGCCTGCTGCGCACCTCGTCGCTGAACACCGTTTGCGAAAGCGCCAACTGCCCCAATCGCGGCGAGTGTTTCAGCAGCCGCACCGCAACGTTCATGCTGTTGGGCGAGATCTGCACCCGCCACTGCACGTTCTGCAACATTCCCGGGGGCAAAGTCACGCCCGTGGATCCGGACGAGCCGCGGCGCGTGGCCGAAGCTGTGGCCGAACTGGCCTTGAAGTTTGCGGTTGTCACTTCG
>CAZLUL010000189.1:6349-8162 GCA_964562635.1 uncultured Fibrobacteraceae bacterium | reverse complement strand
CGACGTCGTCTGTCCCGAGGGACTCCCATGGGCCGATCAGATCCAGTCAGTGGCCGCGTACACGACCGGCAATGGTTTCTTCTGCACCGGTACCATGATCATGGACGTGCCGGGAAGCGGCCGGAGCTTTTTCTTAACCGCTTACCACTGCGGCGTCGACGCGTCTAACGCGAGCAGTGTGACCGTGTATTGGAATTACGAGTCACCCACCTGCGGTGCGCTCTCCGGGGGTTCGCTTGCAGACAACCAGACCGGTGCTGTGTTTCGGGCCCGTCGAGGGGACGTCGACATGTGTCTCATCGAACTCGATTCCAGTCCGGCGCTTGTTTCCGACGTCTATTTTGCGGGGTGGGATCGGTCGAACATCGCTCCAAGCGGCTCGGTCGGCATCCACCATCCACGCGGCGATGAGAAGGCCATCAGCTTCAACACCGATCCCCTGACCACCACCGGCTACGGTATCGTCTCGCCTGGGGACACTTCACATTGGCGAGTGGACAACTGGGAAGACGGTACGACCGAGCCGGGATCGTCGGGCTCGGCACTCTTCGATGCCAACAATCAACTCATCGTGGGGTTTCTCCACGGAGGTACGGCGTCCTGTGACATTATTAGTTCCGACTGGTATGGCAATTTCGCGGAGGCCTGGGACGGCCCCTCGGCCGACGCTCGTCTGCGCGACTGGCTGGATCCCGACAATCTGGCGCCGCAGACGCGACAGGGCTCCTATCTCAACGCCCCGGTCTTCTCGGTTGCTCCGTTAAGTCTATCGATCCTAGTGGCCTCGGGCGCGACGGCCTCAGCTTCGCTGACCGTTTCGAATATCGCCGCGTCTCCGGCGGCGGGACTGTCCTGGTCGATCAGCGGCACCGAGGGGACGCCCGTCGCAGCCCTCTCGTCGCCCACCGGCGTGAACCGCGGCGTCTCCCGGCCAGTTGGGCGACGCACCCAACTCGCAATTTCTGGCCAATGGAAAGCGGAGCGCGCGCGGTATGACCATGACCCTCACAATCCATCTTTGGCGCGACAATCTACAGCCGGCAGCGTCGCCAACGAAACCGGTGGAACGGATTCCGACATTTCTCTCAAAGCTTCGATCGTCGGTGATGGCGGCTTCGAGGCCGGCACTGGTAGCGGCAATTGGACGGAGGCCTCCACGAATTACAGTACTCCTCTCTGTTCGATTCCCAATTGTGCTACTCTGGGATCCCCCCGTACGGGCTTCTGGTGGTCTTTCTTCGGCGGCGCTTTGGTGCCCGAGACAGGCTCGGTATCTCAGGTCGTGAGGATTCCGGTCGCGGGTGGCGCGTCCTTAGGTTTCTACTTGGAACTGCCGGTCTGCGATAGTGCGGATGATTTCATGGAGGTTCTCGTCGATGGGAACCAGGAGTTCGTGATATTGGGAGACGACCCGACCTGTGGCGACCCTGGGTATGAATTTTACTCGGTCGACATCAGTGAGTACGCCGATGGAGGCGACCACACGCTCACCTTCCGGTCGGAGACCTTCGCCAGCGGCGGAGGAATCTCCAAAATATTCCTGGATGACATCAGCGTGATCACGTTCTGCTACTCTTGGTTGTCCGTTTCTCCGTTGAACGGTACCACGGCCCAGGGATCGTCGGACATCCTGACGATCAACGTGGACGCTACCGGGCTTTCGGATAACCAGTACGCCTGTCAGGTGACGCTCGCCAGCGATGACCCCAATGGCCCTTCGATCACGGTTCCCGTGTTGGTGGTCGTGGGCGAAGACTGCAACGCGAACGGAATCCCGGACAGCGCCGACATCCAGGAGGGAACCTCCGGAGAC
>CAZLUL010000189.1:0-6249 GCA_964562635.1 uncultured Fibrobacteraceae bacterium | reverse complement strand
ATGTCGCGAACTACCGCCTCCACGCGCCTGTCCCCAACCCTTTCAATCCGAGCACCACGATCGGATTCGAGCTTCCCCGGGCTTCTGAGGTCCGGTTGTCCATCTACGACGTGACGGGCCGTCTCATGCGGACGCTGGTGCAGGACGTGCGGGATGCCGGGCGCCACGAGGTGATGTGGCGTGGCGTGGACGACGCGGGACAGCAGGTCCCTTCGGGAATTTATCTGTACAGGCTGGAGGCGGGCTCGTACGTCGAGACGCACAGGATGACCTTGCTGAAATGATGTGGAACTGCTAGTCAAGCCTTCGTACCGGCCCCGGGCAAATGCTTGGGGCCTATTTGTGGGGAAGAGACTTGAACGACGGTCGATCAGACTGATATCCGCGGGTTGGTTGGCCGCCAGATTCGGCCAGCTCAATTCTAAAACTCCGCTTTCCCCTTTACAGTCTCACCCGCCGACCCGAAATTTCAGATCAGGAAAAAGCCATCGGCCCAGGCGGTTGTCCCCGATGGCGCTTGCCTACTGATCATTCTGCACCAACAATGATTTTCCGCGCTCAAAGTCATACAAGGTCTGCCGCCGCAGGTCCGCCCCCGCCAATCGGTAGCTCACAAAAGCATCCAGATACGACCGCCGTGCCTGCACCAACCGGTCCCGATTGTCGGCCAAAGCCTGGCTCGTGATATCGCCGGCTTCGAATCTTTCGCGACTGATTCCATAACTGCGCAACGCAATATCCAGACTGCGCTGCAGCACGTCCAACCGCCTCTTGGCCCCTTCAAATCTGGCCAACGCGGCCTGCACCTGCCGGGTGATGCCCCGCTGCAGGTTGTTCTGGTCCAACTCCCGCCGCCTGACGGCGATCTCGGCCGAGGCCACTTCCTGCTTGTTCACGCCAGAGTCCCACAAGGGAATGCTGAGGCTGAAACGCACGCCACGATTGCCGGGTCGGCGTTTCAAATCGTCCCAACTGGAATCGACCAGATCACCCACGCTGGCGTCGATCAGGGCCGGATCACTCACGCCCGTCAGGTTGTAGAACGCGCTCAGTTCGCCCTTCAAATCACTGCGGGCATCGGTCTCGGTGACGATGATTTCAGAGCGCCGGATCTGGTCGTGCAGATCATAAATCTCGGTGCGGTATTCCAGGGCGTGGGACATGGCCAGCTCGTGGTCCACGTCGAACATGTCTGGCGTCAGATTGGCAGTCGCGCGCACGGCCTGGGCCATGGGCAAGCCCACCAACAGGCGGAAATTGTCGCCGGCCATGATCAGGTCCGACTCGCGGCCCAAAAGCTCGTTGTGAGCACCGGCCAGGTCGACTTCCATCTGCAGGGCGTCGACTTCGGGAATCAGGCCGGCCTTGTATTTGCGCTGGGCCAGTTCAAAGTTCTGCTGCTGGCGCTCGAGGGCATCCCCGGCGATGGCCAGTTCTTCCTGGGCCTTGACCAGAAAATAGAAGGCCGAGGTCACGTCGTACGACAAATCGAGCTGGCCGCGGTCATACGCCCGCCGGGCCAACCGGTGGCTAATCTCGGCCTTTTCCAGGCCCATTTTCAGCTCATTGGGCGTGAACAGCGGTTGGCTGAGGCTCACTTCATAGCTGTTGAAGAAGGTGCGCTGCTTTTCGGTCTGGTCGTTGGTCGGGTCGTAGAAAGTATCGTCCTGTTGGTAGAGGTGTCCCGACAGGCTGACCACACCGTCGGTGGGCAGGGGCTGACTCAGCTCCAGGGTGGCGCTCACCTCGCGGCTGCCGTAGCTGTCGTAGCGCGGCAGGGTGCCTGGCGATTGCACCCGCTGCACGCCCTCCTCGAGTTCGGGCAATTGCAGGCGGGCATCCGCCCGGGTACCGAAGCGTCCCTTGGCCGCCGCCACGTCGTGCTCGGCTCCGGCCAGACCCAGGTCCAGGGTCAGGGCCGTGTGGCTGTCATCCAAGGCCAGGATGATGGCCTCGGTCAGGTCCATAGTCAGGGTATCGCCACTGGTCGGCGCGAAGGCCAACAGGGGTATCAACAGGCTGTGCGCTGAAAATAACATCATTCGTACCTGAGACATTCGATGGGGTTTAAAGCAGCCGCCCGGCGCGCCGGCACGTACCCGAAGGTGATGCCGACGGCAGCCGAAACGCCGAACGCGAGAATGATCGAAATGGGAGAGACAACGGTGACCCATCCGGCCGAGGCGCTGATGATCCAGGCCAGGCTCACGCCCAGCACGATGCCCATCAGGCCGCCGATGATGCTGACAGCCGCCGCCTCCACCAGAAACTGGCGCAAGATATTGGAACGTGTGGCGCCCATGGCCAGCCGGATACCGATTTCACGGGTGCGTTCCAGCACACTGGCCAACATGATGTTCATGATGCCGATGCCACCGACGAGCAATGAGATGCCCGCAATGGCGCCCATGATGAGGGTAAATATGCGTTGGGTGGCCTGCCGTTGCCGGATCAGTTCCAACGGCACGATGATTTCGTAGTCGGGCGCGTCCTGGTGCCGCCGCGCGAGCAGGCGCTCGGTGACTTCGGCCACCGGTCCGAGCATTTCGACATCAGGCACCTGGATGATCATCCGGTCCAGTTCACGATCCCAGTGTTTGCGTTCGCCGCGAACCAGGGCGCAACTCAGGGGAATATAAATATCGCGCTCGGTCGAGCGCAGCAGGCCGTCTTCGTCATCTTCGCCAGCGCTGCCACCGGCCAATACACCGATGATTTCATACCACCGGCCGGCGATCTTCACGAAACTGCCGACCGGTTCGGCCAGCCCGCACAACTCGCGGGTCAGGCCCGAGCCGATGACCGCCACGCGCACCGCTTCCTGGTTTTCGAAGGCGGTGAAAAAGCGTCCGGCCAATAATAGATCGCGCCGCACGACAGGCAATTCGGGTGTTGTGCCGACCACTGAGACCTGCAGTTGTTGCTGCCCCATGACGGTCTGTTCGGAAACAGCCATGGGCACGACGCCGGCGATGGCGGGCGTCAGGTTGGCCAAAGCGTGGGCGTCGGCCCGCGACAGTCCCGGACTGAAGGGCGCGGCCTCTTTGGCGCCGTGGGTTTCGGGCAGGTCCTTGTGCAAAACCACAATGTTGTCGATGCCCAGGGATTCGAACTGGGAAAGGGCTTCGCTCTTGGCGCCTTCACTGATTGAGAGCATCGAGATGACTGCCGCCACGCCAAAGACCACGCCCAGGGTGGTCAGGAAAGTGCGCACGCGGTGATCTTTCAGGCCAGTAACGGCCATCTGCACCTCTTGCATCATGAGCCGGAGCCGTCCTTGTCGCCCGGCCGCACCAGCAGCAGCACGTCCCCGGCCGCCACGCCATCCTCGATGACGACATGGTCTTCGCCCATGGGACCGAGCTTCACCGCTTGCGCGCGGCCGCCAGTTCGGTAGACCACCGGCCCGTCTTCTTCCTGGAACACCGCTTCCAGCGGCACGTGGGTCACGGATTCAAATTGCTGGTGAATGATGCGGCACTGGGCCGTCATGCCCGGCAGCAGGCCGTCCACTTCGCCCTCCAGCAGGATCTCCACGTCGAAGACCTTGATTTTCTCATCGCCCTCCTGGCGCGCCAGCGGCGATACACGGGTCACCTTGCCGGTGAGGGTGCGGTCCTGCAGCGCATCAATGGTCACCTCGGCGGCCTGATCGAGTTCCAGTTTGTGAATGTCCACTTCATTGATCCAGGTGTTGACCAGGAAGGCTGACAGTTCGGGCAGTTCCATGATGCTCGTTCCGTTCCAGACCTGATCGCCGACCCGGATTTTCCGGTTGCTGCCCTGGGCCCAGATCTTCTTGTAGACCACCATGCCCGAGTCCGGCGCCAGCACGACCATCTTGGCCAGGTTTTCCTGGGAGTCTTCCAGGTCCAGGCGTTCCTTGCGGGCGTTGACTTCCTTTTCGGTGAGCACGGCGGCGGCGATGTCTTTTTGGGACGCTAGGTCTTGGCGGGCTTCTTGCAGGTCCAACTCGGTGCGGCGCAGGTCCAGTTCCTGTTGGCGCTGCCGGCTTTCGCTTTCGAATTTCATCGCTTCAGTTTGTAGCTTGGCTTTTTCGAGGGAAATTTCCTGCCGCTGCAGGGCGGACTTTTTTTCGGACAGGGTCTTGATATTGGTCACGCGCTGGTTTTCGAGTTCGGCCATGGCGCCTTCGTAGGCGGCCTGGCGTTCTTCGACCCGCTTTTCGAGTTGGTCGGTATCGAAGCGGGCCAGTTCATCGCCCGGTTGCACCATGCTGCCTTCGTCGACCAGGCTGATGATCTTGTTGTTCCACCCCGGTGGGGCCGGAATGGGCTGGCTGTTGACCGCGGCCAGCTCGCCGGTTGTCGTGGTGGTCACTTCAAAACGCCCTTCTGCGGCCGTGGTGACTGGCAACGATGGCGAAGCGCCGCCGCCGGTGAACCACAGCGCCGCCGCCACCACGGCCCCGGCGCCGATCAGGCCAAAAATGAGGCGATTGCGGGTGAATCCGGCCCGTTGGGGCTGGCCTTTACTCACGAGGAACCTCCCAGTTCGATGATCACGCGGGCAGACATGCCCGGCTTGAGGCGGGAATCCGTGTCGTGGATGATGGCGGTGGCTTCAAAGCGGCGCGCGACGCTGCCCTCTTCGGTGGCCACCGGCATCCGGCCGACATTTTCGACCACGCCGTCGAAAACAGTGTCGGTGTAGGCGTCCAGAATGACCTGCACGTTCTGGCCATCCTGCAGGCGCCAGCGGTCTTTTTCGTGCACCGCAAAGGTGACTTTCATGACCGACGTATCGGTGATGTCGAGCACCCGGCCCTGGCGCCGCACTTCATCGCCGGCGCGGTAGACTTTGATGCCCTCATCGGTGTACTCGCGGAAATAAACGACCATGCCGGGCGCCTGGGCGATGGCCGTCAGTTGGTCAAGGTAGGTGATCATGCGCTCGACGCGGGCCTCTTGTTTGGTGGCCTTCAGGGACGCTTGGGCGATGTTCAGACTGTCGAGAGAGGCCTGGGCCAGGTGGCTGCGGTGAGCCTGCTCCAGGTCGATGGTCGCCTGGCGTCCGGCCAGTTCGGCCTTGGCGCGCACGGTTTCCGCTTCGTACTGCTGGTTTTCCAATTCCAGCGCCGCCATCTCGCTGGCCAACTCGGCTTTGTCGATGCCGTTTTCGCTGCGGGTCCGGTTGGCGGTGCTCTGGGCCCGGGAACTGACTACCGCCAGGCGCTTGGCTGTCAATTCGTCGTTGTATTGCTGGAGGTAGCCGTCGATGTCGTTGGTGTCGAACCGGACCAGGGTATCGCCCTTGGCCACGCGCGTGCCCTCGGCAATGATCCAGGTGATGCGCTGGCTGCCACCCCACCCGGGCCCGTTCACGCCCACGGTATTGGCGGCCATGATGGTGCCCGCTTCGTTGAGTCGGGTGATGGTATCGGCCACATCGGCGGCCGGGGCGGCGGCTTCATCGCGGCAACCGGCAGTCAGTCCCAAACACAAAAGTGTGGCCAGAAGAATACGGACGGGCATCTCGATTTCCGATTGGTCAAAATATGGTGGAGGGTCGATTCTGATGGGTGCGGTTATCTGGTGCCGGTCACGATCCCCCAAGTTGTGCACAGCGTAACACAACGCCGTGCTGGCGCGAAAGTTTCGTCAATTTTTTAACGGCGGCGTCGCCATTGGTAGACGGCAAGCGGAGAACTGACGGCAAACCCTTTCTTGTCATGCACCAACCGGTGGCAGGCCGAACAGAGACAAGTGAGATTGCCCGGATCATTGGCGCCGCCGCGAGAGCGGGGCACTACGTGGTGAATTTCGAGATAGTTTGTCCTTCCGCACCCCGGTTGCTGGCATTTGTGTCGATAGTGGGCCAGAACCTGACGCCGGGTCGCCGGTGGAATCGAAGTCGTATTGCGTTTCTGGGGCCGACTGATCCGGCGATTGATCCGGCAATCGCATTCCACTCTCTCCAACTCGGCCTGTCCCAGCTCCAGTTCGCCTCTGCTGGTGGAAACCGAAGATTTCTCGCACTCCGAGCACTTGTGAACATGAAGTTGTGCCGGAGGCCCTGAGACTTCCCCCCGGGGGGAACTTTCGTCGACAAACGAGGCCATCATTTCCAAAATCGCCTCGACCTTGTCGGCCGGTGCCTGGGTTCGTTTGCGCACCTGTTCCCACAAATTCTCGTAGCGCGCAAACTGCGTTGGCGACATTTCCAGGTTCACACGCACCGGTACCACGGCGGCCGGGCGCTGGCGTGGCACCGGAAGCAAGGAAGGTT
>CAZLUL010000188.1:0-8268 GCA_964562635.1 uncultured Fibrobacteraceae bacterium | reverse complement strand
AGGAAGAGAAGATCGTCCTGATGGCGACCCATGATCCGATCCTGGCGTTGATGGGGGACCGCCGCGTGATCATCAACAACGGGGCGATGCAGCAGGTGATCGAACCGAGCGCGGCCGAGCGGGCGAACCTGGTTGAGCTGCGGGCGCTGGATGCCCGGCTGATGGGTTGCGGCACCGGTTGCGGATGGGGGAGCGGTTGGACGAGATTTGAGTGAGGATGCGCTTGCAGTGTCCGCGGGGCCGGTGTGTTCAAAATCGGCGAAATTCGGGTTAGCGAGCGCTGTTTTGGCCCTTTCGGAGGCCCGGCCGCGAGTCAGCCACTTGAACGGGGCGGGCGGATGCGGTAGTCATCGCCGCAGGCGGGATCGCGAAGCGATTCCATCCGATGACCACACGGGCTCGGGAGGGGCGGACTATGCGGTTGAAATTCCTATCCGCCCTCACGTGGCACTCCCAGGGCATCTTTGACGCGGCGGAATACATCTCATGCGTGATCCGATGGAAAGCTGGAGTAGGCTTGGGGATTCATCTGATAGGATCCCGGGCCGCCCATTTGGCCAAGGGCCGGCCCGGCAATGACAAACAATAGCAAGATGACTCCGGGAATTGCTTTCATTTTTTTCTCCCTATTTTCACGGTTGGTTGACTAATCTTCCGCCTCAATCTCTACCTCGACGAATCCCTTGTCCTCCAGAAGGCCCTCGAAATCATTTCGTAAGGGCTGGGAGCTGCCGAGCCACTCCTTCTCGAAATCCTCGTCGTCCTGCAGTTCGGTCAAAGTGACTTCGGCCCCGCCCCACCTACTTGCGGTAGACAAAAACCATCCCCTCATTGTCCATGGTGAAGGTTTTGCCCTCGACGGTTCCGACGGTTGTTCCCGCGCCTTCCCACCGCATGGTCAGCGTCGCGCCGTCCTTCGTGTAGGTTGCGCTGACCTCGCGTTCCGCCTCCGTCCCCGACGTAACCACGAACACCGTTGTGCTGCGGCATGTGCCGTCGTCATTGATGGTGAACCTACCCGAGAGCACCTTCAGGATGACGCCGTCGTGATCAACCTCCGTGGGCACCTGGTTCCCGTTGACCGAGACCAGGGCATAGGCGCCCGTCGGTCCATCACTTTGCAATGCGGGTTTCTGTTTCGAGCATCCGGCCATGCAGAGCACGAGCGCCAAACCCAAGCAGAGCGCGCAGCCGCCGGTGAGTTGCCTGTTCATAGCAGTGTCCTCCGTTCTGTTGAGGGCCGGGAATCGACCCTACTTCACGACCATCACTTTCTGCGCATCCTTGATCCCTCCGGCGATGTATCTGGCTACGTAGACCCCGCTGGCCACCCGCCCACCAGCATCATCCTCACCGCTCCAGATCACCTGGTGCCGACCGGCCGACCGCACCTCGCGCACGAGCCTGCGCACCAACGCCCCCTTGACGTCGTAAACAGCTAGATCGACCAGACCCCCCACCGCCAAGTCATACACAATCCTCGTCTGCGGATTGAACGGGTTGGGATACACCCCGGCCAAAGCCGTCGCCTCGGGCAGCACGGTCGGCGTGTCGTCCACGCCGCTGACGCCCTGCAGAATGCGCAGCTGGTAGGTGCCGGCCTTGTCGAACTCCAGCGGTCCGTCCTTGTACACCGCCAGGCCGTAATAACCCGCGTCCGGAATATTCACCGTGAACCACTCGTCGTCGCCCGGACCGTTCACCCAGGCCATGCCGCCCGGCACGAGGTCCATCCGTTCCTGCAGCGCCATGTCACGCGGGTGCAGCCCGATACCCCAGTCGACCGTGCCGGCCAGGTTGTCCAGACGGAACGCGTACACGTCGGCCTCGAGGTAGATGTTGTACAGCTGCAGCATGTGCGAAATCCCCAGGGTGTAGGGCCCATGCGTACCCTTGATCGGGTCTGGCATGTTGATCGAACCGACGGCCTCCACCGTGTAGTCATCGTAGGTGCCGCTGAGGTTCTCGACTCCAATGTCGTAGATCGCCGGCGTCATCAGTTGGTTGTTGAACAGGAGGTAGTCGGTTTTCCCGGGGCCCCACTGCGAGGTCTTCAGGTAGTCGTCGAATCCGTCCTTCACGCCCTCCAGCGGATAATGGAGTGACAGATCGTAGTCGCTGCCGGGGCCCTGGGTCAGCACGAAGCCTTCCCATTCGCTGTAGCCCGCATTGAACCGGTAGCCGTCGCAGTTGTAAAACAGCGGCGTGCCGGGTTCGACGTTCTCCAAGCCACCGGTCCACGGCCCCGGGTACGTGTTGCTGTACTGGGTGCCCAGGTTCACTTGCTGCGGCGACCAGCAGAACTGCTCGCCCCACAGGTTGTTGGTCTCGTAGATTTCGTCGACGAGCTGGAGAAAGTCGACCTCCAGCGTCAGCGTGTGGCGCCCGCCCGGGTATTCGTAGGGGTTGGTGTCCTTGACCTCCCAGTGGTGGTACGCCGGCATGGCCGTCGTCTGGAAGGGAACGAAAAAGAAGCTCAGCCCGTCGTGGTAGATCGACACGTGGGCCGCCGACGAACCGACCGGGCTGAAGTTCTCCACCCCGGCGTTGAGGTAAGTGGCGTTCTGGAACCCGTGCAGCGTGTCTGGCAGGGAGGCGTCTCCCTGGGTCGACGCGGGCACCAGCGCCGCGTGCCAGTGGTGCCCCGGACTGGGAATCAGATCCGGTTGCGTGGGCTCGATGTCCACCTGCAGCGTCTTGGGCACGCCGCCGCCCTGGGGATCGCGGTAGACCACCAGGCCGTAGTACCCGGTCGTGGTGAAGTTGCGGTGCAGCGCCGCCTGGCCGTCCGCATCGGTCATCACCCAGTCGGTCTTGTCCGACAGGCCCGTCAGGGTGGTGGTGTCGTCGAGCCAGCCCACCTTGACCGTTTCGCCGTCGGCCGTCGGGTCGCTCACCGTCACGGTCGCCCAGCCGGTCGTGTGGATCCAGGTGTCCCAGATGCGCAGGTAGTCGTCCGTCCCCAGGGGGACCGACATCGTCGCGCCCAGGCTCGCCGGCTCGCTGGTCACGTGCTCGATGACGAATGGATCGCCGCCCAGCGCCTTGAGCACCCCGACGTCGTAATCCACCACCCCGACGGTGTTGCGGTTGACGATGAGCGCATCCAGACCGCCGGTGCCGAAATACGAGCCCACGACCGCGGCCGTAAACCCGTCTTCCGGTCCGGTCGAGGGGGTAAACAGTTCCATGTCGTAGTCGTCGGCATCGTTCTCGGCGTAAAGGACCACGGCGTTCCACCAATCCGTGCTGGTGAAGCGGAAGCCGTCGCAGTTGTAGTCGATCGGCGAGCCGTCGACGATGTCGGCGGTGCCGTCGGCCAGCGGCGGCGGTGTGCCCCGCCACTTTGGCGTGTCGGCGGTCAGCACAAAGGGCGTGAATACGAACTGGTGGGCCCAGACGTTGTCGTTCTCGTTGCTTTCGGTGACGTCATCCAGTTCGTCGATGACAAGACCCAGGGTGTGGCGCCCGCCGCGCACGTTATAAGGGCCCAAACCGGACTCGACGATCCAGCTGGTGCCGCTCATCCCCAGCAGGGACCATCCATCGATCACGGCGCCGTCGAGACGGAAACTCCCGCTGAAGGGTGTCGTCGTTCCCGTGGCTGTCGGATTGGTCAGGCCCCAGCTCAAGTAGATGGAGTCCATGTTACCTGGCAGGGATGCCGGCAGCGTCACCGGCGGACCCGCGACATTCGTATCGGTCGGCGTCAGGGGATAGGTCATCTGGGCGTGGTGGTACCAGGTGAGATTCGGCAGCTGGGCGGTGGCCGTATCGGCCAGGCCCGCCACCAGGATCAGCGCCGCCAGCAAGAAGGGCGGCCAGTGTGCACGGTGCAACATGACAGGCTCCTTTACTGGTGGTTCGGCTGGCGCGGGACCGGAACCCCGGTCGCCGGCGGCGTGGTCATCCTGGTGATGGCCTCTTTCAGCTTGGCGGCCGTCTCGTCTCGGCCTTCGGCCCGGGCGTAGCGCAGCTGGATGCGCATCATCTCCACCCGGTTCTGCCGTTTGACCTCTGCGATCTGCCGCGCGAGCGCCATGGCCTCCTCGTTGGTGACCGCCGCGTCGTACCGCAATTTGAGGGCGGCCACGTCCAGACGCATCGTCGATAGCGCCGCGGTGATCTCCGTCATCATGGGTGAAAGTTCGCGGGCGGGTGGGTCGGTGGGCGGATCAACCGGCAGCGCTTCGGCGGCCGCAAGGGCCCCGCCAACGGCCAGCACAAAACAGAGAATTCCCAGGATTTTCATGATCTCCCCCTCGTGGCAGGTACCGCCGGGCTCGATCATGGAGACCGGCGCGGAATCCGGCAGGGGGATGCTGGAGGCAAAACTCGAATGGTGGGAAGCAGCAAAGGGCGAGGATGTACCGGAAGCGGGGCGAACCCGATCCCGTCTGGCCTACCGACGTCCCCCGTTATATAATAAACCGCTGGCGCAAAAACGCACGCACCTCAGGCAAGGGCGCCCACGCCGACCGAACGGGCGATCCACATCTCCAAATCCAAGTATCTGGCGGGACTACAGTGCCCCAAGCTGCTGTGGACCTGGTTCAACGACCGCGATCTCATCCCCGAACCCGTTCCGTCGCAGCAACATATCTTCGACACTGGCCACCTGGTCGGCGCCCTACTGGTGTGGGTGTATCGGCGAGGTAAGTGACAGGAGACTTTCTTCTTCTCCACTCAACAATTTTCCGTGGCCCGATGTATTTTTTGATTCTCTTGTGATTTTCCGCACCATCCTCCGTTTCAGTTCATATCAAGCATTCCCAATGACCGGCGTCGGAGTGTGGTGGAATCGGGATTGGGGACAATTGATTGAGGAGAAATGGGTACTATAGGGAAGGACTTGTTATGGCCTGCTGGAAGATCACTCTGTTGACTATTTGTATTGTTTTGATGGTGGCTGGGCCAGGTCTGGCGATCGATCGGGTTGTGAATCCGGAGGGCACCGGAGAATACGAAACGATCGACGACGCCGTTGGGGCCTGCAATAACGGCGATCGGGTCCTTTTGCTGCCGGGAGTGTACACCGGTCAAGGCAACCGCAATATTGCGGTCGAAGCCACGATTACGATCGAGCCCCTCATCTCGTATGGTGAGGTGGTTATCGATTGCGAGGGCAGCGCGGCGACCCCCCGGAAGGCGTTCTACATTTCCGATGGCTGGCCGATCTTCCGCGACCTGACCATCACCGGCGGCTACGACTTCAATGGCGGCGCGATCGATGTCCAGACTTACACTCCCACCTTTGAAAATTGCCGCTTCATCGGCAACCAGGCTGAGCGGGGTGGGGCTATTTACGCCGCGGGTGCCGATTCTGTCATCGTGGAGCAGTGCCTGTTCGCGGAAAACCGCGGGACAATTGAAGGTGGCGCCGTATACGCCTTCGGGGAATTCCCGGTTATTGTGAATCAGTCGACGTTCTACCGCAACTCCTCGCGGAATGGCAGCAGCTTTTACCGCGGTGGCAATTCGTCTTTGGAGTTGAGCAACTCGATCCTGGCGCTCGGACGTGGAGATCTTGCGGTAGCGAACTACTACGGCGGGCCCGTCACTGCCACGACGTGCGACATCTGGGGCAACGCCGACGGTGACTGGACGTATGACCTCGCCCCGCAGCTGAACCAGAACGGCAACATCTCGGCCGATCCGCTGTTCTGTGACCCGGGCGCCGACGTGCCTAATTTCAAAGTGACTTCGGGCTCTCCCGCCTCCCCATCCCTCGGGTTCGCCATGGGCAGCGCCGGGATCGACCTGTTGTGGGATGTGCCCTACTACAGCGTACGCGGCGACGGCAGCGGCATGTTCCCCAACATCCAGGCCGCGATCGACACGGTGCCGGTGCCGGCGGAAGTCGTGCTGGAATCAGGCAACTTCAATTTCACCGGCAACAACGGCCTGGAATTCCGCGGCAAGGACATCACTGTGCGTTCGCGGGCCATGGACCCGGCTTATGTGCGGATCTCGGGCTTCGCCTCCATGAATCGCGTATTTTGGTTGCACGAAGGCGAGACCACGGCCGCAACCATCAGCCATGTCACGATCGAAACCGGCAACGGGGACTTCGCGGCCGACCACACTGGCTACGGCGGGGGGATCCTGCTCAGCGACGGAGCCAATGCCACGGTGAGCGGGTGTGTTTTTGAAGGCAACAGCGCCACCCATGGGGCCGCGATTGCCGTCGACGGCGCCACCAGTTCCCTGGTGATCGACGGCGGCCTGTTCAGGCCCAGCGACGATTCGAGCGTCTATTTCGATGGTTACAATTTGGCGGCGTTGGGGACCTCCTTCGTGGGCAATGTGTTGGGGGGCGGCCTCTGCCTGGAGCTCGACGATGTTCAGGGGTCGGCCACCTTTGACAACTGCTCATTCTCCAACTACAACCCGGCTGTCAGCATCATCAACTCGGTTTCTTCGCCCTTCGTCTTCACCGCATGCGATTTCGAAAACTGCATAAGCGCCCTGGTGCTGGACAATGTCGCCAACATCACCCTGACCGACTGCACGATCACGGGATCCCGGGGCGGTGGCGCGATCACAGCCGTCAGCACCAACCTCACGATCTCAGGCGGCACCTTCAGCAACAACGACGGCCTACTTCACCCGGGCGGCTTCCTCAACGCCCAGGATAGCTACATCAACATCGGCAACGCTCAGATCACCGGCAATGGCAGCGACCAAAATGGCGGCGCGATCTACAGCCTCAATGGCGATCTGCGTTTGACGGGCTGCGATCTGGTGGACAACGTCGGCTACGACACACACATCGACCCAGCCGGTGCGGGCATTTTCCATAGCGGCGGTGCGGTGTACCTGACCGCTTGCCGGTTCAACGGCAACAACAGCGCTTGGGGCGCTGCCGCCTATGTTGAATTTGCGGATTTCTACTGCACGGACTCGGAGTTTGTTGGTAACAGCTCCTATGGCAGCATTCTGACCGTTAAGGCAGGCGGCACCGAGGCGATCCTGACCAACAATCTGTTCGCCGACAACGTGAGCACCAACGGGAACACCATTTTCCTCGTCGCGCCGAACGTCACCTTCACCGGGTCCACGGTCGTCAACAACAGTTCGGTCTCGTCTCGGGCCCAGGTCTACGTGTCCGGCGTGTCTGACCTGGATTTCAGCCACAACGTCGTGGCCTTCGGCACTGGCGGTGCCGGGCTCTGGTCCACCGCGATCATCGGCACCTGGAACTTCACCTGCAATGACATCTACGGCAACGAGGGTGGCGACTACACCGGCACCTTGGCCGGGTACAAAAATACAGGCGGCAACTTCACTGCCGACCCGTTCTTCTGCGACGCCGCGGGCGGGGTCTACACCGTCATGCAGCAATCGAATTGTCTGGCCGCCAACAACAGCTGCGGCGCCGAAATCGGCGTCTTTGGAGAAGGATGCCAGACGGTCAGTGGCGCCCCGGACGCCGCGCTGTCGCCCATCTTCACCTTGCATGGCAACGTACCGAACCCCTTCAACCCACGCACCGAAATCCGGTTTTCCGTGCCCAGAACAGCCCGGGTTGAAGTCGTCATCCACGACATCGCCGGCCGCCGGGTAGCCACCTTGGTCTCCAATGGAGAATATCCCGCGGGTGAACACCAAATTCCCTGGAATGGTATCGATCACGCTGGTCGACATGTTCCCTCGGGCACCTACTTTTACCGGGTCACTACCGGGGGCAGGACCGAAACCGGCAAAATGGCCCTCCTGCGATAAGGGGTCTGAAAGCACGATCACACTCATGAAGGCCCGCGGCGTCCGTGAGAGGATGACCATCTGGACAGCGCGGCTGTGCACACCCTGGACCCGCCCGATCACGCCGACGGCCAGATGCTGGGCCCTGCTGCTGACCCGGATCCGGCAGATTCGGGCTGGCGAGGGCTGTTTGGCCCTCGCGGGGGACAGGCCGCGAGCCGGGAACTTGAATGGCGTGGGCAAGTGCGGTACAATACGGAAAATTGCACGGATTCGGGAGGGCGGATTGGGCGGTTGAAACCCCTATCCGCAATATTTTTATCCTCTGATCGGGAGGATACATAAAGAGCGCACCACCCCATTGAGCGACTGATGAACTGGCCACTAGCAGGAGGTATTGTGATGATGAAGACGGCTACAAGATGCTCAATTGTGTGGGGAATTATCCTGGCCGTTGGGGTCACTAATATCCTGTGTCCTGTCCGGGTTATCGCCCAGGACATGCAGATCGAAACCGTTTCCGCTCCAGCGGCAGATGCCAAGCCGGCTGTCCAGCCAGGCCCG
>CAZLUL010000187.1:0-8297 GCA_964562635.1 uncultured Fibrobacteraceae bacterium | reverse complement strand
CAACTGATTGGACTCCACGGGCTGATCGCTGTCTTCGGTCGTATCGATGTAATACTCATCCTTCATTTTCTGCTGCAGTGTCAACAAGGTGGAGAAAATGTCCATCCGGCTGTCCAACTGAAACAGCTCCTTATTGTTGATCATCAAGTGCTCCAACACGTCAGTCATGGCTCGCCAGCCCACGACACCGATGACGCTGCGCTTGATCGCGTAGAGTTTGCCCGAGTTCTTCATATGGGTTGCCGAGACACTCAACGAACCATAACTGGTCTGGGTATCGGCAGAGATGGCAACAACGCCGTTTTTGATGGCCGCGCAGACGATGGACATGCATTTCCCCGTTTTGGTTGAATCGATGTTGATCATGACAAGGCCAAGCTATTCGACGAATGCCGCAATCCTCCGCTCAAGGGCTACCGGCTCATTCATCCTACGGGAAAAACCGCATCACATCCACAGTTGGCTTCGACCACCGGTGTCTGCCGACAGCACCCGATCAGGGGCACGGTCTTGCTTCATACACATCCGAATCGCTTGATCGCCAACATCGATAGGCGGCTTTCGCCTCGCTGACCCGCCACGTGCCGTCAGGTAGGCGCTTCAAATGAAACTCGTACCAATCTCCACGCACAGAATCGTCCAGCAATCCCTCGCGGATACACACGACTTTGGTCGCGTCAGCGCCCTCACCACGATTTTTTATTTCCTTGAAAACAACTTCTCTCGTATCCTCGTCTCCCCCAATGAGGTGGAGGGTCACCAGAAGCGGGCTTCGGGGCCATGGCTCTTGTCTGGCAACAGCCTCTTCAACTCTCTCGTTCAGCGGTCCGGCATCCAGCGTTGCCCAGGATGTGGGCTCACGTTGCAAGCGTTCGGACAGGTCATCCGAAACCGCGGCACACGAGGCCAAAAACAGAATTCCAAGCACGAGAAAACGCATGACATATTTCCTGACTGGTTGTCCCATTCGGCTCATTGAGTGACTCACGGCGCCCGCACCACATCTTCATTCGCGTTCCACCCGTCGGCATATTCGTCCCATTCGTTACTCAAACAATGCTCCCTTTTCTGCGCTCACCGAACTATTGAATCATGCACATAGCCCCCTTGGCGGATTTCTCTGAATGCTTGGTTGAGGGTCAGGGGATTGGGGCGGCGATCGGACCGTACGTTTTTGGCGGCGGCTCGATCGAGCACACCATCAAATCCTATTGAGTCGCCAACCAGACCAGAGCCTCGTTTTTCTCACGAAACACTCTGGCAACAGTAGGACTATCCTGTTCGCGGTAGACCTCGAACGCTCTCATTATTCCAAATGTCAGGTCATTGGGGGCATAAATTGCCATCGCATTGGGCCCTAAAAATACGGTTTTTCCATACTCCGCGATTCTCTTGATTTCCTCCGCGGTAAAATCAAAAATGATGTCACTAAAATCGTAAAAGCGTTTTTCATAGGGGTAGTTCGCACTGATGTCATCCAGAACCACCTGCGCGTCGCCGTAGTTTGGCCTCTTGGAGAAGTGCACAAATGTCACGCTATCTCGATGTTCAATTTTGTAGTCGCTAAACAATGTTGCTCTCCTGAATCTGCCCCAACCGGTCCGTATTTCAACGTTCAGAATAAACCACCGACGACATCTTACCCTCAAACACTATCACAGCCTGGCTTATGATGATAACCTTATCCTCCCGCACCTCCACCGCCATGGTCCCAGACCTTCGGGAAGACTGATACGACCTCATTCTCGTCTTGCCCAGCCGCTCTGACCAGTAATTGGCCAAAAATGTATGGGTCCCGCCGGTCGCTGGGTCCTCATTGCTGCCGCTCCACGGCCAGAAGTACCGGGAGTGAAAGTCATAGCCGTCCGTACCGGAAGCCGCGGTCACCTGAGCCCGAATCACCGACTCGACCCCGAAGGTTGTTCGCCCTTCTTCGTCGTCCAGAGCACGATCCTCGTTCCGCTCTGTGAGCGATGATCCAGCAATAACCCTGGGCCCCGCTTCTTCAGATCCCCGTAGGAAACACTGAGGTCCAGGTTTGTCCAGTCCTTGCGCGCCGCCGCGATCATGGTTCCCAAATTCAGGAATGAAGACGTTTTCAATCGCACGAACCAACGCGGATAATCCACGCGAAGCACTTTTTCGTCACCGGGAGCCCAGACCAGAAGCGTCATGGTATCAAACGGGACCACTCCCGCCTTTTCCTGCTCGTGGTGAACAACCGCGTCACCGCTGTCCCCTATTTCGATATAGGGAGTGCCTCCCCCGGCCTCAAGCAATGCCGCGACAAAGAACTGATCAATTTCCGCTGGCACTACGCCCCGAACACTGGTCCAGCGCCCCAGAAATACAGACGAAAAGGTGACCCCGACAATGGTCAAAAAAACAAGAACCCCGAGCAGTGGGCGAAGCCAGGGACGTTGCGTTTTGGTCGGCTTCATGAACAAACCTCTCACCTGAAGTTGGCGGTGTTCGCAAGCACCCAGGCTCATCACTCAAAACGAATATCATCCAGATAGAACGTGACGGGCCGTCCACGCCCGCCCAGGGACCACACGAATGGCGTCTTGATCCGGCTGAGGTCCTTGCCCTTGAGGTCGATGCTGTAACGCTTCCACTCCTGCTTCAGCTTCACGCCTTTGCGCTCGGCTTTCACTGTATCGTGGTAGGCTTTATCAGAGCCCAGGATGCCTACGCCAAAGTCGATCTTCTCCCCGCCCTCTTCGCCCCGGGCCCAGAAGGTGAGCCTCTTGGCGCCGGTCAAATCGTAGCCGCCGGGCTGCTCGCCCCAGTCATTGGCCGGATGCTGCCAGGCCACCCCCACCCACATACCGGGCTCGTCGTAGGTGAACTTGAGGCAGTGCTCGCCACTGCGGGGCGAGTTGGTGCACTCGGCGTCCATGGCCAGCGCCACGTGGGTGCCCATCCAGCCGGACGGTGCCCACGGCGCCGCATTCCCGTCCGCATATACCGCCAGTGGCAACTTGACCCGGACCTGACCCGCCGGCCCCTCCACCTTGATCGGAATATTTGCCGCAGCGCCACCGCCAGTACCGTCACTCGCGGTCATATACAGACGATACACACCGCCGCTGGGCATGACCAGCGTGGCGCTCCGCGGCGACGATGCGGTGATGATCCCGTCCAACGCCAATGGCGCCGGTTGCTCGTCGCCACCGGAGTTGTATTCGGCCATTTCGCCGGTGACCACCCACGTCACGTCAACGGCGGCGCCCTCGGGGTCGACGATATCGAGATCCACCTGGACGGTATCCCCCCGCTGCACCACATCCGAGCCGCGCAGGCCGAACGATCGAATCTCCGGACAAAGGTCAGCCGGCGCCTTCCCGCTCCACATCTCCGTCATGGCGTCGACGGCAGCCAGCTTGTCACCATTGGGCAGGAACATGCCGTACCAGGTGGATGTGGCTTCCATCTTGAAGCCCCACGTGAAGGCAAATCCGCCCAGGCAGAGTCCTCCGGCATCAAGGCAGCCCGCGGTGAAGGCATCACGATACACCGCTGCCTTCTCCGTGCTGGTCAACTCGGGCGGCACGCCAAACTCGGTCATGCCAATTTCCCAGGTACCGGGCGGGCCAAACTCGGTGATGATGATGGGCTTGGCGCCCCTCAACCTCTGGTATCGCTCAGGAACAGACGGCAACCCGCCATAGGAGTTGATGCCCATGATGTCGATGTCCGGGCACAGGGTGTGGACCGCGCGAACCCGCCGTCCGCCTATCTCTGCCGTCACAGTCATGGTGGGGTGATTCGGGTCCAGGCCCTTGATCATCGCGGCCAGGGCCTGCACGTGCGACCAGACCGCCGCGTCGTCACCCTCGGCGAACCCTTCCATCTCGTTGCCGACGGCCCACAACAACAACGCCGGATGGTCCCGATAGGCCAGGACATCCCGCCGCACCCGCTCGAACTGTTCGGCCACCATGTCCAGGTCGTTGTAGTCAAAGCCATGCCGGGGGTGACCGAGCCAATGGCCGGCCACGACCGTCAAACCCAGCGCCTGGGCCTCATCGAGTTGCGCGCCGAGTTTGGGGCCTACTCCCCAGGTGCGAAACGTGTTGGCTCCGGCTGCGGCCAGCATATCCTTTGGCCCATCGCCGCCGGCGCCCTTGATGAAGTAGGGCTCGCCATCGCGGAACAACTGCCATTGGCCCTCGCCAGTCTCGACAACCTCAACGGGGACGGCCTGGCCCAAGGCCATCTGCACCAGTCCGAAAACCGAAATGATCGCCGCGGCAACCTTGAATACAGCTATCCAGCGCATACCCCTGCTTTCCTTTTTTACCAAATCAATTCGACTTGCGTTTGACTCACCTGCAAGACCGTTTCAGACCGCTCCCGGTGGCAACTTCGCCAATTTGCCACTTTTCCCGCAGGCTCTATCTTACCGGAAAGATCGCCGATATCAGAGACTTTTTCCCGAGGAGATACCAGTGACATACCCGAGGACGTTTTCGCATATAGGACTATCAGTTACGGACCTGGAGCAGGCTGTCGATTTCTACACCGAAGTTCTGGGCTGGTACGTCATCATGCCGCCCACGGAGATCGTAGCGGATGATTCCGCCATCGGTGTGATGTGCAACGACGTTTTCGGCGAGGGTTGGGGAAGTTTTCGAATTGCGCACCTGGCCACCGGCGACAAGATCGGGGTCGAAATATTCGAATTTCGAAACGCGGAGAAACGAGAGAATAACTTCGAATATTGGAAAACCGGGGTCTTTCATTTTTGCGTACAAGACCCGGACGTCGAGGGCTTGGCGGCCAAAATCGTGGCCAACGGTGGCAAGCAGCGGATGCCCGTCCGCGAATACTATCCAGGAGAGAAGCCCTACCGCATGGTGTATTGCGAAGACCCTTTTGGAAATCTCATCGAAATCTACTCTCACAGTTATGAACTGACCTACGCCGCGGGAGCCTATCAAAGCCCCCCCGAGACAGGCGGCAGCGCTTGAAACGAATCTGCGCTACACGTCATGCTCGTCACCGCATCTGGGTGCAGGTCAGCACCAATGTGCTGCAATCCGCCGACCAATAGCGGGTGGCGAATGGCGTCTAAAACTAGGTGCGCCGGGGACATCTTACCCCCAAGCGATTTCGTCAAAACGCTCGTCGGCCTGCAACCGGTTAATCGTCTCGATATCGTGCTGCCCAAGATCGCGTATACGGAGGCCCAAAACAACCTGGCATTTCCCCGTAGCTGGCTGGCGAATCACGTTTCGACTCTTGATGTGCACGCTTTCTTCAAGGAGCTGTTCAACGATTTCGTCCAGTATCTTGAGATCGCCATGCCACTTCAGATGCAATGAGAAATAATGGTCTGAACCAATGGGGAGGCGATGAAGCGCATAGAGCGAAAAAAGGACAAACAGGGTGAGTGCCACCGCAATTACGTATTCACCAAGCCCGACGGTAACACCGATGGCGGCAACAACCCAGATTGAGGCTGCGGTTGTCAAGCCACGCACAAAATCCTTACTCTTTACTATTGTGCCAGCCCCAAGAAAGCCAATTCCGGTGATTACTCCAGCTGCCGCGCGAGCTGGGTCCATACGAATCGCAGATTCTGCCCCCATACCAAATTCCAGGGACAGTTTCTGGAAGGCAACGATAACTGCAGCCGATCCCAGGCAAACCAAAATATTCGTGCGTAGGCCCGCCGACCGACCTCTGGTTTGCCTCTCGGCACCGACGAGTCCCCCGAGGACCATAGCGATCATCAACCGAACGACATAGATCCCATCATTGTTGATAATGTCTACGAGATTTGACACAAACATCTCCCAGCTTTTATGACGTTGGTTACAGATGCAAGCATGGCTGCCGCAACTTCTGCCTCAGTATAAGGCAGCTTTTATCGCCACACCTACTGAGATTCACCCTCGGCCAACACTCCGACAGATTCCGTGCGGACAACTTTTGCTTCCGAGCGTTTCGCCCACCAGAAGGATGCCACAATGGTCGCCAAACCCAGCGAGTTGCACAATAGAACCATCCCACTTGGGACGGCATCACGAGTCAGACTAAAAATGACCGGAATGACAAGCAAATACAGCCCGGTTCTTAAAAATCGCTTCTGAACCCCAAACCTGCAAAACAGAGTCTCCAAAATCGTTGCCACTACAGACGCAACCAAAAATGGCAGCAGGTAAGAAATCAGAGACACGGCATCCCCCTTTTCGTCGAGCAAATCCAGCATTCTCCCCCCCGCACAACGTTGGCTCCAGCTGCCAGCGTTTGCAAGGCAACTCTCAATCGAAAGTCTCCGTAATGTGCATCTCTACAACAGCTTGTCCGTCGAAAGAGCAACGATGCAGGTAGCCAAACAACACCAAGGCCAACATTAGCCCAAAACGTCTGAACGCCACTAGCAGAGCCGATTGCAGCCCTTACCGTAAGGCCCGAAAGAAGCTGGTAGCTCAGCATCGGCGAAAACAAGACAGGCAAAGACAACAACTGAACTATTTTTGAAAGAAACAGACCTTGGGGTTGGCTCTCCAGAACCAATACTCCCGCAACAATAGACAGCCCACCTACACTGCAGAGCAACACCTCTTCGTACAACGGATTCAGCCTCGCAGGTTCAGACAAAAGTGCCGACACGGCCATTAGAAAACCAGTCGCCCCGCCAGCAATCTGCAAAACACCTACAATTCGTCGTCCCCATGTACTCAAGATCCACCCGCTATTCGCTTAACGTTGGCTTCACCTGCGAGCGTGGCTGGCGCGGTTCGTACGCCAACTCGCAGCGTGACAGACGCGATTGTCAGGTGTAAGCGATTGTTATGGCGCGCCGACACTAATCCATGTCGGCCGGGAATCGTGAAATCGCCCTGACGTAATCTCATTTGATTCACCGGTCTCCAAATCCAATACGAATATGCTATGCTGCCAGCCATCGGTCGAATTGGAAGAACGTGCCGAAAAAGCCACAAACCGTCCGTCTGGAGACCAACTTCCCGCAATCTCTGACACTGTAGGTGTAGATGTTACGCGCTCGGATGCGCCACCCTCCAGATCAATGACAAAGAGATCACTTCCCTCGTCCGATCTCCCACTGACCAATATTTTCTCCCCAGTTGGAGACCACGCGGGATAGGACATTTGCCAATCCGAATCAGTGATTGGACGCGAGCGTCCCTCGCCAAGAGTCATAACCCAAACTCGAAAACCATCACCAGCCGCTAGCTGGTAGGCCAATTGCGAACCGTCTGGCGACCAACTCGGAAATTCGCCGGGTCCCAAATCCCTTGAGGACGAACTATCGAGACTGGCAAGCACAAGGCCACGTATTCCGGCCTCTTCCTTAACGTATACATATTGTTGGTGGCCGGGTCGCACCGAAGGCCACGCTCTTCCGTTATTGAATCGAACCATCACATTGCCAGTCAGGCTGGACTCAAGATGTTTCTTCACGTCCAATCGCCACACTGAACTGCGATGGCCTCCTCCTCCACGAGAGAAAAGCAAAACTGATCCTTCAAACGTAGGCCAGGGATCCAAAGATGCGGGTTCCCCGGTGTCATATATCGACAGCTGCCTTTCGTCTGTACCGTCTTGTCGAACGGAATAAATTGAACTCGAAAAACCTGCTTCACGAAAAGAGCCGAAGACAATTCGATTTGCCGGCAAAGGATTTGCTGTGATAACTGATTCCACCCCGAAAATGAATTGGGGAATGAAAGTTATGCACAGAATAAATATCCATGTAGAAGCCTTCATCTTCACTGCTCCTCTTCTCGGCAGCCCAACGTTAGATTCAGCTGCAAGCGTGTTTGGCGCAGCTTGTGCGCCAGCACAAGGTGTGACAGACGCGAATGTCGGCTGCAAGCGTTTGTTTGGCTGAGCAACACCGGCCATGCATCACTACCGACTAGCGATAGAGCGCTTTTAGAGCAGACCACAAGCGCCCTTCTACGGCCACCTCTCCACCTACCTCGATCTAGACATCCCAAACCTCTTCATCCGCTGGAAAAGGAGGATGTATGGAGCGCTCTACAACATGCAAGGTCCATGCACCAGGGACAGATAAAACGATTTCGGGAAAGACAACAAATTACTCCATTGACCCCCCGCATAAATTGTCTAATGGGCTATCGTTTTTCGCGACTATATCTACCGTTACTACAAATTCATTTTCGAGCAATTGGGAGCTATCCGAGCATGGGCCAATCATTTTGACTACATTTCACTTGCCATCTTCGACCGCGTAGCCATCACGGGGGTTTACCTATGGAATTGAGCGTATTCGACATATTCAAAGTCGGTATCGGGCC
>CAZLUL010000186.1:0-8306 GCA_964562635.1 uncultured Fibrobacteraceae bacterium | reverse complement strand
CCAAGAGTCCCGCCGGGATCGGTGAATTCGGCCAGACGCACGGCTCCGGCCCGGGTCGTGACTCCATCAAACGTATTGATACTCTGGCAACCCCCATAGGCAATCCAACTGCCGATGGATTCAAAAACCGGCGCCTCAGGCACAGCCAGGATCAGCGGCGTCGCCTGATTGGTAATGAAAGTGCGAATGTTCCCCGTCACGACATCCAGCCCCATCACGTCCTCCGCAAATGAGCGCCCTTCGGCACCGGCGTTGACCCCCAGATCGAAGGCCACATTGTCTCCCGTGAGAAAGACATCCTTGTTGCCCGCAGCGAGCCAGCTGCGCAAGGCGCCAATATCATCGCCGGCATCCTGACGGAAATCGCCATTGGAGATGGTGAACGTGCCGAGGTCGCCCGACGAGTAGCACAACTCATTGTAAAACGCGAGAGCCGGGCCAGCGGTGCGCCCGCCCAACCCATTGCCGACCCCGGAATCGGGCCCGTTGGTATAATAGGTGTCGTAATCCACCCCTGGCAGCAGGCTCAGGCCGGCAAAAGAGCTGTGCCAGGTCTGCTCTGGCGCGCCGGCCGCAAAGTCGTTCCAGAACAGCAAACCGGGCGCTTCAACACTGCCACCGAGCCCCGCCACAATCGTCGGCAAAGCCCGAACCACGAAACGGCCATTGTAGGTTCCGGTGGTGCTGAAATCGCCAAACCCGGTGAGATCAACCGGCAGGGTGGCCTGCTGGACATCACCGGCAACCTGATCGCTCGCACTGATGTAATAGTGCAACACATCGCCCGGAAACAGGCCCCCAGTGTCGGGCAGATCAAAAGCCCAGGCGGTCGGGTGAGCCACGCCCGCCGCACCAACGGCAGGCACACCGGTCCGGATACCACTGGTGGCCAGGGTCCGAAACGCGTTGAACAGGGGGTTGGCGGCAATCGTGTAGTGCATCACGGGCGCCGCCACCAGGCTGGCGCCAGAGCGAACCGGAACGATGTCCACCACCACCGAATCACCGGGATCATTGCGCAAATCACCGGCCGGCGAGATGTTGCGCGCCATGTCGAAGCGCACATGCAATGAGCCCAAATTGCCCGGATCGATCACATCGATTTCCGGAAAGTTGTCCTGGGCCAGGTCCACTTCACGGGCCGTCATGGCCGGGCCGGTCGGAGAGAAGACCTTAACCGCCACATTGTCGAAATACGGGGCCGGGTGGCCGTCATTTCCATTCCAGCCCCAGACCCAGCCCAGTTCGTACACCCCCAGCCGCACCTGCACCTCGTCCCGGCCCGGATTCATCAAGCCGGTCACATTGTGGGTGGGCCGCAAGTAGATCGGGTGACCGTAGTACACCAGGTTGTGGTTCCGGAAGGGTTGCTCGCCGAGCGACTGCGCCCCATGGCCGGCCGAGCCGTCCGTATCGGCCGAGCGCACGCTCCAGGTGGCGAACATGCCGACGGCGTCGGCTCCCAATTCTTCGTGCCGGAAAAGATCATAGCTCAGCGTGATGCCGTCACGCGCAGCATCCGGCCAGTTCATCACCGGCGAATCGACAACATTGTGCAGATGAGCAGCGGGTCCAGCCAGGCCCCCGGTCGTATTGACGATATATCCGCCCGGACCGTAGCACCAATTGATGCACATGGTGCCGCCCGTGCTCGTGACCACCTGACCGTCGTCAATAAAAGCAACCTGTTGGGTGTAGTCGGTCGCACAGTTGTCCAGCTCTTCCAGCCCGGACCAGAGGTTGGCAAAATCGCCCACGCCGGTCGGAAAAGCCGGAATCCAATCACCAAAAGTGCCGTCCTGAAAATCTGTAAAGCTGACCAGATCCGCCTGGCCGGACTGCCTGGTGGTCACGCTGATGTCGTCGATCTGCGCCGCGCCCACCGAGGGCCACAGACAATCCTCATCCGACCAACCGTCGTCGGACTGAAAGCGAAACCACACCGCGACGTCCGTGCCGCCGAGCAATTCGGATGGTTGGAAGGTCACCACGTGGGAAATCGACTCGGTGCCGCTGCCATCCCAGACCTGAAGGTCGGTGAAAGCCCGCCCGTTGGTATCGGAGGTGCTCAGGCGCAAAAAATCATAGCCGGGTTCGGTGTCGTATTGCAGAACAGAAGTCACGGTGACTTCGGCGGCGAGGGCCGGATTGGCAACCGTCGCGCGATAGACCAGCAGATCATGCCAGTTGTTGCCGTAGCCACCGGCCACATCACCGCCACCGGTGCAACCGGTCAGGTCCAGGTCCCCGCACCAGGCGGCCAGGTTCCCGGCACCCGCCTGATTGAAGTCGCTGACTCGCCAATGGGTGCTGGTCGGTTGGGTGAGGTCGTTGGAAGTCCAGCCGTTCCAGCCGGAATCGAAGTCGCCCGTATATGGCGCGCCCCCACCCGCGGCACCCATCAGGTTGATCGTATCGCCAACCGCTTGCCCCACACCGTCACCCCCGTGGATGATCAGGCCGTCGCGGCTGAGCAGCGGTCGTTCGGCCGCCAGGACGCCGCTGGCATTGCACAGACAGATGATCGCCAGGAAAGCCAGCCCACGATTGAACATTGGTAGAATTCCCTTGGGTTGTTTGGCAAAACGCTGGCAATAAAACTCTGAACTCGACGAATTATGGGCATTCGGCCTCATTGGGGTTGGAACCCCCGGACCAATCGCGCCAACCACAAGAGCGTATAGGACATATAGGCCACGAACACCACCATGAAAAGCGTTTCATTCAGGACGACCGGATCATGGAGATTGGCCTGCAGGGTGAGCAAGCTGATGCAGAACAAAAAGACGAACATCGCCACGCCAAATTCCGCCATGTGCTGGCCCAGCTTCTGGCGAAAGCGCGGGAAGTTTTCTTCGCTGAGCCAATAATCTTTGTGTGGGATATTCACGATCTTGCGGGAGACCCCCAGAGGCAACGCCGACGCGTAATAGAACATCAGGAACAGGGGGATTTCCAGGACCAGAAAGATGAGGGCGTTGAATTCCTTGGCGGCCCAGGAATCGGGGCGCCCACCGCCACCGAAATGAATGGCCACCTGCTCGGGCAACAGGGCCACCGAGACCGCCGTCAGAATGAGGTTGGCCACAAAGGCGATGATCAGGGCTTTGCGCATCAAGGCACCTCCCGGTCAGACGGGCCCACTGAAATGACACCCGCCAGCTTCCCTATTTGGCCAATACCATCTTGCTGGTCAGAACCCCTGCCGGACCATTCATCCGCACAAAGTAGACCCCGGCGGCGGCACTGCGTCCGCCCTGATCCCGTCCATCCCAGTTGACGCTGTGGCGCCCGGCGTTGACCACACCGTCCACCAGCACCCGCACGTGGCGCCCGCGCACATCGTACACCGACATCTGCACCTGGCCGTCCCGGGGCAGGTCGTAGGAGATCTTGGTCTGGGGATTGAACGGATTGGGCGCGATGCCCGTGATGGCCATGCTGCGCGGCAGATCGGAATCTCCCACGGCGCTGGCTCCACCCCCACTGGCAAAGACGCGGTCGCTGTAGCCACCGCTGTAACCATCGCTGTCGATGGCGGCCACGAGATAGTACCAATCGCCCACGGGCGGCCTGTCGACACCGGTGGTGCCGGGATGCGGCACACTGAAGACGACCTTGGCCGCCGAGGGCCGGAAGATCGCCGCGGTGTCGCGGTACACGACATAGTGGGAAATGGTCGGGTCCGCCGCCGCCTGCCAAGTCACGCGGATATCGCCGCCGCCCAGATCAGTCAGCGCGGTGCCCGCCACAGCAACCGGAGCCACGAAGGCCGCAGCCGGTCCGCCTTTCAGGCCAATGTCGGCGCAGCTTCCGTCGGGATCCAGGCACGCCGCATCATCGGCACCGCCATCGACGTTGGGCGAATACTGGCCCAGGCCAAAATCGCCCGCCGCCACATTGACGAAGAGCGGATCGAGGCTGAAGGAGTGGGTTCCGGCCGGAGCCGAAAGATTGTCGCCCCCGGCATTGTTCCAGATGTTGTTCCAGTTTTCGACTGATTCGGTGCCGCTGACCATCAGGCCACCGCCGGCATTTTCCATCACCATGTTGTTGCGCACGCTGGTCGGCCCGGCGCCCAACCAGAACAGGCCGCCCACGCTGCCACTGGTATTGCCGTCGAAGAGGCAGTTCTCCACCACGCCACTGGCCGAAAACGCGCTCACCGCGCCACCGATATTGGCCGCGGTATTTCCCTTGGCCCGCACGTTGCGCAGGGTCAGGGCCGCCGCGTTGGCGTTCACGCCACCGCCGTTGCCCACCAAGGTGCTGTTGTCCAGCAACTGCACGCCGCGCAGGGTCAGCGAGCCACCATTGGCCATAATTGCGCCGCCACCCGCACGGGCACGGTTGTTGCGCACTTCCACACCATCAAACGTGGCCTGGCCCGCCAACAGGTACAACGCGCCACCCTGTCCGGCCGCGCCATTGTTGATCACTGTGCCGCCGGTCATCGTCACGGTCGCCCCATCAACGTACAAGGCGCCGCCCAGGTTGGTCCCCAGGCTGTCGCTCAACGTATTGACGGCAAAATCACAGTTGATGAATGTCACGTGGGCCGTGCCAAAGACGCCGACGGCCCCACCGCTGCTGGCAATGTTGCCGCGGAATTCACAATTCTCGAAAACCGGCGCGCCATCGATCACACAAACCGCGCCGCCATAGCCGAGGCTCAGGCCGACTGCGGCCCGGTTGTCCGTAAAGACGCAGTTGCTGATGGTCGGCGAGGCGCCCTTGCTGTAGATCGCGCCACCATGCTGGCCACCGACCGGCTCGGAACTGTTGCCGCCGCTACAGTCGTGCAGGATGAAACTGTCGATCTGGCCAAAGTCGCCAGCACCGGAATACACGTGCACGGCCGAGCTGCCACCCTGCAGTCGGCTCGGGTGTGCCGCGCGATCCTGGACCGTGAAGCTTTCGTTCCACGAGCCCAGCACTTTCACCGGCGAACTGAGGGTGATGTTGCCGAGATAGTCGCCACCGGCCACCAGGACCGTATCGGTGCCCGTGCAGGCGTTCACCGCAGCGCCAATGGTGTGGGCCGCAGTGGCCACCGATTCGTAGGGAGCGGCATTGCTGCCCTGAGTGGAAACGTAGCGGGTCTTGTGCCCGATGATCTTCAGCGGGTCCTTGTTGAAGCCATACCCCTGATCGGTGCCCGTGCTCGGGTAAACGACCAGGCTGCCAAAGTCCGTGCCCATATTGGGCACCTGCCAGGCATAGGTGCCGGCATTGGGCACGTTTTCGGCCACCAGCACATCGTTGCAGTCGCCATCAATGCCCAGCCAGATATCCACCGTGGGCACCGTGGGCCCGGAAGTCGTCCAGTTAACGTCTGTCCACTGGTCACCGTACAGACCACCGGCACCCAAGTTGGCGTCCAGCGTGATCGTCACCGGCGGTGCGGTGTACTGCAGCTGGGAAACACTGCGTCCGGTCAGGGCCGCGCCATACTGCACCCACACATAACCACCCTCGCCAAAGCTCGGACCCCAGCTGTTCTTGATCAGCCAGGCGCCGTTGTTGCCACAGGCGCGGTCGTCATAACCCACAATCAAAACCAGATGATTCACCACATCGCCCGGCACATCAAAACAGCCGCTGCCGTAGGCCTCCAGGGCCGGACCACCATCAATGCCCGTGCACACGGGTCCATATTGCAGGGCCGCCTTGATCTGTTCCACGTCGTTGCTGATGTAGTTGAAGCCGTCGATCCAGGCGTACTTCTTGTAGTCGGCTTCTTCGCACGGAGCCACCGGCGGGTCGGCCTGCAGGTAGGGGTGGCAATTCTCCAGCACCGCACCACGCTGCTGAAAAATGTAATAGGCCGCGTCAGCCCAACCGCCGCCACAACCGGCGCCATAGGGGTTGCAGCTGACAACCTGCTGTTCCGAAAGGTCCAACTCCACGCCATAATAGATTTTGACGAACGCTTCCATCTCGGCCGTGGCCGCAAAGGCCCAACAGGAGCCGCAACTGGCCTGGTTTTTCACCGGCGTGATGCCGCCCAGATCGCGCCAGTTCAAATTCGTCGGCAAAGCCTTGTTGATGGGATAGATCTTGAGATGTTTTTCGAGCTCGGCCCGATAGCCCGCCGGCGGTGCATAACCGTTGAGGTTGGCGCGTGCTTCGTCGGTCAACGAACGGCTGAAGGTTTCGTCGACTTCCCAGTGGCCCCCATTTTCGGCGGCCTGCCGACGCAAGGCGTCAAAATCCGGCTCGCTGGCCGCCAAGGCCGGACCGCTGCCAAACAGGACCAAAACCATCGTCAAAAACAGGGCAGAATACACGGCAGAATGGCGCGACATCACGAACCTTTCAGGCACAATGAAACAAAAATTTGCGATCTGGGTGATCGCCTGCAAAAATCCAACCCTTTAGTGGATCCGGAGGTCCATAATAGCAGATTCAGAAAACAAATAACAGAACCCGGTCAATAAACCGAGACCGGATCGACGTCGTGCACCGCGTCAATTCCCCGGTAGCTGGTGCGCAGATTGGCCAGAACACCCGTCAGCCAGGCTTTTTCTCCCTTGTTCAGGGTGCCCTTGATCAGGATTTGGAAGCGGAAGCGGTCATGCAGGCGGGGGAAGACCGCTGGCGCCGGCCCCAGCACCGTCAGGCCCGGCCGCACGAAACTGCCACGGATCACCTCAGCCAGGCGATCAGCCGCTTCAGAGGCCTCGCCCTGGCGTTTACCCGTAACCCCCAGCCGCAGCAACCGGCGGTGCGGTGGGTAACCCAGGGCTTTGCGGGCTGGCAATTCGTCATCGATGAAGGCGCCGTAGTTGTGGGCCGCTGCCGCCTGGATCACCGGATGCTCCGGTTGCCAGGCCTGGAAAATCACGCGCCCGTTGCCCGTGCGCCCCGAGCGTCCGGCCACCTGGGTCAGCAACTGGAACGACCTTTCGGCGGCCCGGAAATCCGGCAACCCCAGACCGTCGTCGGCGGCCAGCACGCCGACCAGCGATACGTTGGGAAAGTGGTGCCCCTTGGCCACCATCTGGGTACCGATCAGGATGTCGGCCTCGCCGCGGGCAAAAGCCGCCAAAATTTTCTTGTGACTGCCCCGCCGCGTGGTCGTATCGCGATCCAGGCGCAGCAGGCGGGCCTCCGGAAAATGCGCCTGCAGGTGCAGCTCGACCTTCTCGGTGCCGCCCCCTGAAGGCTGGGTTTCGTCAGAGCCGCAGTCCGGGCACGTCTCGGGCAAGTTGTCGGTATGACCGCAATAGTGGCACAGCAGTCGGCGCGGGCGCAGGTGGTAGGTCAGCCCGATGTCGCAGTTGGGGCACATCACCACCTCGCCGCACGAAGTGCACTGCACCACCCGGGCAAAACCCCGCCGGTTGTAGTACAAAATGATCTGCTTACCGGACTCGAGTGTTTGCTGCATGGCCTCGGTCAACGCCGGGGTGAAGCCCTCGACGGTCTGGGCCCCCCGCATGTCCACCACTTCGACCACCGGCAGCGTGCCGCCCATGCGCTCGGGCAACTCGAGCAGTTCAAAACGTTCGTTGCGGGCGTTGTTCATGCTCTCGAGGTCCGGTGTGGCCGACCCCAGCACCACCAACGCCTTGTTTTCGCGCCCGCGCACCAGGGCGGTGTGGCGCGCGTGGTAACGGGGCTTTTCGTCCTGCTTGTACGAATTCTCATGCTCTTCGTCGACCACGATGATGCCCAGGTTCTGCAGCGGCGCAAACAGGGCCGAACGCGGCCCCACCACCACGTCGATTTCGCCACGAGCGGCGCCTTCGTGCACCAGGCAACGCTGTCCGGCCGACAAACCGCTGTGGATGGCGGCCACCCGCTCGCCAAAGCGGGCCGAGATGCGCGACAACGTCTGGGGCGTCAACGCAATTTCGGGCAGCAGGAAGATCGCGGTGCGGCCCAGGGCCAGGGCCTCTTCGATGAGCGTGAGGTAGACTTCGGTCTTGCCGCTGCCGGTGACCCCATGCAATAGCAGGCCGGCATACTTGTGGTCCTTGAGGTGGGCACTGCCGGCGGCGACGGCGGTCTTCTGGGCGTCGGACAACGTGATCAGCGGCTGGTCCACCGTGGGGTAATCTTCTTCAGCGGCGCGGCCACCGCGCGCCTTGGTGCCCGGGGCCGGCGGATGAAACAGCGGCACCACTTCGCCCACCGGCAACATGTAGTAGTCAGCCAGCCAGCGGGCCACTTTCAGGCGCTCGGCATTGACCCGATATTCCGGCCCGTAGACCTTCCCCACATCCTTGAGCTTCACGCCACCGGCCTCTTTGGCCTCGAAATCCAGTTTCTGCACACCCACCACCAGGCCGGTCACCTTT
>CAZLUL010000185.1:0-8346 GCA_964562635.1 uncultured Fibrobacteraceae bacterium | reverse complement strand
TATTGACCTCGAGGTACTTCTGCTGGGGATGCTTGCGCCCGCCCTGCGGCGGCACGTTGGCCACTGTACCTTCCAGAATTTTCAACAGCGCCTGCTGCACGCCCTCGCCCGACACGTCACGGGTGATCGAAGGATTGCCGCTCTTGCGCCCGATCTTGTCGATCTCATCGACGTAGACAATGCCCTGTTCGGCCGCCGGAATATTGTAGTCCGCCGCCTGCAACAGGCGCACCAGGATGTTCTCGACATCCTCGCCCACATAACCGGCCTCGGTCAGCGCCGTGGCATCGGCAATGGCGAACGGCACATTCAGGTACTTAGCCAGAGTCTGGGCCAGCAGCGTTTTGCCGGTACCGGTATTTCCCAACAGCAGGATGTTCGACTTGTCGATCTCCACGCCGTCGCTGGTCTTTTTCTGGTGGATGCGCTTGTAGTGGTTATAGACCGCGACCGAGAGACTGACCTTGGCCTCTTCCTGGCCAATGACGTACTGCTCAAGATAGTCGCGGATTTCCCGGGGCTTGGGGAACTTGGGCGGGGCCAAGGTGGCTTCATCCAGAAGTTCGCCCTCGAGGATGTCATTGCACAGCTTGATGCACTCGCTGCAGATGTACACACTCGACGGGCCGGCGACAAGCTTCGCCACTTCGTCCTGCCCACGGGCACAGAACGAGCATTTGATCATCTGGGGGCTGCCATTTTGGCGTCGCTTCATCGGTCCTCCGCTGAACCGGGGCCAATTCCATCGGCCCCCGATCCATCAATTTGCCGACGGGAAAAATCCCGCCTTGCCTATTTGTCCAGCCTACTTCTTGCCCTTGGGTTTCACGGGCTCAATCTCACTGCGATTTTCGATCACCTTGTCCACCAGGCCGTATTCCTTGGCCTCATCGGCCGACATGAAGAAATCGCGGTCACTGTCTGTGGCAATTTTTTCGATGGTCTGTCCCGAATGCTTGGCCAGGATGCCGTAGAGCTTGTCCCGGATATTGAGGATTTCCTTGGTGTAGATCTCCAGCATACTGGCCTGTCCCTGGCTACCGCCAAGGGGCTGGTGAATCATGACCCGGGAGTTCTTCAGAGCCGAACGTTTGCCGTCCGCACCGGCCGCCAAAAGGACCGCGCCCATGCTGGCTGCCTGGCCCATACAGATGGTAACCACGTCATTGGTAATGTATTGCATAGTATCATAGATGGCAAGACCCGCGGTCACGCTGCCACCGGGGCTGTTGACGTACAGGTAGATGTCCCGTTCGGGGTCTTCCGCCTGCAGGAACAGCATTTGGGCGATAATCAGGTTGGCGATATTGTCGTCAACCGGGAAGCCCAGAAAAATGATCCGATCCTTCAGCAAACGGGAATAAATGTCATAGGCCCGTTCACCATGACTAGTCTGGTCGACTACCATCGGCACCAGCATTGATCACTCCTCTTCTGCAGCTAAAACTTCCGTGTCTGCCGAAACGTCCTCGATGACAGCTCTAGAGAGCAGGAAATCGTAGGTTTTGCGTTCCCGCAGGTCGTATTCCAAGCGTTCCTTCTCGTCCCCACTGTTGACGAAGTCCCGATATTTATCAACATCGAAACTGTTCTCGGCGGCGACTTCTTCAATCCGTTCATCGACATCTTCGGCCGTGACCTTGATATCTTCCTTCTGCCGCACCTCTTCCAGAAGCATCATCCCCTTGAGGGCCTTTTCGGCGTGAGGACGGCCCGCAGTGCGGTATTCCTCTTCCTCTTCGGGCGAACTGGCGCGGCCCATCTGGGCATTGCGCTTCTGCATCTCCTGCAGGCCCGACTCCAGGTATTTTTCGATCATGGACGGGGGCAGTTCAACGTCGTGGCGCTTGATCAGTTCCGCCTGGATCTGGGCGTCCAGTTCCTGGGCGACCCGCTTGTCGGCTTCCTTGCCCAGGTCCGACTGGATTTCCTCTTTCAATTCAGCCAGCGTTTTGCCACCAGCCACTTCGGCTGCCAATTCGTCGGTCAATTCAGGCAATACCTTGGCCGCCACTTCCTTGACCTGGCAGGTGAAGGCAATGGTCTGTCCCTTCAGGGACTCGTTGGGATGATCATCGGGATAGACGACTTCGACCACTTTTTCGTCGCCCGCCGAAACGCCCACCAGTTTCTCATTGAAAGCCGGCATATTGCTGGCCGCTCCCAGGACAAATTTCTGGTCTGCAATGACCTTGCCCTCGTCAGACTGGCCCTCCCAGGCGCCGGGCACCAGGTCGAGGCTGATCTGGTCGTCGATCTCACTGACCCGATCCACCTTTTCGTAGGCGGCGCGGCTTTCCTGCAGGCGGGTCAGCACGTCGTCTACGTCCTTGTCCGTCACCTCGGCGGCGCGGCGCTTGACCTTGATGCCTTCGACATCGCCCACGGTGATATCGGGGCGCACTTCGACCACGAGGTCGAATTTCAGGGGGCCCTCTTCGCCAAATTCGAGGTTCTCCAGGGACGGGTCAGTGATCGGCGACAGCTTGTGCTCGATCACGCCGGTCATCCACGCAGTGGGCACGAGACCCTCGATGGTCTCCATGCGCAGCATATCGCCCATCTCTTTTTCGACGACCGCCCTGGGCGTACGGCCCTTGCGGAAGCCAGGCTTCTGATGGCCCTTGACCGCCTTCTTCAGGCGATTGGCGAACTCCTTATCGTAGTGCTCGCGAGCAATCTCGGCCTTCACGATCCGTTTCCAGGTCTCAGGAGACTCGAGGGTCGTGGTGATGGGACCCTTCGGCTTCTGCGCGGCTTCCGGCACTTCCGGAGTATCGTTCTGCTGGTTTTCAGCCATCAATCCTATCCTTAGGTTTCGTTTTGCCTTGCTTCGTTTTGCGTGGTGCGAGAGGGGGGACTCGAACCCCCACGGGTTACCCCACAGGAACCTAAATCCTGCGCGTCTGCCAGTTCCGCCACTCTCGCGGGAATGCGGCGACAATATAGCCAGGCCCTAAAACCGGGTCAAGAAGGCGTTGGGTCCTGGATTATTGCATTTTTCGATAAATTGTCCGCGCGGCGATGCCCAGGATGTTGGCGGCTGTCTCTTTGTCGCCGCCAACGCTGTCCATCGTGGCCTGGATAAGTTCCATTTCCGCGTCCTTCAAGGCCGTGCCCACCGGGATGCTCACCATGTCGATGCGCTGGCGTCCAGCCACCACGCCGGGGGGCAGGACATCGACATCAACCAGGCTATCTTTGCTCAGGACCACTGCGCGCTCGATGGCATTTTCCAGCTCGCGCACATTGCCTGGCCAACTGTAACGGGCCAGCACTTCCAGGGCCGCCGGCGTGAATCCCTGCAGATCCTTGCCGTTTTTCTCATTATATTTCTGCAGGAAAAAGTTCGCCAGCAGGTCGACGTCACCGCCGCGGCGGCGCAACTCCGGCAGCTCCAGATTGATCACGTTCAGGCGATAGAAGAGGTCCTCGCGGAAGGTCCCTTCGGCCACGCGTTCGGGCAGGTCGGCATTGGTCGCCGCGATGATGCGCACATCCACCTTGATGGCCTCGTGCCCGCCCAGGCGCTCGATCACACCCTCCTGCAGCACGCGCAGCAACTTGACCTGGGTGGTGAGAGTCATCTCGGCCACTTCGTCCAGAAACAGGGTGCCCTTGTCGGCCGCCTCGAAGCGGCCACGCCGCCGGGCCATGGCGCCGGTGAAGGCTCCTTTTTCGTAGCCAAAAAGTTCGGCTTCCAGCAGGGACTCGGGCAAGGCCGCACAGCTGACCCGCACCATGGACCGCTTGGCGCGATCACTCCAGCGATGGATCGCCGAGGCGAACACCTCTTTACCCGTACCGCTTTTGCCAGTCACCAGAATCGTCGCGCTGCTGGCCGCCACCTGCCGCGCCGTCTCGATCGCCACGCGCATCGGGTCGCTGTTGCCGATGATCGCGCTCAGCCCCTGCATCTCTTCCAGCTTGCGGCGCAGTTGCCGATTTTCAGCGATCAGGTTCTGCTTTTCCAGCGCCTTGCGCACCACTTTTAGCGTCGTGGTGGTGCTGAAAGGTTTTTCAATAAAATCGTAGGCTCCGGATTTCATGGCATCCACGGCGGTCTCAATGGTGCCGTGGCCGGTGATGATCACGAACTCGGTCTGGGGCGAGACCACCTGGGCAGCCTTCAGCAAATCCAGGCCCCCCATTTTGGGCATCTGCAGATCCGAAAGGACCAGATGGATTTCCTGCTGCCGCAACAAAGCCAGACCCTCTTCACCATTGAGGGCCGTCAGAACATGATATCCGTTACGTCCCAACAGCTTGCTCAGGGCACGACTCAGTTCGGGCTCGTCATCGACCACCAGAATCGTGGCGTCGTTCTCCGGTGTCTGGTCCGCCTGGGACGATGGTCCAGTACCAGGGGCCCCGCTGGCGGGATTCGTGTTTTCCATACTAGCCTCATTCGTGATGATCAGCAGCGCCGGCCCACACTTCGGGGCGGCTAGACAAATTGTCAACAAATTGACGAAATGTCAACAGGGCTTTTTTCTCAATGGATTGAGCCGGATGGCCGAAAGAAAGAGTTCGCTTCACCCCATGGCGAAAGGCCAGTTGATGACACCTGTTGCGACAGCGCCCCATCCCTACCCCGGACTCGACTACGAAGAGGTCCTGGAAAACATGAGCGGCGATACGGCCCTGCTCACCCAACTGGCCCGGCTTTTCCTGGAGCAACACGCGGTTGACCTGATACTGATTGAGGCCGCGTTGCGCGAACAGAACTGGGACCTGGCTCTGCACCTGACCCACGCCCTGCGCGGCACCGCCGGCAACATCGGCGGCCGCGCTGTGTGCGATGCGGCCCAACGCCTGGAGAACATCCTGGGCGCAAGGCTCGACGAACCGGTGACCGTGCCGGCCGACCTGCAGGAAGCCATGACCGAACTGGTCACCTCACTGCATCTGCTGAGCCAAAACCCGCCAACGGCCTATTGAACTGGCAAGCCGCCGGGGAAAAGCCGCCCGAATAATCCACGTTTGTGGGCCAGGGCCAACAACGTTTCCTGAAAATCCGGATGGGCAATGGCGATCAGAGCTTCGGCGCGTTGGCGCACGTTGCGCCCAAGCATGTGGGCGACGCCAAACTCGGTCACCACCGTGTGCACGTCCGCCCGGGTCAGGACCACGCCCGCGCCGTTGTCGAGATTGGGCACGATGCGCGAGGTCGTGCCATCGCTGGTCACCGAGGGCAGCGCAATGATCGGCAGACCACCCTTGGACATGGCCGCCCCCCGCATGAAGTCGGCCTGCCCTCCAAATCCGCTGTAGATCATTTCGCCGATGGAGTCGGAACACACTTGCCCCGTCAGATCGACCTGAATGGCGCTGTTGACCGCCACCATGTTGTCGTTGCGCGCGATGTTCACCGGATGGTTCACATAGTCGGTGGGATGGAACTCGATCAGCGCATTGTCGTGGGCAAAATCGTACACCTCGCGGGTGCCCATGATGAAGCCGGCGACAACCTTGCCGGGATGGAAATTCTTGCGCTCGCCCGTCACCACGCCCCGGCTCACCAGCCCGGGCAAAGCCTCGGTGAACATCTCGGTGTGCACACCGAGGTCCCGATGGCCCGACAAGTAGTCCAGCACCGCGTTGGGAATCGAACCGAGGCCCAACTGCAGGCACGCCCCATCGCTGATGAGACCCGCAACATTCTGACCGATCTGCTTCTCCACCGTCGTCGGTGGGTTGGGCCGGAACTCGTCCAGTTCCCGGTCCACTTCGACAAAATGATCGATTTTCGAAACGTGAATAAAGCTGTCGCCCAGGGTGCGCGGCATGCGGCGGTTCACTTCGGCCACAATAATTTTGGCCGCCAAGGCCGCCGGTTTGGTCACCCCCACCTCGATCCCGAAGCTGCAAAAGCCGTGTTCATCCGGGGGGCTGACGATGACCAGGGCCACATCCAGATTGATGACACCGCGCCGAAACAACCGCGGCATTTCGTGCAAATGAATGGGCACATAGTCGGCTCGGCCTTCGTTGACGGCCTCGCGGGTATTGGCCCCCACGAAGCAGTCGTTCAGGCGGAAGTGCCCCTTCATGTCCGGGGCGATGTACGGCGCTTCACCCAGCGTCAGGTGATGGATGATCTGCACATCCTGCAATTCTTCGGCCCGGTCGGTCAGCGCGCCGATCAATTCGTGGGGAGCGGCACAACCGCTGCCCACGTAGACCGTCTGGCCCGAGGCCACAATTTGCACCGCTTCGGCAGCGGTGCCAAGACGTTCGCGAAACAAGGGCATCCAGGTCACGACACACCTCCAGGCTCAAAATCAGCCAGAGGTTTGGCCGTCACGCCGCGCGCCGCAGCCAGGCCCGGATGGGTGATCTGGCCCGCGTGGACATTCACCCCGCGGGCCAGGGCTGGGTCAGCGGCGAGGACTTCGGCCAGCGGCCGGGTGGCCACCTCGATAATGTAGGGCAGCACCGCATTGGTCAGGGCGTAGGTCGCGCTGCGGGCCACCAGACTCGGCAGATTCGGCACGCAGTAGTGGGTGATGCCGTCCACGACATAGGTCGGGTCCGACAGGCGGGTCGGCCGGCTGGTGGCAAAACAGCCACCCTGGTCCACCGAAATATCAATGATCAGACTTTTGTCGCGCAGCAGGCCCACCATCTCCTTGGTCACCAGATGGGGCGTGCGGGCTCCTGGAATGAGTACCGCGCCGACCACCACGTCGGCATAACCGAGCACCTTGCTCAAGGTCGCTTCATTGGCCTTGAAGGTCGTGACCTGCCCGGGGAAGGTCCAATCGATTTCACTGATGCGATCAAAGTCGCTGTCCAGCAAAGTGACCCGGGCGCCACTGCCGATGCAGGCCCGCACCGCATTGCGCCCCACGGTGCCCGCACCGATGATCACCACTTCTGCGGGCGGCACGGCCGGCGCGCCGCCCAACAGGATGCCCAGCCCCCCGTGATCGGTTTGCAGGTAGCGCGCAGCAATCTGCGGCACCATGCGGCCGGCAATTTGCGACAACGGCCGCAGGGCAGGCAGGTTGCCCTGGCCATCCTGGATCGTCACAAAATCAATGGCCGTGCAGTTGCGGGCCAGCAGGATGTCGACCAGGGCGGGATCGGCCACAGCCATATGCAGCGCCGACATCAGGATCTGGTTTTCCCGCAGCAATGAATAGATGTCGGCCGTGGGCCGGTCAACCATCACCAGCAGATCCGACCGGCCATAGACCTCGTCCTGCGAGTGCACGATGCGGGCGCCAGCAGTCTCGTAGGCATAGTCCGAAAAAACAGCGGCTAATCCCGCGCCCTTTTCGACCACCACTTCAGCCCCGTGACTGACCAGATTGCCCACCGCCCGCGGCGAAAGGCCCACCCGGAATTCGTCCAGGGTACGCGAACGCGGAATGCCAATAATCATGGTGCCTCTCCCAAGGTCGAAAAAAAGCCGGCCACACGTCCAACGCGGGCCGGCCTCGTTGCAAAGGAATCGCCGTTTCAGCGCAACTCCCAAACTTCACCCGAAAGCTACGAATTCTTCACGAAATCATAGCCGCGCCGGAACGCCTTCATGTTCATGTCGATCAGGCTCTTCTTTTTGATGATCGCCCGCAGGGTGTCTTCGCAGAATTCCGGCGTGAAGGCGTCGGTAGCCGCCACCATCGCCCCCAGAATCACAACGTTCGACACCTTTGGCGTGCCCACTTCATCGGCAATTTCACTGGCCGGGATCAGCACCACGTTCAGGCGGTCGCTGTCCGGGCGTCCTTCAACCACCGTGGTATCGACGATGATTGTGCCACCGTCGACCACATCGGCTTCGAAAAGGTCCAGCGACGGCTGGTTCATGACCACCAACAGGTTAGGGTGATCAACCAGCGGCGTGCCGATGCGTTCCTTGGCCAGGTTCACCGAGCAGTTGGCCGTGCCACCGCGCATCTCCGGACCGTAGGCCGGGAACCAGCTCACGTGCTGTCCGCCGCGCATGCCGATCTGCGATAGAAAGAGCCCCAAAGTCAGAATACCCTGACCGCCAAAACCGGCGAACTTGCAGTTCAGGTCATGGGGCAGCGTGACCGGTACCACGTCGCCCACCGAACTCTTCATACGATCAAGATAGGCGTTCACCCGGTCAGGATCATACTCATCATAGGTACGGTCCCAGTCGCCCTCTTCACGCAGGTCGCTCTCGTCCCGGAACACACCCAAGGGGAAAACCTTGAGCATGTCGTCGACCAACCAGTCACGCGAATTGACCGGATCCATTTTCCAACCGGTCGGGCAGGCCGAAACGATTTCGACAAAGCTGTAGCCCTTGCCCTCGGCCTGGATTTTCAGCGCCTTC
Source organism: uncultured Fibrobacteraceae bacterium (assembly GCA_964562635.1). GTDB lineage: Bacteria > Krumholzibacteriota > Krumholzibacteriia > LZORAL124-64-63 > LZORAL124-64-63 > JAGRNP01. The sequence continues at coordinate 32 of CAZLUL010000185.1, read as the reverse complement.
TTGATGGCCTTGCGGGCCTTCATGATGTGCTT
>CAZLUL010000184.1:0-8355 GCA_964562635.1 uncultured Fibrobacteraceae bacterium | reverse complement strand
CGTGAGGTGCTGGCGTTGCGCTATCTGGAAGAATTGCCCTTTGCCCTGGTGGCCGAACGGATGAACGTGAGCGAAAGCGCGGCCAAGGTGCGCAGCCACCGGGCCCTGACCCGACTGCGTATTGTGCTGGAGGATGACCATGTCTGAAAAACGAACCCTTTCGCAGTCCGTTTCGCGGTCCGTTTCGCAATGGCTGCGCCGCCAGGATGTTTACGAAGCGGCCGAGTCCGAACCGGTGGCGAAGCACTGGCGGGAAAGCCTGCTGGCCGACTTCGAACATCCGGCTGTGGCCCCGTTGCCGGCGCGCGAACCGGTGGGCCGCGCGCCCTTGCAGTGGCATCATCTGGCCCTGATGGCGCCGGCGGGTGCGGCCTTGTTTGGCCTGGGCTGGTTGCTCGGAAATGGCAGCCTGGCGGCGGCGCAGATGGCGCGGATTTCGCCGCTGGTTTGGATGGCGGTGGCAGTGCTGGGCAGCGCGGGCGTGCTGGCGTGGCGGGGGCTGGCCTTCGTGGGTCGGCGTTAGGTCTCTATTTCAAGAGCAGCATTTTCCGGGTCCAGACTTGTCCGCCGGCTTCGAGGCGGTAGAAGAAGGTGCCGCTGGCTACGCCGCGGCCCTGATCATCGCGCCCATTCCAGACGGCAGTGTGGCGCCCGGGTGGCAAGCTGCCGTCGGCCACGGTGGCGATCAGGTGACCCCGCAAATCGTGGACCCGCAGGCGCACCTGGGCCGTGCGCGGCAGGTTGAAAGCGATGGTCGTCGATGGGTTAAACGGATTGGGGTAATTGCCTACCAGCTCGAAGCGGCTGGGGATGTCGGGGGCCGCGATTTCCAACCGGGGCTGTGGGTTTCCGTCAACGGTGGTGTTGATCAACAGGGTTCCCAGACCGGATTCCAGAACCAGGGTGCCCAATTCGGCGGCCACTGCAGTGCCGACCCGGGCCAGGCGCAGGGTGTCGCCGCTGGCATGCCAGGCGGTCATGGCGCCGCTTTCGGCGAGCATTTCGAATTTCTGCACGGCGGCGGCCAGGCCTTCAGAAGTGATGGTCATTTCGAGTGTGTGATGGCCGGCGCCGGTGTCCAGACCGAGCGTCAGGCGGCTGGGGTCGTCGGGGTCAGTGGTGGCCAGCAACAGCCCCGATTCGCCCTCGGATTTTGCGTCCGGTGCCAGGACCAGGGCGGCGTCGGTGATTTCCACCACACCATTGCCATCAAAATCAGCTGCGGCGCGGGCGGTACCGGTCAGCTTCAGGGCTCCCACGAGATGATCGAGCATCAGTTGGGCGTCGCGGTCGTCGACCAGGCCGTTGCCATCGGTGTCGCCAGGTTGGCGGGCGACAATATTGGCCGGAGGGGCCGCCGGGCCATAGCGGACGGTCACCAGAGGGCCGGGCCAGAGCATCTCCATACCATGGTCGGAAGTAGCCGAGTAGATGCTCAGGATATTGTCGGCCGGATCGAGGATCGACGGTGAGAACGCAACCGAGTCGAGGGAAAAGTAATGGTCGCGGCCAAAGCTGCTGGCCACTGGATTGTTGTTGATCAGGATCACGCCGCCGTCGGAACCGTTCCAGGTGGTGGCCGTGACCCGGGCTTCGGCGGCCCCCGAAAGGCTGTCGGTCGCCGGGATGTTGAAAGTGACGGCCTTGGTCTGGCCCGTCCGCACCCAGAAGGAGCGCGGGACATCCAGCATGGGGTAGGATTTGACCACACCGTTGCTGTGGTTGAGCGAAAGGCTGTCCAGTTCGGTGACAAACCAGACGCCGGAGTCGTCGCGGATGCGGGCCTGCAGGCCCACGGTGCCGGGCGCCTGGTCGGGGATCCAAGCCGCGTCCCAGGTCAGGTCAAAAGGCGCGGCGAGGTCCGTGCCCACGATGCCTTCGAGGTTGACGGTCGTGTTGTCGCGCTCGCGCCGGTAGTGGCGGTGCCAGCCGCCGGTGACGCCGTCTCCATCGCCATCAAACCCTTCATAGCGGGCCAGGACGTGCACCTTGTTGACGACGCCGATGCTGGTGGCGTTGACCGAAATACTCGCGCTGTCGGTGATCGTATCGCCCAGGGCGGGACTCAGGAAACTGCCGTCCGGATGGGGCACTGAGCCGTCGTAATAGACCCGCAGGACAACCGCGTACCAACCCCACTGGCCCCAGTCAAAGTTGTAGCAGGTTTGTCCGCCAGCCGAGCCTTCGAGGGTCACGGAGCCCGCGACCAATTGCTCCAAAGGCACCTCAATCATGGGGTTGTCCTGGTAAACGTAACACTCGGGCTGGTCATCCGGAATCGTCGCCGGGTCGTCCACGTGCAGCCAGGACCCGTTATTGAGCCGGATCTTTTTGCCGGTGGTGCCGGGGTGTCCGCCCCAGCGGTCGATGACCAATTCGGCGCGCACAGCGCCGGTCAAATCAGGCACGTTCAAACTGAGCACCTGATTGGGCAGGAATTCGGCCGCGCCGATATTCTGGGCGTTCGGATCGGTCACGCGCCAGTCAAAATTGTTGATGTCAAAGCCCAGGATGGTTTCGCGGTAGACATCGCCAGCGGCCGGCCCCGCGGCCGGGGTCGCGGTCACGTCGGTGTAGTAGACCAGATCGCCGGTGTCGGTAAGGTTGCCGGCGACATCCAGGCAGGTCAGGCGGATGTGGTAGGCCAGTCCGGGGCTGAGGGCGGGCAACACAGCCTGATGGGTGAAGCTGAACAAGCCGCCGTCGATGAGGCCCAGTTCGTAGGCGGTGGTCAGTCCGTATTCGACCCGGTAGTCGGCCGGCTCGTCGGTGACCCAGTCGAGGGTCAGAGAGTTGAAGTCGGGCAGGACGGTCAGCAGGCTGATGACCGGGCCGTCGAAGTCGCCGCTCTGGCCATCTTCGGGCACGATGGGCGCCGCGAGATTGAAGGCGTGGTCCAGCGCGATGGTGGCGGGCCCGCTGAGAGTGCCGGCGAACCATCCGGCGCGGTTCAAGGCCAGCGGTTGGGCGATGGTGCCGGCCGCTTGCCAGACCAGGCCGTTGCCGGAGTAGAAGAGCTGGCAGGTGTCGGCCTGACGGCGCAGTTGCAGCCAGAGGGGGCCGGTGGTCGTGCCGAGTTCGAGCGAGCCGCTCTGCACGGGAGAGCCCAAGGAGGCCGAACCCCAGCTGAGGGTCCAGACGTCGGTGCTGCGCTGGGCTACATAACGCACGGTCGCGCCCAGGGAATCGGCGACTTCCAGGCCGGTGAAGCCGTCGCCGAGCCAGGCGTCGCCGTCGATCATCAACTCGAGGGCCAGGTCGGTGTCCAGTTCGTCCTGATGGGCGCGTAGGCCGGCCAATGAGGCGTCCCAGGGTATCTGGGTGGCGGCGGGCAAGGCCAGATTGACCGAACCGTTGCTCTGGCTGGCGACCGCGCCGGCGCTGGTATCGGTCAGGGTCCAGGGCGCGCCGAGGTCGGCGTCAAAGAAGGCATCGGAAAGATGAAGGGCCGCCTGATACGAGGCCGGCGCGCTGACATAGACGGGGATGACTTCGGAACCGGTTTCGAGTCCGTCGTTGTCGATGGCCACGGCCTGGATCTGCTGGACACCGGTGCCGGGGTTGGTCCAGTCAAACTCGTAGGGCGCGGTTTCGTCGCGATGCAGAACCGCGGCTCCCACGCGAAATTCGACCGCCGCGATGGTGCCGTCCGCGTCGTTGGCCACGGCGCTCATAGCGATGGTGTCGGTGAAGTCGAACATGCTGCCGGCAACGACATTGCTCAGGATGACGGCCGGGGCGAGCAGCGGCATGACCCCACCATCGGGCCCGGCGAGGAAGTTCTGGGCGACTTCGGCGGCGTCCAGGGCCCGGCTGTAGATGGCTGTCAGGTGCAGATTGCCCAACCAGTTGCGGGAGTTGTCCATTTCGCCGCCGAGGGCCAGGGCGTAGTTCGGGTTCCAGTTCGAGAGGTCGCCCTCAGCCAGCCCGGTAGCCACTTCAAGCCCATCGACATAGAAGCGGGTGTTTCCCAGGAGGTCGCGGGTGTAGACGACGTGCTGCAGGGCGCCGGTGAGCGAGCCGGTGGGCGTGACAAAGTCGGGCTGTCCGTTGAGGGACTGCTCAGTGGTGCGCAGGCGCGCGTCAAAAACATCGGTCGGCAGGACGTCATCCCATTGGCCGTGGCTGAGGGAGGCGTTGCGGTTGGACGGATCATTCGACAGGGTGACGATGCGCGCCGGGCCGGACTGCCCGATGGTCGACGGCTGCAGCCAGGCTTCCATGGTGATTTCGCCAGTGGCGACGATGGCGTTGTTGAGGGCCTGCGCCGGTCGCGGCGAAGTGATGAGCGTGGCGGTGTCGAGACTGAGCCCGTGGCCGGGCAACTGGGTCAGCGCCAGGGTGTCGAGCTGGGTGAGGTGGTAGGGCGCGGTGGTGCCGGCGTAGTCAAAGACGGTGCCGGGACTGCCGGCGCGGAAATAGTAGAAGGACTCCAGGCCGGTGAAGGTGCGGGTGCCCACACTGAGGGCGCCGTCTTCGGGCACGATGGGGTTGTCGGTGTCAAAGACATAGTCGATGATGGCGGCATAGGCGGGCGCCGAAGCGCCGCCGGATGATTTGTCGACCGGCGGGTTGTGGCGGTCGTAGGGGGTGTCAAAATCTTTGGGCAAACTGGTGGCCGCATAGACGCCGCCATGACTGACGCGCAGGGCGTGGTCGAAGACGAAGACTTCGGACCAGGCGCCGCCGCCGATTTGCTGGTCGCAGGTCCAGATGTTGTCCAGGCGGGTGAGCCGGAGCGCGAGAGTGTCGGTGGCGGTAACGGCCAGAGTGCCGTGTTCAAGGATCTGGTGGTTGACCGTGCGGGTCCAACCCACGTTCAGTTGTTGCCCATCGTGCCTGTGAAAAAGGCGCACGTAGGTGCCATCATCCTGGAGGACCATCAAACCCTGCTGCTGGCCGGCGGTGCCGGGCACCGACTCGAAGCGGGCCTCAAGGGAAAAACTGGAGTCCGGCAGATCCTGCAACAACCGCAAGGTGTGGTTGTCGGCGGCGCCGGCGTCGTGGGGCCAGCCCGCGGGGAGGTCGAGGGTGAGCAGGCCGGGACTGAGCAGCAGCTGACCGTCACCGCGGGAATCGGTCAGTTGCCAGAGGTTGGTGTCCAGGGTGGTGGCACTGAAGTCGTCGGATACCTGGGCCAGGGAAGGGACCGCAGAACATAGCAAAAGCGCGACCAACAGCAGGCTCCAGAGGGGCTGCCGTGCCCGCGCGCCGTGATCGTGGCGCCAGTCACCGGTGGTGACATTTCTGCTCATGATGGGCACTCCATTATTCCGGTCCGCACGCAGACCGGCTCCCTCTCCAATAGACTGATGCTATTGCCTAATTTTACCCCAAGAATAGGATAAAAACAATAGAATAGGTACAAAATAATAAAAAAGCTACGGCAGCAAAACGGCTTTGCGGACGAGGTGGCGGGTTTGGCCCTCAAACGGGTATTCGAGGCCAAAAAAGTAGGTTCCGCCTGCCTGCCGGCGACCGGACTTGTCGGTGCCATTCCAGCGCAGGGAGAGGCTACCAGCGGGTTGGTGGTTGTGCAAGAGGGTGTCGATGAGGAAGCCCCGGGCGTCGTGAACCGTCACTTTGACCGGCCCCGCTTCGGGCAGGCTGAAGTTGAGCCGGGTCATGGGATTGAAGGGGTTGGGGGCTGGCAGGGCAAAAATCGGCGCCTGGCCTGCGTCGGGCACGGTCCAGTTCCAGGCGTGCTGGCCGGTGCCGGGGCTAAAAGCCAGAGACTCAGCCAGGACATCGCCCAGCCACATTTCGGCCACATTGGCGGCCGGATCAGCGTTGGGGTTGTCGTCGGAGAGAGACCAGTTGAGGACGATCATCTGGCCGCCCTGCAGAACGGTATTGGGCAGCGGGTCGACCGCCTGGATGATGGGGAATTTGGTGTCGATGCTCGCAGGCCCACTGATGGCAAAACCCGTTCCGGCGCACACCGATCCGGACCACAGAGTGGTGGTCAGAAGCAGGGCGAGGGCAAGAATTGGCCTGGCAGGCGATTTGTGCATGTGACGTCCGTTTTAGGACGTGGGTAGAGAAGCGGGGCGCCTCCCCTGAAGCGTCCCGTTGTTTGGTAATTATATCACATTTTGGGGCTGGTGACAATTTGGGTCGGGGATTGCAGTGGTGGGGCATGGAAGGAGCCGCCAATGGCAGAAGAAGATTCCCAAGAGCAACCCCGGTTGGTCACCCGCATCCGGGCCGCCATGCGCCTGAAACACAACAGTGTGCGCACGGAAAAGGCCTACATCAGCTGGATCAAGCGGTTTGTCAGGTTTCACGACAACCAGCACCCGGCGACGATGTCGGAAAAAGAAGTGACGGCCTTTTTGACCTATCTGGCGGTGGACCGCAAGGTGAGCCCATCGACCCAAACCCAGGCCCTGGCGGCGATCCTGTTTCTGTATCGCGAGGTCCTGCAGCTTGGTTTGCCCTGGTTGGACAAACTGGTGCGGGCCAAGCCGAGAGTGAGCCTGCCGGTGGTTTTGTCGCGGGAAGAGGTGCGGTGGTTGCTGGGCGAACTCGATGGCGTGCAGCGGCTGATGGCGGCGGTGCTCTACGGCACGGGCATGCGTTTGTTGGAGTGTTGCCAGTTGCGGGTCAAGGATGTCGATTTTCACAGACATCAGATGACGGTGCGACGGGGCAAGGGCAGCAAGGATCGGGCAACGTTGTTTCCCAAAAGTCTGGAGGCCGACTTGAAGCGCCAGGTCAAAATTGTAGAACGTCGCCATCGCGAAGATTTGGCCAACGGCGCCGGTTGGGTGCTGCTGGACGAGGCGCTCAGCCGCAAATTCCCCAACGCCGGTCGTGAGTTGGGTTGGCAGTGGGTTTTTCCGGCAACCCGGGTTCACATAGATCAGGAAACGGGTCACGTGTGGCGACATCATCTGCACCAAAGTGTGCTGCAGAGAGCGGTGAAAGAAGCCTCACGCCGCGCCAAAATTCAAAAACGGGTGACGTGCCATGTTCTGCGTCATTCGTTTGCGACTCATCTGTTGGAGGATGGGTCTGATATCCGGACCATCCAGCAACTGATGGGGCACCGGGATGTGCGGACGACGATGAAGTACATCCACTTGTTGGATCGGGGGCCCTTGGGGGTGAGGAGTCCGCTGGATCGGTTGTAGCCCTGATTTGGGGCGGAATTCACGATGGAGTGAAGGGCCGTTGACGAAAGGAGTGGTATCATATATAGTACCATCATGAAGCCAAGAATCGTCCTGGATACCAATATTTTGATTGCGGCACTGCGGTCCCGAAATGGCGCGTCCTTTCGGGTTTTGCAGAATGTCGGGCGAGGACGGTTTGAGATCATTCTGTCCGTTCCATTGGTTTTGGAATACGAGGACGTCGCAAAACGGACCGCGAGAATGGTGGGGCTGGGCGATGAGGACGTCGACGATATCCTGGACTACATGTGCCGTGTCGGGGAACACAGGGGAATATTTTTTCTCTGGCGCCCGTTTCTGAAAGACCCCAAGGACGACATGGTTCTCGAGGTGGCCGTCGAAGGCCAATGCGATTTTATCGTGACACACAATGTCCGGGATTTTAAAGGCGTAGGTCAGTTTGGACTCGAAATTTTGCGCCCCGGGGCCTTTCTCAAAATATTGGAGGATTTGAAATGAGCGCCATCAGTCTCCGTCTTTCGGATTCTTTGCACCGAAAAGTGCGTGAAATAGCCGAGCGGGAAGGCATTTCCATCAATCAGCTGATATCGACCGCAGTAGCCGAAAAGCTGTCAGCTCTGATGACGGAAGAGTACCTCGAGGAACGGGCGCAGCGAGGTAGTCGGCAGAAGTTTGGCCGAGCATTGGGCAAGGTCAGGGATGCTGAGCCTGAACCAGGAGACGATGGGGATGATTGACTGTTCGGGTGACAGATGACGGACAAATTTGTTCAATCTTGTCGCAATAACAGATTTTATCCCGCGTAATATTCAAGAACTCCAAATTGAACCCCCAATACCTTAAGATATATTGACACAACAAGTTCATTACCGTAGAATCATCAAAATCAACTCATTAATAATGAGTTATTTATCCAATTTTCAGTTGTTATAAATTTTATTAAGAACAACCGAATTGGAGTTAGAAATACTAGGATTTTAGGTGATCTGCCGGAGGTGATATGTTCAGGGCTAAGCAGCTTACCGCGATCGCGCTTTGTTTTGTGCTCGTTGGGTGTAGTGGCTACAAGCGGTATCATCGATCTGATTTCGTGGATTGGCCACCATCGAGTGAATCTGAGAGCACTCCGTTCGAAGTAGGCTCATCGATAATTTTGCGTACTACTGACGGTGTGGAGACCAGAGGCGAAGTTGATTCCATTGGTGAGGCATCCATT
>CAZLUL010000183.1:0-8393 GCA_964562635.1 uncultured Fibrobacteraceae bacterium | reverse complement strand
GCCTGGGTCACGCGCATCGGCCCCACCGTATTGACGTTGTAGACCTTCATGGCTGCTTCGGGGTCGGCGCTCTCGAAGTCGCCCCGCTCCAGGAAAATCCCCGCGTTGTTCAACAGCGCATCCAGCGGCGCGCCGTCCAACCGCTCAGCCAAAGCTGCTACGCTCGCCGGGTCCGCCACATCCAACTGCTCAACCCGCACCCCCAACGCCTTCAGTTCTTCAGCCTTTTCCGGCTTGCGCGCCGTTCCGATCACGGTCGCTCCGGCGGCCTGCAATTGCCGCGCAAATTCCAATCCCAGCCCCCGGTTGGCCCCGGTCACCAGAACCGTCTGCCCCTCCCATGCCGACTCCTCGGCCGCAACAGCGGCGCTCCCAAAACTCAACGCCAACAGCAAAGCCATAACCCAACGCATTCTGATCTCCTTCGCCAATTCCACAGTTCCCATTTTTCCACCCGATCCCAAGCCCCACAACCTACTCTCACCGAACGGTTTCCGCCGGTCCCACTCAGAGAAAAACCCGGCCATTTCCCGGCGCCAAGCACCAAAAACAACCGGGTTCTCCTGAATACAAAATCTGTCCCGCCCGTCACCAACCGGCCTCAATGGGTGTAGGCCAGCTTCACCTGATAGGAGCGTCCGAGACCATCAATGGTGACGACATAGACTCCCGAAGGGACCAACTGGCCGTGGTCATCGAGACCATCCCACAGAATGTTGTTCTCACCGACCACCCCGGCAAAAGTGCCCAGATCCCGCACCTTGAAGCCACGCAGATTCGCCACCTGGGCCCGCACCGAAGTATTGCCGAGCAACGCGTACCGGATAGGCACCGGGACGACGGAAAACGGATTGGGCACCGCGCCCACCACGGTCAGTTCGTTTTCGGCCACCGTCAGCAGCACATCCCGGCTGGTCGACCCACCACCGCCATCGGGATTGGTATATTCGACGGTGCCGCGATGCCGGCCCATGGGCAGAGCTTCCGCCATCTCGTTCAATGTGACCACCACTTCGACCTGGGCCCCGACGACGACCAGGCCACCGACGGTGTCGAGGCTGAGCCAATCGGTCGCAGTGGCCACTGTGAAATTCACCGGTTCGCTGCCCACATTGACCACGGTGTAAGTGTGATTCGGCGGGTCCAACATGCCGCCGAGCACCCGGGTAGAGACCGCCTCGCCGGCCGGATTCACCGCAAAAGTTGCTGCCAGGGGATCATAATAATCGGTCGTCACCGCGCCGGTATTGCCCGGATCGAGGTGATCGCGCAGGCGCGAAGTGACCGCCCCGCCGCCTTCCCACGAAACCGAGAAACGGCCATACCAATCAGCCAGATTGTTGCCACAGGCCGCATATCCCCCGTGCAACTGGCCCACGACCCGATGCTGCAGATCAAACAGCGGCGACCCCGAAGAGCCGCCCTCGGTCGTGCCTACATCCCAGTCCTCCACCCGCAGGTGATCGCCCGTATCCGGAGCAGGCGTGGGCGAAAGATAGGGTGTCGTGGTCAAGGCGTCGTTCTCGAAGCTGATGCTCTTCTCGTCCGAGCGCGGGTGGTGAACGCAAACCGCGCCGTCCGGATCAGCGGTGCTGCGATTCCAGCCGGCATATTTCACGCCAAATTCCAGGTCCGGTGCCTCGTCCAACTCCACCAGCGTGAAATCCGATGTCACGTAGGCTGCCAGCAGGGTCGACCCGCTGCTCGTTTGGGTCAGTTCGCCGCCGCTCTGATCGCCGCAGACCGGGCTCTGGTAATTCCAGTACACCACCAGGCTCGGCGCCGAACCTTCGTCCACGTGACAGTGAAAAGCAGTCATGAACAAGGGCCGGCCGTCATAGGCCGCATTGTTGACCATGAACCCCGTGCAGAGGATTGAGCCGTCGCGCTGGAGCAGCCCCACCGAATCGATTTCGTTCCGCCAGTCGTCGCCATCAGGGCAGATGACATCCACGTTGCAGGTGCCGGATTTCTCGTCGGCGGGCTCCCCAAAAAAGCGATAGCCGCGCCCCACCGAGCCGAGTTCCAGGTCCACCAGGGCTCGGTCGGCGGCAGAGACCAGCAATTCCACAACCAGTTCATCAGTCAGAAAAACCGGGGTCCAGATCTGGCCCTGGCTTGTATGGCCACTGCTGTCCAGGCGTCGGGCCGCGCCGGGTTCACCAGCCGGATAGACCAGCAAGCGGGCCCCTTCGGGCAACCGGGCCCGTTCGAAACCCAGATTCAACGAAAGCACGCCCGGGCTGGCCACCCGCAGGCGCCACAAGGCCTGTCCGTCGGGCAGGTTTTCCCAGGTGCCGGCATTGTTCGGCGTCAGGGCCACATCGACCGGCAGGGCAAAACGGTAGGGCAGGCCTTCGGCCTGGCGCTGGGCATCTTCGGCCGCCATTTGTTCGGCGGTGATCGCCACAAAGCCCACTTGCTGCACGTCGGCCAGAGGCCGCACCGCATATTCAGAATCCGCCGCTGCTCCGGCCTGTCCACTGGCCAGTGCCAGAACCAGGACGATCAGAATCATCAGAAAATTCGGGGCCGGGCAACAATGCGACCTGCTCATGACAGCTCATCTTCCTGGGTTGGGGCCGGCTGCTGGTTGACAGCAGACACGGCATTAAAAGCGATGGTCCAGCCCAGAATAATCTGGGATACGTAATGTTTGCGGTCGTTCAGGCGCGACCACCCGGTGGCCCACGAAGCGATCCGGCTCAGAACAACAACCGTACCGTTGCCCGAACGCGCCGCGAGGGTCAACCAAGGCACCGCCGCGATAAAAGCATGCCCACTGGCCGAGTTGGGCGCCGCCATGGGCCGCCAGCGTGGACTCGCGTCATCCGAAGACGGCCGGTTGGCACCCAACCCCCGCTGCATCGTCCACAGCAGAGGCAGGCCCACCACCATGGCCTCGAAATTGGCCCGGCCCCAGCGGCTGATCGCGCCGCTCTGCCACCAGGCATCGATGGCCGCTATCAGCAGCCAGTTGGCGAACCAGAAGCGCTCGCCGCAGACCTTGAACACATGAGCCAAACGGTCGGTGCGGGGCGAACGCACCGTGTCGGCATGAAAACTCTCGGCAATTTCATCGGCCCCCGAATAGGCCAGAACACCGGCCAGCAGGGTCGCGCCACCAAGGCGCAGGAAAGATCGCCGGCCGTAGTTGCGTCGCCAATGGGCGCCGGTGCCCTTGAACAGGGGCGCTCGCTGGCCCGGCCCGCGCTTCACGCGGCGCGACCAACGCTCGGGCAATACCAACAGCGCGCACACCACTGACAGGCCCAGGACAACCCACATCTCAGGCGTCCATTTCTGCGACCAGGCGGCCGACTTCCCGGGCCAGGGCCGGGCCACAGGTCAAGCCTGGCGATTCGATACCCATCAGATTGATCAAGCCCGCCAACTCCGCTTCTTCCTCCCGCTGCACCACAAAATCCACCAACCCGGTGGTCGACAACTTGGGCCGCAGGCCGCTCATGGCCGGCACCAGATCATCGCGTTCCAACCAGGGCAGGAAACGCCGGGCGTCCGCAAAAAACGCCTCCCCACGGGCCGGGTCCACGCTGTAGTCCAAGGCGATCCCCGCCTCGCCACCAGCCACCTCGCGCAGGTCGTGGTCGTATTTCTGCAAGTCCGGACCCAGCTTCATCTGGCCGCCCAGATCCAGGCAAACGTGCACGCCCAGACTCGTGCCACTGGCCGGTGGCACCGGATAGATCAGGCGACTGACGCGTCCGGCGTGGGCGTCGGCCACGGCAAAATAGTTGCCCTTGGTCAGGTGCAATTGCCAACCGCGCGCCGCCACATCGATACCTGCCAGGGCGGCCACGCCGTCGGCCCAAAGGCCCGCCGCGTTGACCACCACCCGGCTGGTGTGGGTCCAACCCTCGGCCCGGTTTGCCCCCAACGGGGTGATCGTCACTTGCCAACCGCCCTCGATTTTTTCCAACTGCGTCACCCGCGCGCCGGTCATCACCTGGGCCCCCCGGCTTTCGGCCAAACGCGCATAGGCCCGCGCCGCGCCCTCGGCATCCAGGACGCCCGTCCGGGGCGAGAGCAAACCGCTCACGGCTGTGATCTGGGGTTCGAGGTCCTGCAATTCGGCCTGGTCCACGAGACGCAGATCCTCCACGCCATTGGCCTGGCCCAGGGCCAGCAAGCGTTCCAGGTGCGGGATTTCATCTTCTTCGACCGCCACGATCAGCTTGCCGCACTCGCGGTAGCCGACGCCGGCGGTTTCGCAAAATTCCTTCAGCATCCGGCGGCCTTCCACACAGAAACGCGCCTTGAGTGATCCGGTCGGGTAATACATGCCGCCATGGCAGACTTCACTGTTGCGCGAAGTGGTGCCGTGGGCCAGGCCCGACTCCATTTCCAACAAGGCGGTGGTCAGCCCGCGGCCGGACAATTCCGCGGCCACGGCGCAGCCCACAATGCCCCCGCCGACTACTGTTGCATCGATATCCAAAAAGGCCCCTAACGGCGGGATCGCTGGTCCAGCCAGGTGTTGTAGTCGGTGTGTTCGTAAATCTTCTCACTGATGTACTCGGCCACCCGCAGCATTTTTTCGGGCCCCACTTCGCCTTCAATGCTCGTCAGCCTCTTGCCCTGGGCGTCCAGAAACCAGAGCACCGGCGCCGATTTCACTCCATACTTGCGCGCCAACGAGGGCACCTCTCCCACATCGATCATCGTGACAGCAAAATTTTCGTTCAGATAGCGGATCACTTTACGATCCTGATAGGTTTCCCGTTTCATCTTGCGGCAAAGGCCCGAGTGCGAAGCAGTGAAATGGACCAGGATGGGCACCTCTTGGCTCGCGCCTTCTTCAAGGGCCTCGCGATAGGTCAGCCAGTGCACATACCGGTTGTCCTCTTCTTCGGCCTGCGCCGGCAACAGGCCAGCGATCAGGACCAGCAACAGGGCCACTGCACCGCTCAGTTTTTGCGCCTTCGTCATGCTCTACTCCCTCGAAAGGTCGGGTCCGGCCAAGGCCAATCCGGCGGCAAGGGAGACAAAAACTCCAGGGCCCGCCCACCCACCGGATGAGATATTTCCAATTTGCTCGCGTGCAGCGCCAGGCGGTAATCAGCCAGGCCCCACTGGGAACCGTACTTCACGTCGCCCACCAGGGGGCAACCCAACAGGGCCATTTGGGCCCTGATCTGGTGACGACGACCGGTCACCGGCTCGATGCTCACCACGGTGTATCCCTCGCAGGACTCCAATACAGTGTAGCGGAGATGGCATTCCCTGGCTCCGGAAAAAGGCGCCGCCGCCGCCCTGGTCACGCCGCGGTGGTCACCCCCGGCAGCCAGCCAACTGGTCAATGAGCCGCTGGTGGGGTCGGGCACCCCGGCCACCACCCCCAGATAGGTCTTGCGCACGGTGCCTTCCCGGAACTGGGTCGAGAGCCGGGCGGCGGCCTTGCTGGTGCGGGCCAACACATTCACACCACTCACGTTACGGTCCAACCGATGCACCAGTCCGACATACACGTTGCCCGGTTTGTCGAACTTTTCCTTCAGATATGCCCCCGCCACGTCCACCAGGGTGGTATCGCCGCTGTGGTCACCCTGGGCCAACAGGCCCGCCGGCTTGTCCACCACCAGCAGGTGGTTGTCTTCATATATTACGGACAGATCCATGATGCTCCCAGAGTTGGCTTGGACCATCATCTTAACCCCGCCATGACAACGCTGACAAGACGCGCCTTTTCAGGTACGTTGTTTGGCGTGCAATGACCTTTCCCACCGGGACGAAGCCGACCCCACCACCACCTCTGTCCCCCGCTACCCGCGAGAATCGGTAACCATGGAAAAACTGACCTATCCCGTGACCGCCACCGTGGACCAAACCGACGACTACCACGGCACCGTCATCAGCGACCCCTACCGCTGGCTCGAAGATGTCGACTCGGACGAAACCCACGCCTGGGTGGAAGCCCAGAACAAAGTCACCTTCGGTTTTCTCGAAGGCATCCCCCAGCGCGCCTCCTACGCCGACCGTCTCACTGAAATCTGGGACTACGCCAAATACAGCGCCCCCTTTCGCGAGGGTGGCCGCACCTTCTTCTACAAAAATGACGGTCTGCAGAATCAATCCGTCCTCTATGTGCAGGAAAGTCCGGACGGCGAGCCGCGCGTCCTGCTGGACCCCAACCAACTCAGTGACGACGGCACGATTTCTCTGGGCGGCATCAGCATCAGCCGCAACGGCCAGTATCTGGCCTGGTCCACGAGCACCAGCGGTTCAGACTGGCGCGTGTGGTACGTGCGCGACATCACCACTGGTGAGGACCTGAAAGACAAGATCGAATGGAGCAAATTCAGCGGCGCCAGCTGGGACCACGATTCGCGCGGCTTCTACTACAGCCGCTACGAGGCTCCGGTCGCTGGCGAGACCTTCGAGGGCGCCAACTACAACCAGAAGCTGTACTACCATCGCGTCGGCACGCCGCAAAGCCAGGACAGTCTGGTCTACGAACGCCCGGCTGAAAAAGAGTGGGGCTTCGGCGCTGCGGTCAGCGAAGACGGCCGCTACCTCGTGATCAGTGTATGGCAGGGCACATCCCACAACAGCCGCATTCTCTACAAGGACCTCTACGACAAAAGCCTCATCATCCGCGAACTGCTGATGGAAAACGACGCGGACTACACCTTCCTGGGCAACGATGGTCCGGTCTTCTTTTTCAAGACCGACAAGGACGCCCCGCGCAAACGCATCATCGGCATCGATGTGGCCCACCCCGAGCCGGCCAACTGGCGGGAGATCGTGCCCCAGAGCAGCGACCCCCTGGACGGCGCTTCAATCGTCGACAACCGTTTTGTGCTGAAGTACATGCACGACGTGAAGCACGTGGTCAAACTGCACGCCCTGGACGGCGCCTTCGAGAAAGACATCGCCTTGCCCGGTCTCGGCACCGTCGGCGGCTTTGGTGGCCACCAGGACGACACCGAAACCTACTTCACGTTCACCAGCTACCTGAACCCCAGCGAGATTTACCACTACGACTTCCGCACCGGCCAAGCCAAACTGTTCCGCGCGTCGGAGATCCCGTTCAACTTCGACGCCTACACCACCGAACAGGTCTTTTTCACCAGCAAGGACGGCACCCGGGTGCCCATGTTCCTGGTGCACAAAAAGGACCTCGTACGGGACGGCAACAACCCGACCATCCTGTCCGGGTATGGTGGCTTCAACATTTCGCTGCAACCCGGCTTCAGCATCACGCTGTTGCCCTGGCTGGAACAGGGTGGCGTGTATGCCGTGGCCAACCTGCGTGGCGGTGGCGAGTATGGGGAAGAGTGGCATCAGGGCGGCATGCTGAAAAACAAGCAGAACGTCTTTGACGATTTTATCGCCGCAGCCGAGCACCTCATCGGTGAACGCTACACCAATCCCGACAAGCTGGCCGTCTCCGGCGGCAGCAACGGCGGCACTCTGGTCGGAGCGGTGGTCAACCAACAACCAGAGTTGTTCGCAGCCGCTATTCCCGCCGTCGGCGTGATGGACATGCTGCGATTCCAGCACTTCACCATCGGCTGGGCTTGGACCAGCGACTACGGCAGCAGCGAGGATGCGGACATGTTCCCCACCCTGCACGCCTACAGTCCCTACCACAACCTGAAGCAGGGCGTCGCGTATCCCGCCATCATGGTCACCACCGCCGATCACGACGACCGCGTGGTGCCGGGACACAGTTTCAAATATGCCGCGATGTTGCAGGCCTGTCAGACGGGCAACCTGCCGGCCCTGATCCGCATCCAGACCAAAGCCGGTCACGGAGCGGGCAAACCCACCGCCATGGTGATCCAGGAAGCGGCCGACCGGTACGCCTTCCTGCACAAGGTGCTTGGCCTGGGCGACTGATCACACTGCGGTAAACTGTTGACTTGACCCGGCGGCCTCCCTGGAGGCCTGGCGGACTTCTAAAATCCACTTTCCTGGGCCAGCAGAACGTACTTTGGGTCTTCCACCCGAATGTGTTTGGAAAACCACTCCACCAAATAGCCCAGAACCTCGTCATCCAGGCCAATATCCTCATTGGCGTATTTGGTGTGAAAATTTTCGACCATGCCCGCAAATTGGATGTGCAACAGCACATGTTCTCCCAGGTCCGGATAGCCACAACGCGCCATCAGATCCTCTTCGGTATGGAAATGATCAGCCACATAGGCGACCAATTCGGCAATGATCTGGGCCACCAGATCCCGGTTGTCTCCGCGGGTGTCCGCCTCAATCATCCGATTCATCAGTTCAAAAAAACGGGCGTGCTGGTTGTCGATCAATGCGATCCCCAGGCAGAAGCCCGGGGGCATTTCCTGCGTCTTCATGTGCTCTCCCGTGCTGGCAATTGCTAATTTCCACTTCTGGCTTGCTCTTTTTTAAAAAATCGACCA
>CAZLUL010000182.1:0-8450 GCA_964562635.1 uncultured Fibrobacteraceae bacterium | reverse complement strand
TGCATGCCGTTGCCCCAGCCGTGAACGACCATGGAGCACAGCAGGGCCCGGAAGGTATTCTGGCCCTGCACCGTATCGAGGTCGAAGTTGCCCCCGACGCGTTCGGTGACGCTGTCGATCACGGCGCAAAGTTTGGTGGCCATCTCACCCTCGATCTCCAGCTGGAGCAGGCGGGCAAACATGGTTTTGAGGATTTTGTCAGTATTGGTGGTGGTCATTTGGCCGCTCCTGATAAGGATCGTTGCGGGTTGAAAGCGCCAAACTGCCGTTCAGTTCGCCGTGCGCCCTGGAAAACTCTGTTCAAGGTGTTTAATGCAAAATGCTTGCCCATTTCTTCTGGTTCCTCAGGATCGCATGATTTGACAAGGAATGGTGCGTTGAGGTGTGGCACACGGATTGCAAGTCAGGCATTGGACAATAGGCAACTCGCCAATGTAGAAATGGACAGCAAGCTAAAGGAACCCTTGCCGTGACGGAGAACCTGAAAACCGCCAAACGCGTCTGTCGGCTGTTCTATTATGGTCCTGCCCAGGCCGGCAAGCGGGAAAACCTGCGGATTATTCACCAGTCGGTGCCCCCGGAGCAACGCCTGACCCTGGCCGGTGACGATCCGGAGCGCCAGATCGCATTTCAGGTCCAACATGGTGAGGGCGAACAGTGGCAGGTTCTTATCCAGTCCGTGGACAGCGGCAAGGAACGATACCGTTCGGCCGGCATGTCCCCGATTCCCCCCTTTGATGGCATCGTCTTTGTGGTCAATTCCAGCGCCGCGGCCCTGGACCGGAGTCTGGAGGCCTTTGAAGGGCTCAAGGCCTACCTGGAGAGCTGGGACCAGGACTTGATGGGTGTGCCGCTGGTGATCCAGTACAACCGCCGCGATCAGGCTGACACCTTGCGGGTGGACAGGCTGGAGAGTCTGCTGAACCCGTGGGGGCTATTGTCATTCCCGGCCAACGCCAAAAAGGGCGAGGGAGTGCGAGAGGCGCTCAAGGCCATCTTGGGGCTGACAGTAAACCACCTGGAAACCCAACCGGAAGACAACTACAACGGACGGGAGACTTTCGTGGAACCCGAGGATAATTCTGTTGCCGTGGCAGACAAGGAAAGCGCCCTGGGCATTGACTATGGCCCGCCGTTGCCTGATAGCGTCATTGGGCAGAGCACCAAGACTCTCAGCGATGCCATTTATGAAGAATTGCGCCCCCCGGTGATCATACCGGTCAAAATCCCTCGTCGCCTGCTGGAAGGGCAGGGCCCCCTGCGCATCCTGCTTGAGGTTGAAGTCGACGACTCCGAGCTCTGAGGCCATCCGAAAGTTGACCCGGCCCGTTCTGTGGGTTAGGGTGCCTCCATGTCAAATCCTGCACCTGATTTCGATCCTGCCGGCACCCCGCCTTCCGCTGCAGACAGCAGCGGCAGCCTGGGCAGTGGCGAGCTGTTTCGCCGGGGCCGTGGGGCCGAAAAAGAAGGCCGCTTCGAGGAGGCCCTGCAGGCCTATCTGCTGGCCTTGGCTGGGTCGCCCGATCAGCACCCCTGGCACTATCGACAGGGCTGTGTGCTGATGAAAATGAACCGCTGTGAAGAAGCCGAAACCGTGTTCCGGCGGGCTCTGGATCTGGCCCCCGACTCACCGGCCTATCTGACAAATCTGGGCGTGTGCCTGGATCGGCTGGGACGCCGGGAAGAAGCGGTCCGGGCCTACCGGAAATCCGCTCACCGGGGCGAAGGCACGGCGGTGGCCTTTCACAATCTGGGGTCGATCTACGCCGAAGAGGGGCGCACCGACGAGGCCATACATGCCTTCGAGTCGGCCATCGCCGTAGAGCCCGATGCCGAAGGCTGGCAGAATCTGGGTCTGGTCCATTTTGGCCAGAGTGATTTCGCGCGGGCGCTCGATTGTTTTGAGCGTGGGGTGGAGTGCGACGCCCGCTTTGCCAGAGGCCACTATTACGCGGGGCTGTGCCTGATGAAAAGCGGCATTTGCGAAGACGCCTGTCATCGCTTTGAATTGGCCTGGAAGTTGGACCCCCGCCTGGCGCGGGTGCCTTTTCATCTGGGCAGTTGCCTGCACAAACTGCGGCGTTACCAGGAAGCCCGCTTCAGCCTTGAACAGGCGCTGGAGTTTTTCCCAGAAGACAGCCGCATCCATTACCAGTTGGCTCTGACCTGCGACGCTCTCGGTCTGCCCCAGGAGGCCCGGTTGCACTACAGCCAGGCCCGTGCGGCGCGGGAAGCCGGAGACCGCTCCTGATCGACATCACCGCTCAACAATACTGAAGGTTTTTCCGTGTTGGAACTCGTGCATATGATTGTCCTGGCTGCTGTCCAGGGGCTTACGGAATTTTTACCGGTCAGCAGTTCGGGGCATCTTGTTCTGATTCAGGCTTTGCTGGGTACTCGCGAAGGTGATATTTTCTTTGATATCGTCCTGCACCTTGGGACTCTGGGTTCGGTCGTCGCTGTTTATCGCCGGGAAATCCTGAGGCTGTTGCGCTTTGATGCCGTGGCGCTCCGCTATATTTTGGCGCTGGTGGTTGGCACGATTCCGGCAGTTGTGATTGGATTGCTCTTCAAGGACTCCATCGAGGCCTTGTTTCACAGTCCGCTGTTTGCCGCATCGGGACTCTTCGTGACGGCCGGTATCCTTTTCTCGACGCGCTTCTCAGCCAGTGATGCAACTGGTCTCAACGAACCCTGGGAGCCTCAGGCGCCGGATCTGGGCAAGGCCTTGCTCATCGGTTGCGGACAGGCTTTTGCAATCCTGCCGGGCATCAGTCGTTCGGGCTCGACCATTGCCGCCTCGCTGTGGCTGCGGGTACCCCGGGCAGAGGCCGCCCGTTTCAGCTTCCTGCTGAGCATTCCGGCGATTTGTGGCGCTCTGGTTTTGCAATTGAGTGATGGTGTTGCGCCGGAAGCCAATTGGACCTGGATGATTCTCTCGGCCCTGGTGGCCTTCGGCGTTGGCTTGCTGGCACTGCGTTGGACGGCCTTGGCCGTGGTGCAGGCCCACTTTTGGAAATTCAGCGTGTATTGTGTGGTGGTGGGGGCGGTGGCGTTGGTGGTTCTGCGCTAGCGGCTGGCTCAGGCCACGGGTAGGCGGTCCAGGATCCGTGAGAGGGTTTCGGTCACTCGTTCCTGGTCGAAGGGCTTGATGATGAAGTCCCGGGCGCCGTTCTTGATGGCGGTCAGGACCTGCTCTTTTTGACCCAGGGCCGTGATCATGACTACTTGGGTTTCGGGATCCGCGGCCAGGATCTGTTGCAGAGCTTCGTTACCATCCATCGTCGGCATGGTGATGTCCAGCAGGACCAGATCCGGAGACAGTTTGCTGCACATCTGGACGGCCGCCACGCCATCGGCAGCTTCACCGACGATATCACAATTCATGTCAGCACAGATCTCCCGGAGTATCACCCGCATGAATTCAGCGTCATCAACGATGAGGATGGTGTTGCGCAAGGTGCACCTCCAGGAGCTTCGGTCTGGTGTGGAAATATCCGGCACCACATGGAATACTTGATGTTTACCTGATCAGCTGGTCAACAAAATGATCGTCACGACCGTCCTGAGCTTTAGATGTTTTCGCGAATTGCCGTGAACCAATACCCTGTCTGGAGGAAAAGTCATGCTCTTTTCAATAAAGTGGAAAACGTTGTGGGTCTTGGGATTGCTGCTGATTGTGGCCTCCGGAGCCACGGCGACGGAGTTGGTCGTATCTGGCGAGCAGGATCGCCGTTTGGTCGATTTGACGGTCTACAACCAGGATCTGGCCCTGGTGCGCGAGGTGCGCCTGGTGGATCTGCCCAAGGGGGCTTTCGACTTCGAATTCCGGGATGTGCCGGCGCGGATCAATCCGGTCACTTTGCTGGTTTCCGGCGGTGGAAAATCCGGGCTCACGATTCACGAACAGAATTACGAATATGATCTGCTCAGTCCCGAACGCATTCTGAGCAAATACGTGGGGCAGGATATCGCCTGGATCCAGCCGGACGGCTCACGCATCAGCGGCAAGCTGTTGGGCACCAACAGCGGTCCGGTGTACGAAGTTGGTGGCGAGATTCTTTTCGAGGTACCGGGGCGTCTGGCTCTGCCGAGGCTGCCGGCGAATCTCCGGGCACGCCCCACACTGGTCTGGTCTGCCGAGACCAAACGGGGGGGGCAGGTCGAGGTGGAGACATCTTACCTGACCCACGGGATTTCATGGAATGCGGACTATGTTCTGCAGTTGGACGACAAGGGAGAGCAGGCCGGGTTGCAGGCCTGGGTCTCGGTGGACAACCGCAGTGGCGCCACTTTTGACGGCGCGAATCTTTTGTTGGTGGCTGGTGACGTCAACCAGGCTCGTCCGGAGCGGGCGGTGATGATGGAATACGGCGCCATGGCCAAGGCGGATGTCTCTCGTGGTTTCCGTGAAGAAAGTCTTTATGACTACCACTTGTACACTCTGCAGCGCGCGACAACCCTCAAGGACAATCAGACCAAACAGATTTCCCTGTTTGAGGCCGATGGTATTGCCGTCACCCGCATTTATCGCCTGAGCGGGCCGACCCACTTCTTCCGGGGTATGGGCCACCTGCAGGACGATTCGAAAATCAAAGTCAGCTACCGCCTGGACAATACGGAAAAGAACAATCTGGGCATGCCCCTGCCGGCCGGTGTGTTTCGCGTCTATGGCAAGTCGGCCGCGGGCTCGCGCCAACTGTTGGGCGAAGACCGCATTGACCATACGCCACGTGAGGAAAAAGTCGAATTGGAAGTGGGCAAGGCCTTTGACATCGTCGCTGAAAGAGTGCGCAGTGACAGCCGGCGTTTGGCCGACAATCTGTATCGCCACACCTTCCGGATCACGGTGCGCAACCACAAGGATGAAGACGTCGTGGTCGAGGTCGTCGAAGCAGTCGGCGGATTCTGGGAAGTGGTGTCCGAATCGCTGGAGCACTCCAAGCCGAATTCATCGACCCTGAAGTACGACGTGCCGGTGAAGGCCAATTCCGAAACGGTCCTGACCTATACGGTTGAAGTGAAGTATTGAGCGAACCGGGTTGCCGCCTATTGGTCGGCGCGCCGCCACTGTTGCAACTGGCCTTGCAGTCGGGCATCACCCGGACGCAGGGCCAGTGCTTTTTCCAGCGCGGATACGGCATCGTCATGTTGCCCGAGACCACGCAGGGCGACCGCCAGATTGACCCAGCCGCCGACCTGGTTGGGATCGATACCGAGGGCTCGTCGAAAACTCTTCACGGCCGCCTCGGGTTGCTGCAGTCGCAGGTGGCAGACCCCGGCGTTGAGGGCTGACCCCGCCAACCTGGGGTTCTTTTCCAGGGCCTGGACAAAGTGCTTCCGGGCGCCGGAATAGTCGCCCTCAGCCAGCAACAAATTGCCCAGGTTGTGGTTCAGGTTGGGGTGTTCGGGCCGGACCTCCAGGCCAAGGGCGAGGGTCCGCCGCGCCGCAGCAGGATTGCCATCGAGTTGGAAGAGATCTGACGCAGCGAGGCACAAGTCGGCCTGGCGCGTGGGGTCGGTATCCGGGGTGGCCAAAAGGGCTTCACCGGCCTCGGAAAGCAGGTGGGGCACGCTTCGAATGGCGTCCCGGCTGCCGGTGAGAAACAAAACGCCTCCGGCATCGGCCGCCGCCACGTGCCACGTCTCGCTGGCCATCAGATCGCGAGCCAAATCCCGGAAGGCCCCACTGCTGAGGGCCAGAACCACTGCCGAAACTTCATTGCGCATCAGCAGGTTCAAGGCCGCCGGCCCGCTGCCGCGCACCTGTCCGTATTGGGCCCATCGGGTTTTCGGATAGGCTTCGGTGCGGCCATCGATGAAGAGCTTGGCCTCGGTGGTGCCCAGGAGAAAGGCGGCGGCATCCAAATTGGCAAAAGTTCTTTGCCCCTGCGGAGCCGTCAATTGGCGGGCCGCTGCCCGGGGATAGGTGGCGGGGGTCGAGCCGGCACCAAAGCGGCGTCCGACGCCCTCTGAGAGATAGAAGTCATTGGATACGATGCGGGGAGCCCACCAGGCAACGGTGCTGATCACCAGAACGGCAAGGATGAGCAGAGGGCCGGTTGGCGAGATTTTCGGGCGCCCAACCAGCCTGAGTTTTTGTTGCCACCACGGATTAAGCCCATTGCCCCGTGATCCGGTGTGCAGGAGCACGAACGCCAGGCCGAAGATGGCAATATTGCGTTGGCTGGCCACCGCTGCTGCGGCCGTGAGGCCGAACAGGAGCACCCGCAGAACGCTTACCCGGCCCCAACCGAGCACCGCAAACGCAACGCCCCAGGCCAGGGCGGCCTTGAAGCTGATCAGGGTCAAGTTCAGCGAATTGGCGGTTTTCAACAAGGGCACCAACTCGGAAACCGTCTGGCTCAAGTCGGCCGTCTCAGCGTTCAATTGGCTGAGGGCCCGGATGGGAAAAAGCAGGCCCCGCCACAAGTTGGGTGTCAACATCAAGGCCACCAGGCCCAGCATGACTGGAGCCCAGGTCGCCAATGGTCCCCAGGCTGGAGATTTGTTCCCTGCCTTCGCGTTGGCGCGCTCAAGGGGCAGCGCCAAGACCTTCAGGAGCAGGACAATCGGTCCGATTGCCGCGAAGCCATGGCATTGGGCCCAGATGACAATCAGGGCACCCAGGCGCCAGAGAGAGGGATCCTGCCAGATGTTTTGCGGAGCGGGGCGTCGGTAGTGGGCGTCGGCCCCGCGGACCAACAGGACAAAAAAGACATAGGAGAAAAGTTCGGGGCGCAAATTGAAGCGCGGCCACAATAGAAACAAGCCGACCAGGACGACCAGGGCGGTCAGCGATGTCGTCAGGGGAGAGGACCCGCTGCGCAGGCGCTTGAGGTTTCCGTCGCCGAGGGCCAGGAGCGAAGTGATTGTCAGGATCAAAAGCAATCTCAGGACATTCCAGCCGATTGCTTCACCACTCTGCAGGGGAGCGGCAGGAGCAGTCCAGGCGGTCAGAGCCTGGAAGAGCCATTCGTGGTTCAACCAGGGATGTTCGGGGTCGGTGAAGGCATAGGTGTTGATCTGGGGGAACCCGTTTCCTGCCAGGAGGTCCTGGCCTGCGCGCAGATGGAACCAGATGTCCAGATCGGTCAGGCTGTGCCAGCCCAGCAGTCCAGCCACGAGCAGGACCAGAATCAGCAGTAGGCCATTTAGCAAACGGTACCCGCCGCTGGTCGCGAGGCTTATGGGGCCGGATTCAGCCATGGGCCAGGTCTCCAGTGCGTGGGGCAGGGTGGGATTTGATTGTTGCTCCTCAGAGGTATCGTGAATCACACGGGATCTAAAATCAACCCTGGGCTTGCAGACAACAAACGAGAAATTCCTTTGACAATGTGGCTCGGGCTACAGGGGCGCTTTGGACAAATTGTCAAAACGGTTTCGAGAATGATAACCTGTTAGTGAAAGAACACATTTTGTCTGGTTTTAAAGTGTTGTGGTGCAGGGGGATACAAAAGTCGCTTTGAAAATCACGTTTTTGTGAAGGGTGGTATGGGAATTGTAATAGAGATACCAAATACAAGACCCCAAGCAGCGGGAATCAGGACCCGGGGGATTGACCGAAACCTCAGAAAATGACAATTTCGGGCATCTCGAAAACCGGAGTTCCAGGAGGAAGAATACATGGCCAAGGCAACCACCAAAGCTACCAAGAAGACCGCCACTAAGACCAAGGCGGCCACCACTGTGATGGCGAGTACCGCCAAAGCCGTCAAGGCGAAGACCGTGAAGGCCAAGCCCGTCAAGGCGAAAGCCGCGACCGCCAAGGCTGCCAAGCCTGTCATCGCCAAGGCTGTTGTTTCGAAAACCAAGGTCAAGGCCAAAACCAAGGCAAAAGCCAAGCCCAAGTCCCGGGCCAAGGCCAAGCCTCGCGCCAAAGCCTCCATCGCGGCTCCTTCGGCTCAGCTGATGAGCAACCTGGATCTCTACTTCCAGGAAGTGAAAGCCTACAGCCTGCTGACTCGTGCCGAAGAATGCGAATTGGCCCGCGGCATCCACGCCAACGACAGCGTCAGCCTGCACAAGCTGGTCAAGGCCAACCTGCGCTTCGTCGTCTCGATCGCCAAGGAATATGCGCACTACGGTGTGCCCCTGGAAGATCTGATCAACGAAGGCAACCTGGGCCTGCTGAAGGCTGCCCAGCGCTTTGACGAGACCCGTGGCTTCAAGTTCATCTCTTATGCGGTGTGGTGGATCCGCCAGTCGATTCTCGCGGCTTTGGCCAACCACAGCAAGATTGTGCGCATGCCCCTGAATCGGGCCCGTGTGCTGAACCAGATCAAGAAGGCCAGTGGCGAACTGCAGCAGAAGCTGCGCCGCAAGCCTGAAGCCGAAGAGATTGCCAAGGTCCTGGGCCTGTCGGTGGACGAAGTGCGCGATACCCTGCCCTTGATGCAGGACAACTTCTTCCTCGACGACTTTGTCGGCAACGACGAGGACAGCACCTA
>CAZLUL010000181.1:6953-8494 GCA_964562635.1 uncultured Fibrobacteraceae bacterium | reverse complement strand
GGCGTGCATGATCAGGAAGTTCTGGGGATCCTCACGGGCACCGACCATCTGGCAGACCCGCGCGCTGTCCGGCACCGCCGAGACGCCGGCGGCCCCGATGATGGGATTGATTTTGTCCTTCACGAACACATTCATCAGCTTGGCAAAGAGCACCCCAGCAGCCGTCGCGACGCAGAAACTGGCCGCGCCCAGCAGGGCGATCTTGATGGAGGCCGGTGTCAGGAAGCGGCTCGCATCGGTCGAGGCACCCACGCACAGGCCCAACAAAATCGTCACGATATCAATCATCGAGTTGCGGGCCGTATTGGCCAACCGCTCGGTCACGCCGCTTTCCTTCAGCAGGTTGCCAAAGAACAGGAAGCCCAGCAGCGAAATGGCCCCCGGCGCAATCGAGGCGCACAGGACAAATGCCAAAATCGGGAAGATGATGCGCAAACGCTTGCTCACCGGCGGCGAGGGCTTCATGCGGATCAGGCGCTCTTCGCGGGTGGTCAGCAGCCTGATGATGGGCGGTTGGATAACCGGCACCAGGGCCATGTAACTGTAGGCCGCCACGGCGATGGCCCCCAGCAGATGGGGCGCCAACTGTCCGGCCAGGAAGATGGCGGTCGGGCCATCCGCACCACCGATGATGCCGATGGCAGCGGCTTCCTGGGGCGCAAAGCCCAGCCACAACGAACCGGCAAAGGTCAGAAAAATGCCGGCTTGGGCCGCGGCGCCCAATAGGATCAGGCGCGGATTGGCCAGCATGGACGAAAAATCGGTCATGGCCCCAATGCCCAGGAAAATCAGTGACGGATACCAGCCCTGGGTCACCCCCGAATAGAGCACGTTCAATACGCTGCCCTCTTCGTATATGCCGATGTTCATGCCACTGGTGAGGGGGATGTTGCCCACCAGGACCCCAAAGCCGATGGGCACCAGCAGCAGCGGTTCGTAGTCGCGCGCAATGCCCAGATAGATGAATATGCAACCGATGGCCAACATGGCCATGTTGCCCCAACTAAAGTTGCCGACCAGGCCGACTTGCAGAAAATCCCAAACCACTTCCATAACAAACCCCGCTGTTGTCGCCTAGGCGAATTCGATTAGGGTCTGGGTCTCGCGAACGCTGTCGCCAGCGGCAACGAGCACGGCCTTGACGGTGCCGGCCTGGGGCGCGGCGATGGCGGTCTCCATTTTCATCGCTTCGATGACCAGCAGGGCCTGACCCTCGGTGACCACGTCACCGGGTTTCACTTTGACTTGCAGGACCGTGCCGGCGATGGGCGAAGCCACGCCACCGGCAGTGCCGGCGTTCAGCGGAACCGGACCCGCTTTCGGGGCGGCCAGTGGTGCGCCATGCGGTGCGGCCGCTGCCACAGGCGCCGACATCACCGGCAGCGGTGCTGCAGCGCCAATCATTTCGTCGTTGGCCTCAAGGACTTCGACGTCCACTTCGTAGGCCACGCCATGCACAGTGATCTTCAGCTTCATCGGACTCTCCTTATCCCAAGTGGGCGATAAACCCCAAGTGGGCGATAAACCCCAAGTGGGCGATA
>CAZLUL010000181.1:0-6853 GCA_964562635.1 uncultured Fibrobacteraceae bacterium | reverse complement strand
TTATCCCAAGTGGGCGATAAACCCCAAGTGGGCGATAAACCCCAAGTGGGCGATATACCCCAAGCGGGCTATGAACGTTTGCGGCGCACAGTGTGCGAACCTTGCAGAATCAGTCGGCCCTGGGCGGACCAGGGCGTGCGTTTGCGTTTCGGTGACAACAGGCGGTGAATGCGGCGCACCCGAAAACGGCCCTGCACCACGGTGGCCGCCGCCGCCGAAATCAGGACCAGGGTCGTATTGTCAATGGTCGGCTCCCGCGTCAAGGCAGCCTCTTCGACCCGGCGTTCGTGATCCTGCCAGCGCCCGTCCAGCTTCTTGAGCAGGGCGACCACCAGGGAAATCAAAGCCAGGACACCAAATACGATCAGGACACCGGCAATGGCCAATGACCCCATTTCGGGAGTGATACTACCGCGCACGATGCTCTCCTACAGTGGGATCAGGCCGTGTTTTTTCTCAGGCCTGATCGCGCGTTTGGATTTGAGGAGTTCGAGGCTCAGGGCTATGTAGGCCCGTGTCTCGGCCGGTTCGATCACGTCGTCAACCATACCCTGGGCCGCGGCCACGTAAGGATTCGAGAATTTGCTGGAGTATTCCTCCATCAACCGGGCCCGCTCGGCTTCCGGATCGTCGGCCGCGGCGATTTCCTTGCGGTACAGAACATTGACGGCCCCTTCGCCCCCCATCACGGCGATCTCGGCGGTGGGCCAGGCGGCCACCCGATCGGCACCCATGCTGCGGGCGCACATGGCCAGATAGGCCCCACCATAGGCCTTGCGCACCACGATGGTGATCTTCGGCACAGTGGCCGAGCCGTAGGCAAAGAGCATCTTGGCGCCGTGGCGGATGATGCCGCCGTATTCCTGCTGCACACCAGGCATGAACCCCGGCACATCCACCAGAGTCACCAGCGGGATGTTGAAGGCGTTGCAGAAGCGGATGAAGCGGGCGCCCTTGACCGAAGAATCAATGTCGAGCACGCCGGCCTTCTGCTGGGGATTGTTGGCCACAACGCCCACGGTATTGCCTTCGACCCGGCCAAATCCGACGATGAGATTGGGCGCGTAGTGGGTCTGCACTTCCATGAAGTCGGCCCGGTCCACCACGCGGTTGATCACCTCGTGCATGTCATAGGCGGCCCGGCTGCTCTCGGGAATGAGGTCATTCATGGCCTCGTCCGGGCCCACTGTCTCGTCGTGCTGGTCTTCGTAGAATGGCGGATCGTCGGTATTGTTGCTGGGCAAAAAGCTGAGCAGGCGCTTGGCGATTTCCAGGCCTTCGCCCCCGCTTTCGGCCACAAAATGCACCACGCCCGAGTAGTGGGAATGGCTTTCGACCCCACCGAGCTGTTCGGCGGTGACATCTTCGCCGGTGACCTGCTTGATCACGCTTGGTCCAGTGATGTACATCTGGCCTTCGTGCCGAACCTGGATGATGAAATCGGTCAGGGCCGGCGAGTAGGCCGCCCCACCAGCGCAGGGGCCGCTGATCACGCTGATCTGGGGCACCACGCCCGAGGCCAGGATGTTGCGGTTGAAAATGTCGCCGTAACCGGCCAACGAACCCACGCCTTCCTGGATGCGGGCGCCGCCGCTGTCGTTGATGAAGATGATCGGATCGCCGGTCTTCATCGCGTCATCCTGCAGGTCGCTGATTTTTTTGGCGGTCGCTTCACCCACCGCGCCGCCGGCCACGGTGAAATCCTGGCTCACGGCGTATACCGGACGGCCATCCATCAGGCCATAACCGGTGACCACGCCCTCGCCAGGCAGGTCTTTGCCCTGCATGCCGAAGTCGGTGCAGCGGTGGCTCATGAAGGGGTGGGTTTCCTGGAACGTATCGGGATCGTAGAGTTGTCCCAGACGTTCACGCGCGGTGCGTTTGCCGGCCGCGTGTTGCTTGGCGATGCGCTTGGCTCCCCCGCCCTGATACAGGTGGGCCTTGCGCCGCCGCAGGTCTTCTATTCTGGCATCGGACATGATCTTCCCATCGAAAAAATTCGAATCCCCGGTCAGGGCGTTCGCAAAACCCTACCGGGGCTCACCATGTGCGCTCATGACCCCATAGATAATACTTAAAAGGTGGTTGTCAATTATTTGGCAGGTCAATTTGCGCAGTTTTTTGGTGATTTTGAAAACTCAACAACTAATTGTCCCTCTTTCGGTTACTAGAACCAGAAGAGGAATTTTAGCGATGCAGCGCCCTCCCAGCCGAAGTCCTCGAAGGCCCGGGAGTGCCCGCTGTCCACGGTGCGGTCGGCACCGGTCACGCCGGCGTAGGTGCGCTCGGTGACCTGGTCCCAACTTTCCCAGATGAAATTGAGTCCCACCGCCATCTCGATGGTCAGGAAATCGGCCGGACGCCACGACGGACGCAGGCCCAACGACAGGATCCAGCGCTCGGTGAAGCGGTCCAGTTCCCAGGTATCGAAATCGCCCACCAGGCGGTCCAGGACCAGGGATCGCTCCTGATAGTCGATCCAGTTGTAGACCAATCCGGTGTAGCCCACGAGGGCCAGGTCATCCCGGCGGGTGATCAGATGTCCCACCTGCACTCGCACCCAGCCCTGCTCCTGCCGATTGTCCTGCGGCACCTGCAGTGTTCCATGCTGCAGGCTCGGATCAGCCAGGAAATATTGCCGGGTCTCGCTCTGGGTCAGGTAATCATCCGGCCCCGCGGCCACTGACAGCTCCCACTGACTGCCCAACCAGCGCCGGACGGTCAAGCCATCGTCCCACCCAACGCCCCAGGCTTGGGGGGCCCGTTCGGCGCCCAACGCCGGTACCGCCAACACCGACGTAACCAGCATCAACACAGCCCACCGGACCCAGACGGATCCACGCGCAAAATCTTCCATGATATTTCTCCGCACAATTCTATTTCAGGTTTTCAGGATTCAACCCGGTCAATTCCGGCAGGATAAAAAGGCCATCCTTGCGCACCAACACATCGTCGAACCAGATCTCGCCGCCGCCCCACTCCGGAGTCTGGATCAGCACGATGTCCCAGTGCTGGGCCGACTTATTGCCGTTGTTGGCCGCGGCATAGGCGTTGCCGGGCGTGAGATGGAAACTGCCGCTGATCTTTTCGTCAAAGAGGGTGTCGAGCATGGGCTTGGTGATGTAGGGGTTGACGCCCAGGGCAAACTCGCCGAAGTAGCGCGCCCCTTCGTCGATATTCAGGGCCGCCTCGAGTTTGGACTGGTCGCCATCGCAGGTCGCTTCGACAATCTTGCCGTCCTTGCAGACGAAACGGATGTTGTCCAGCACCACGCCGCCTTCGCGGGTCTTGGTATTGTACTGGATGACACCGTTGACGCTGTCGCGCACCGGCGCGGTGTAGACTTCCCCGTCGGGAATATTGCGGCCACCATCGCATTTGACGGCGGGCAGGCCCTTGATGCTGAAATTCAAATCAGTACCCGGCCCCTTGATATGCACCTTGTCCGTCTTTTCCAGCAGCGCATGCAGGGGATCCATGGCTTTGCTCATGCGTTTGTAGTCCAGGGTGCAGACCTTGAAGTAAAAATCGGCAAAGTCTTCGGTGCTGCGCTCGGCGGCCTGGGCCATGCTCGGGTTGGGGTAGCGCAAGACACACCACTTCTTCTTCAGCCGGATGGGAATGTGGACCTGTCCCCAGTAGGCCTTGTCGTGCCAGGTCATGCGGTCTTCGTCGACATCGGCCAGGTCAAAGGGATTGCTGCTGCCGCGCAAGCCGATGTAGGCGTCAACCGCCTGCATGATCGGCTCGTGAAAATTGCCCCAGGCCGCAAATTGCTCCTCGCTGGCGTTCTTGATGAAGCCCCGGCTGAGGGTCTCGTCGTTGTAGTACCAAAACGGCACGCCGCCGTGCAAGGTGGCCACCCGCACCAGCTCCTGCCCCAGCTCCATGGCCTCGAGGCCCTTGATCTCGATGTAGATCTTCTCGCCAGGCTGGAGCTTGACGCTGTAGGTGATGAGCTGTTCGGCCAGTTGGGTGACGCGCGGGTCCATGAGAGCCTCCAGGAAGTGGGAATCCGGAACGTTGTTGAGAAGCCATCATAACCAACCCCATGCGCCCGTCCCACCCAAAAAAGCGCCCGGGGTTTGATTTTCGCCAAAATGGCCTATTATTCTTTCAGCATCAACCTACGGCAACAGACCATGATCCGGGAGGATTTCATGAGCAACCCCGTCTCCGACCTTGGCAACATCCTGCCCGCCGGCACCGCGGGCTTTGTGGACCACATCGGCATCGCGGTGAGGGATCTGGACGAAGGCATCGCCCTGTACGGCGGACTGTTGGGCCTGGAACTCGAGCGCATTGAAGAAGTGCCCCAGGAAAACGTGAAGGTCGCCTTTTTGAAACTGGACCGCGCCGGCGCCCTCGGGCATGTGGAATTGCTGGCCCCGCTTTCGGATGAAGGCAACATCGCGGCCTTCATCGAGCGCAAGGGTCCGGGGTTGCACCACATCGCCATCGCGGCGGAAAACATTCCCTTGGTACTCGAACGTTGCCGCGAAGCCGGCATGCGGCTGATTGACGAGACACCGCGCATCGGAGCGGGCGGCAAGCAGATCGCTTTCCTGCATCCCAAATCCGGCGGCGGCGTGCTCATTGAAGTCTGTGCGGAAAAGGACCAGGCCTAGGCCCGGTCCTTCGTTGTAGTCCTTCTGAGCTGTAGTATTTGTGAGCTGTAGTATTTGCGAGCTGCGGTCAGGGTTTGCTGAAGACGCCGGCTTCCTCGTAGGACTGTTTGGCATGGACCGCGGTCCGGTCAGGCTCGCCGGTGGGATTCAGCCAGGCCGGCACATAGCCGGCGCCAAACATGCTGCCCAGTTGCCCGCTGCTGTCCACGCCCACGTACAAGGCCTGGGGCGCAGCCTCAGGACACCCTTCGACGGTGCCGCAGGACATGGTCCCGGCCGCATCCAGGCCGAAGCGCACATTCTCCGGTCGACCCTGGAACATGACCTGCCATTTGACCAGATGGGTCTGGCCGTCGGTCAGACGTTGGCCGGGAATCATACCGGCGGCGATGGAACCGATCTTGCGGCCCACATTCAAGGCCTGGGACGGGAATTCCTGGCTGAGGATGAAGCCCTCGGCACCCTCGATGGTCAATTGCAGCTCAAAGCCCCCCACGCGCAGAAATTTTTCACCGTCCTGGGCCACCAGGTCCACGTCCGCCAACCAGGCGTAGACGTCAACGGTGGTCACGCCATTGACGGGGTCGCCCGCGTCGAAGACCTCGACCAGCTCTGGCCCTTCGGCGAAAGAAAACCGGATCACACCGTTCTCGCCACACCAGTCCGAGGCTGCCGCAGCAGTGGCCAACAAGGCCATCATCATCAGAACCAGGGGCAGAATTTTTTGCCAAGTCTGCATGTCGTCTCCTCAATCATTGCGCACGGTCAACTGCCCGTGCTCGCGTAGTTGGCGGCGCCGCGATGCCAGATATAGACCGCGCCCGCGAATACCACAAGACCGACCGGCAGGGTCAACAAGGCCATCCAGGGTTCTTGCAGACCACCGATAAACCAGGTGGAGGGGTAAAAGGCCACCCACGCAAAGGGCAGCACAAACGTCAGAAAAATCCGCACCGGCATACTGTAGATCGTCATGGGATAACGGCTGAACCGGATGATGTTGTACACCGGCGGGGCCAACCCCATTTTGTCTTCGTGCCAGAACGATACCGAGGTGATGGCCAAAAAGACACCCGTATAAACCAGAGCCGCCGCCGGAGCCAGCACCATCAGCACCGCCAGATCAAGAACCCCAAAACTCAGTTCAAGTTTCGACCCGGCGTAGATCATCACCGCCGAACCGAGGATGATTTCGTTCAGGCCCGAGACATTGAAGGACTCAAATATGACCTGAACCAATGAATTGACCGGCCTGAGCAGCACTCGGTCGAATTTACCGCCGATGATATACTTGTCGGAAAATCCGTAAAAATTCACGCTGATGAGATTGAACAAGCCCAGCGGCAGCAGGCTGAAGCCATAGATGAACAGAACCTGTTCGAAGCTCCAGCCGTCCAGTGCCTTGATCTTGCTGAACAGCACCGAGAGCACCGCCATCTGGATGACCATGCTGAAACTGACGGCCAGGGTATCGACGATGAAGTCCATGCGGTAGGCCAGGCGCATCTTGATGAATTGACCAAAGTAGGCGCCAAAGATGCGGCCCTGCCAGGCGGCGCGGTTCCAGAAGCCCTCGGTGCCGCGTTTTTCCAGTTGTTCCATCTCAGCCCCCCTGCACGATCACGTTGCGGACCGACAGGCGCCAAACCAGGCGAGCCAATAGAAACAGACCGATCGCCCAGGCCAACTGCACCAGCAGGGCCTCCTGCAAGGCGGGCCCCTGCCGTTTGCCCAGATAAATCGTCACCGGCACATAGCTGATGTACTGGAAGGGCAGGTAATTCATGGTCATCTGGAACCAGTCGGGAAAGAACGTGAACGGCACCACGACACCGGTCAGAAAATCCATGCTCACCATCTTGGCCCGCAAGACGCCCTGAATGTTTTTCATGGCAAAGGCCAAACAGCCCAGCATGAAATTCAACTGGCTGTAAATCACCAGGGCCAGACAGAAACTGATAAAAGTCCACAGGTAATACACCGGTTCGGGCGGCCTCTGGATACCGAACAACGGCACGATCACCACCATGATGGGCAAGGTGAACATGAGCAGGCGGAAAGCCGATTCGCCAATGGCCTCGAACATCATCACGGTCTGCACATGGAAAGGCTTGATGAGCATGACCGCGATCTCGCCCTCCTGCACCATGCGGGCCAGGTCACGGGCGATGCCATTGAAGTAGAAGCTGCGTCCGATCCAGCTGATGGCCACGTAGGTGATCATC
>CAZLUL010000180.1:0-8636 GCA_964562635.1 uncultured Fibrobacteraceae bacterium | reverse complement strand
GTGGTGCGCTTCGAAGCCGAGTCGCAGGCCGGCTGGAGTGTGGCCGAGCAGTGCCAGGCCGTGTGGCAGGCCGAAGGCGAGACCCTGGCCACGCGTTTGTTGCCCGCCGGCGTGGTGGCTGACACCGTGGTTTGCCTCGTCCTCGATACACCGTCTTTCCAGCGCCACTTCGGCACCAGCATTCCGGACTGGGGCGTGGGGGTGGCCGTCGGCCATGGGCAACTGGTCGCCCTGGATTATTCCCGCTTGCCAGCGGTGGGCCGCGGCGCCCGTGAAGTCTTCCTGCACGAGATGGTGCATGCCCTGCTGTTTCAGGGCGCCCAGGGCCGCTGGTTGCCCACCTGGCTGCACGAAGGGGCGGCCATGCATTACGGCGGCGAATGGCGCTTTACCGATACGGTTTCTCTGGTGATGGATGGCCAGGTGCCGAACCTGGGCAGCCTGCAGGGGGCGTTTCCGGGCTCGGCCCACCGCGCCGACCGGGCCTACCGCACCAGTCTGTTGGCCGTCGAAAGACTCATGGACCGGTACGGCCCCGGCGTGGTGGCTGAATTGGTGGCCGCCACGGCCCGGGATGGCAATTTCCCCGCCGCGTTCGCCGCTGTCACCGGCGAGACCGATGATGCCTTCTACGCCGATTTTGCCGCGGCCATGCGCCTGCGCTACGGGTGGTTGGTCTTGCTGACCCGCTGGCCCGGGCTGTTTGTGCTTTTGGCTTTCGTGCTGCTGATCGGTGGCGGTCGGAAAATGGTGCTCGCGAGGCGGCGTTTGGCGGAGATGGAAGAGGACGAATCTGACCCTCCGCCCGAACGGTTCCATTGATACTGAGAACTATTTTCCGGCTGGGATATTGCATTCTGCGACTCGACAGGCGCCAGATTCCTTCCCCTTGCCCGCTTTTGGGTCGATATTTTGATGAAAAACACTTTCAATACGGATCGCCGCCCCTGATCAACGCTCTCAGGCGTTGCTAACCCCCTGATTCCACACCGGATTCCCGATCCTTTCCTGATCCTCCTCAAACATCCGCTCCGTTGGCACTCCGGTTGCAGTATTGGCTGTGGAACATGCGATCGAGCCGATTTCGCATGATTCATGGGCACACCCATCATCTGGAGAGACACATCGTGAAATCCTGGCCCCTC
This sequence comes from uncultured Fibrobacteraceae bacterium, assembly GCA_964562635.1. Lineage (GTDB taxonomy): Bacteria > Krumholzibacteriota > Krumholzibacteriia > LZORAL124-64-63 > LZORAL124-64-63 > JAGRNP01. The sequence goes on along the minus strand of CAZLUL010000180.1, from coordinate 7,491 downwards.
AAAATTATGCTTCCGGTCCTGCTGGGCTCCATCCTGTTGCCTGGCGCAGCCATGGCCCAGAACGTGGATTACGACTTTCATTGGGCCCCGAGCCCGGTTGTCGACGGCGACGGCATTGTGCGGCCCGAAGCGGTGGCCTATCAGGTCTATGTCAAGCGCGGGAGCGCTGCCGTAGAGTTGGTCGCCACCGTCAAGGATACGCTGTACACCCTGGATGCCGCGCCCGGCATCGTGCAGCGGCTGCAGGTGCGCGCGGTCGACGATGAGGGACGTTTTTCGATCATGAGCGTCGAGTCGGACCCCATCTACTTTGAAGCCACCGAAGAAGACGACCGCGGCTTGCCAGGTGTGCCGCCGGTGGCCGAACTGGGTGACAACTACCCCAACCCGTTCAACCCCGAAACCCGTGTGGTGTATGGCGTGCCGGACAACTTGACCGGCAGCGAAAACATGCGCCTGGACATCTACAACCTGCAGGGCCAACTGGTCCGGCGCCTGGACGTGGACCCGGCTCCCGGCTGGCACGAGGTCCAGTGGGATGGCAAGGATGACAGTGGTGTGGTGTCGTCGACGGGCATGTACCTGACCCGATTTGTGGTCGGTTCGATGGTCACGACCGGGAAAATGACCATGGTGAAATAGGCGCAAATCGGCGCGCTCCTTTCCCAAACGCGATAAAATTGCTATTTTAGCCCCTCGTTTTTGCGAATGAGGGGCTTCTGCTTTTTTAAGGATGAAGATGACCGAGATGGAATCCGGGGGACCTTCCCTCATAAAGTTGGGTAAGCTGGCCAATACCAAGGAATTCGACAAGCTTGAAATCCTCTGGGATGAGGCCCTGAGTATCCCCGATTACACCTGGAAAGAGTTGCTTCCCATCGCCGGCCAGGTCGGGCGGCAGAACGCTGCGGACCGCGCGGAGCCCCTGATGATCAAATTGGTCGAGCACGTCGAAGAAAAAGACGGTGCAGCGACAGCCCTGCTCGCCGTGCTCGAAGCGGCCCACCAATTGCCCCAGGGCAAGAGTCTGGTCAGCCATCTGAAGCGCCTCTACATCAAGGCCTATCCGGATTTTCTGGAGCTGCCGAACCTGCTGGAACTGCTGTTGCCCGATTCCGGTGATCTGGCTGCCTCGGTCAAGACCATTGAGTTGTACGTGAAGCTCCAGACCGGAGCTTTTGCTCTGGAAAACAGTTTTCTCGTCCCTGGTCAGGTCGAAAGTGTCAATCCGGACAACGGTGTGCTAAGCCTGCTGTTTGAAGATCGTCGGGCCGAGTTTGGTCCCGCGACCATTGCCAAACTGCGCCCCCGTCCGGCTGATTATTTTCCCGCCATGTTCCTCTACGCCCGCGAAGATCTGACGGTGATGGCCAATGAGGATGCCGTCAGTTTTGTCAGAACCGCGCTGGGTTCGACCCGCGAGGGCCGGATCATGTACAAGGAAATCAAGAGCCGCATCACCGACCTGCTCGGTGACAAGGGCTGGAAGGGTTGGTGGGCCACGGCCAAACCGGCCCTCAAGCGCGATGACATGATTGGCATGAGCGCTGGCAGCCAGCCGTCGTTCCGCCTGTTGCGCCAGGCCGACAAATTCGAGGATCGCCTGCGCCGCGAATTCGATTTTGCCAAGACCCCGCTGGATAAGCTGGTCCGGGTGATGGGCTATCTCGACGAGATCTCGCGCGAAGAGAAAAATGGCACCTGTGATGGCTGTGTGGACGACGAGTTGATGGTGCACTTCGGCAACGGCGCGGCCAAGGTCGCCGTCGGGGCCCTGAAAGAGAATCCGAGCTTGGCTTTGGCCGGCCTGGCCCTGCACGCCGAAGTGGCGGCGCGGGGGGCGGCGGTGGCGCGTCCCAATCCCAAGGCCGCAGCTTCGGTTGTTGGCCGCATTGACGACCTGGGCGCCCTGACCCAGGAGCTGCCCGAGGCCCTCTTGCATCGGGTTTTGTCGTACATCCAACAAGCGATGCCCGATGGCTGGGGTCACGTGTGGGCGGCGGTGCTCTTGCGTTCGGGCAAGCGCCTTTGCGACGCCATCACCCGGGGACTGATCGAAGGCAAGCAGACCGAAGCTTTGGCCGGTGCGCTGGTCAAGACGGCTGAGCGTCCGACTTCGAGTCCGGATCTGATGGGCTGGATGTGGCGCTCGCGCTACGGCAGTGGGGCGGCGGCGCAGTTTGTCCTGAGCCTGGAGGAATTGCCGGAATCCCGCATGGCCGACGCCATGTTCAATCTGCTCGACGCCATCGGCAACCTGTACGGCATGTCCCTCGAAGAGAAGCACCTCAAAGTGCTCGAAAGTGCGCGGGCGGCTTTGGCTACCCAGCACAACCGGCCGCTGTTGGGCCTGATCGATCAGGCGGATCGCCGCGAAGCCATCCGGCTCAAGGGGATTTTGGAGACCAACGCTGGCCTGAGCCCGGCTCAGCGCACCCAGTTGCTGGGGTACCTGCGCAGCAAGTACGGCGACATCTTCATTGATATTACCCGCGAGTGGGAAGAGTCGGCGACCATCTACACCACTGAAGATGGTCTGCGCACCTACCAGGACGCCTTGAATCACATTGTTGATATCGAGGTGCCCGAAGTGGCCACGCAGATCGGGTTAGCGGCCGCCTTTGGTGATCTTTCGGAGAACGCCGAGTACACTGCGGCCCTGGAAAAGCGCGACCAGTTGGCCAGCCGGGCGACCCGCATGAAGAACGAATTGTTGCTCGCGAGGGTCATCAACCTGGAAATGGCGGGCAGCGATTTTGTGAACATCGGCACCCGGATGACGGTGCGCTCAGTCGAAAGGGCAGCCGAAGAAGTCTACACCTTCCTGGGTCCGTGGGACACCGATGTGGAGAACAAGGTCCTGAATTACCAGGCTCCGTTGGCCATGGCTTTCATGGGGGCCAAGGTGGGCGATACGGTGAGCTTCGGCGAAGGTGAAGAGAAGCGCTCCTGGGAGATTCTGGAGATCGCGCCTGCTGTCTGATTTCTGACCAGTACCTTCGGGAATCTGGGTCAATGGGGCAGAGTACTGCTAAGGCCGCACTGGGAAAATATTTCCTGGGGCGGCCTTTTTTGTTGGGGTTTGGGTATCCGGTATGCTGAGAAAATGTCTATTGCTCACAATTATAATCAAAAATAAAATCAAAAGTGCAAACAATGCCAACGCAAACTCTGCAATATTGCCCCAGGTGATTTATTTCAATTCCGGAATGCAAATTGCGAAACAGTCATCGGGAAAACCCGCATACCTTGCTAAGGGGTTCCGTGTTTGCTGTCTATATTGGACCGTTCGGGAGAGAATATGCCGCAGGTCAAAACCAAGAGACTGGGCCAGATACTGGTCGAGGCGGGATCCATCACGGCTGAAAAGCTGGACATGGCCCTGCGCGAGCAAAGCCAGACCGGTGAAAAGCTGGGCATGACCCTGCAACGCCTCGGTATTTGTTCCGAGAAGGAAATCGCCAAAGTTTTGGCCGGGCAGGCAGGCGTCGAATGTGTCGAATTGGCTCGGGTTGAAGTCGATGCCAAGGCTCTCGAGCTGGTCACGCGGGCATTTGCCGAAGAAAAATCCCTGATGCCCTTGCACCTGGCCGGCAGTACGCTGCGGGTGGCGATGGCCAATCCTCTTGACCTGCACACGACCGATGATTTGTCACGTATGACGGGCAAGTACATCGAGGTGGTGCATGCGCCAGAGAGCGAGATCAAGGATGCTCAGACCCGCCACTATGGGATGCAAACCGATGATGCGAGTGAAGCACCGCATCTGATCCAGATGGCCAAGGAAGCGTTGGCCAGTGGTGTGAAATTGGGAGACGAAGATTCGCCATTCATCCGGCTGACCGACATGCTGATCCGGCGCGGCATTGTCGAGGGCGCCACCGATATCCACATCGAACCCGAAGAAAAAGTCCTGCGCTGCCGCTACCGCATTGATGGGGGCTTGACCCAGGGCGCGATCCTGCCGCGCGAACTGCTGGCCATCGTGATCACTCGGGTGAAGATCATGGCCGAGATGGACATTTCCGAAAGCCGCGTGCCCCAGGACGGTCGCATTCTGTTCGACACCGGCCGGCGCAAGATCGACCTGCGCGTTTCGACTTTCCCGACCGTGCACGGCGAGGGTATCGTTTGTCGTGTTCTCGACAAAGAGGCCCTCATCGTGGGGCTCGACCGGTTGGGCATGCCCGAAGCCATGGGCGACCGCTTCCGCCGCGACATCACCAAACCCAATGGCATCATTCTGGTGACTGGCCCCACGGGGTCTGGCAAAACAACCACACTCTATTCCGCCCTCACCTTTCTGAACAAGCCGGATACCAAGATCATCACCCTGGAAGATCCGGTGGAATACGAACTTCCGGTCATCAACCAGGCCCAGATCAATACCGCCAAAGGCTTCACTTTTGCAAAGGGTCTGCGCGCGATTCTCCGCCAGGACCCGGACATTCTGCTGGTTGGCGAGATTCGGGATGTGGAGACAGCTCAAATGGCTATTCGGGCAGCTCTGACCGGGCATCTGGTCTTCAGCACGCTGCATACAAACAGCGCCGCCGGAGCGATCCCGCGGTTGCTTGATATGGGCATCGAACCGTTCCTTTTGTCCGCCACCCTGGTTTCAGTCGTGGCCCAGCGGTTGGTGCGCACGATTTGTCCCGAGTGCGGGGAGCCTTCCCCACCAGACCCGGCTGACTTGGCCCTTCTCGATTTGCCGGAAGACGATGTGGTGAGCCTGGTGGGAACCAATACCTGCGAGGGTAAAGGATGCTCGATCTGCCGCCAGTCAGGCTATCGGGGCCGGATGGCGATTTTCGAATATCTGGCGATTGACAATGAAATTCGCACGATGGTCGCGGCAGGCAAGGATGGCGGAGCCATCGCAGCTGAAGCCATTCGGCAGGGACAACGCACCTTGCGTGACGATGGTTTGGCCAAATACCGAGAGGGCAAAACGACTCTGAAGGAAGTCCTGAAGGTGGTGTCATGAGAGAGTTCCGCTACAGCGCCCTGACCGCCAACGGTCAAACCGTTTCGGGTGTGCGCCGTGCCTTGGATGCCGAGGAATTGGCGGCCGAACTGTTGCAACAGGGGTTGGTCCTGTTGGGCAGCAAACGGACGCTTGGCGCCTGGGCCCAGAAGTTCTCGCCGGCACGTCGGGCGGCCCAAAAAGAGATGCGCGATTTCACCCAGCACATGGCGACCTGTCTGGGCGCGGGCATTACTGCCGTGCAGGCCATTACGGATTTTCAGGAAACAAGCGAAGGGCTGTTTCATGACGTGTTGAATGACATCAAGGGCGATGTCAGCAGCGGCACCCAATTGGATGACGCCTTGTCGCGCCATCCTGATCTTTTTCCGCCGGTGTATTTGGCCCTCGTGGCGGCCGGACAAAATTCCGGTGGTCTGGACGCAGCTTTTGAAGAGCTGGTGCGGTATCTGGAGTGGAGCGAAGACTTGCGGGCCCAGACGACCCAGGCGTTGATCTATCCGGCCATGTTGCTGATCGGAATCATTGGGCTGCTCTTGTTGATGATGCTGTTCGTGATGCCGCGATTCGAGTCGATATTTGAAGGCGCGAATTTCGAATTGCCGACGTTGACCCTGCGCATGATGGCCGCCGGGAATTTCATGGGCCGGTGGTGGTGGGCCATTTTCGCATGCGTGGCAGGAATAGGAGTCGCCTCGCAATCCTATTTTGCAACCGAGCGCGGCGCCTTGTTCCGCGACGACATGATGTTGCGAATCCCCGTCGTTGGCGGATTTCAGAAGAAGCTGGCCTTGTCGCGTTTCGCCAAGACCTTCGCGTTGATATTTGGTTCGGGTGTAGATCTGTTGCGACTGCTCGATTTGATGGGGGGCGTGGTCGGCAATCGTGTCATCGCCCGGGAAATTGCGACCATCAGGCAACGCGTGGCGACCGGTGAGTCCTTGACCGAAGCCTTTCAGGATGCCGACGTGTTTCCTGTCCTGGTCCAGCGCCTGGTTTCCGTGGGGGAAAAAACCGGATCGTTGGACACTTCCCTGATGAAAGTTTCCGAGCATCTGGACAAGGAAATTCCACGCGACCTGAAGAAGGCGTTCAGTATTTTTGAAGGCATTGTGATCGCGGTGCTCGGTGTGATGGTTTGCGTGGCGGCATTGTCGTTGCTGATGCCCATCATGTCTATCGGCGCGAACGTGAAATAGGTGGTGAAAAAAATGTCGAAACCAGGAACCCGAAAAATCAGCCACGACCGTGGTGGCTTTACGCTGATCGAAATCGTAATCGCGGTGGCCATCATGGCCATTTTGGCCGGCGCAATAGCACCGGTGGCATTTCGCCAGATTCAACGTGCGCGCGAAGAGGCGACCAATGGGGAACTGGAGACTTTGCGTACCGGAATGCTGGAATTCTACGAAGATACCGGACGCTTTCCGAGTGAAGGCGAAGGTGTGATGGCTCTGGTGAACGACCCCGGAACTGTGGGTTGGTCCGGGCCCTATGTGGGTGGTGGCAGCGGTGACCCGGCGGTCGCCGTGACGACTGATGCCTGGGGAACCATCTACCAGTACGATTTGAACCCAACAACCAATCCGGCCGGAGCGGCTCAGGCCCTGGTCGCCAGTGCCGGTAGCGATCGCAGCCTGACCATGGGCAGTATCGGCAGCACCTGGACCCTGGCACCCGCTGGCGACGACCTGCACACCCTGGTGGTGGCGGGACCGCTGGAACGGACAAAAATCCGGGACGCCCAAAAGGAAATGGAAGCCGTTGGTGATGCCGGCCGGCGCTATTTTGGCGATCATGCCACTTTTCCCTTCAGCTCCGCGGACATCTCGGATGTCTATATGGATCCGGGTCTTGGGGGCGAGGCCTACATCGATCCCTGGAATACAGCCTACGAACTGGCTGTTGATAACACCGGTCCCCAACCGCCGGACTGGGTCATCCGCAGCTTTGGTCCCAATCGGGTCAGCAACAATGGTGGTGGCGATGATTTGACCCTGAACATCGGTTCCGCGCCTCCTGCCAGGGCTTCGACTGAATACCGGTTGGAGGTTGCCCAACTGCTTCTGAATCAAGATCCGAATCTGGTGCTGACGGGCAATTGGGCGGGAAATGATCGCAGTGCCCTGAACCTGTTGGCCGTGTTTGACAATGATGGCTGGGGGCGCGAGTACCAGCTGAACGTGAGTTCGCGAATGATTTTTTCCACCGGTGCCGATGGAGTTGCGGCGACCACGGTGGACAACATCCCGGTGGGTGTCGGGCCCTAGGCCGATACCGCCCATGAAAGGGAACGCCAGTGAGCAAGAAATCCGGATTCTGCATTCGACGAGACGAGCACGGCTTCGTCGGTGTTGCCGTTTCGCCCAGGGGAAGCGGCTGGCAGATTGAGGAATTGTCGCGGGCTGCTGCCGACGGGGGACCCTCCGCCAGGTTGCGGACAGTGATGACGAATGCTGATTCTCCCCTGACCTGGTTGCTGGCCGACGGGGAATCGGGCATGT
>CAZLUL010000179.1:0-8640 GCA_964562635.1 uncultured Fibrobacteraceae bacterium | reverse complement strand
CATGTATCAGGCGGGGCTTCGTTCGAGTTTCTGAGCCTGGAGTTCACCGCCGGCTTGCAATTCAGTTGGGGAGACGGGCTCACCGACGAGTTCCTGTCGTTTGGTGAAGACGAAAACGGCACTGTTGTTGCCGATGGCGCCAATCAGGTCGTGACTTACCGGCGATTGAAAGCCTTGTTGGGCTTCAACTTCCCGTTCAATACGCCGGAGAATTGATTTTGGGCCAGGCGATTCCTGCGTTCGCTGGTGCCAAATTTGGGCACCGGCACGCCGTTGCCCACCAAGGCACCAACCTTCCGATTCAATTCACACTCAGAAATGCCAGCGGCATCAGGCACCACCGCAGACGGAGATCCATTTCAATCAGGTGACGGGTTCGGCTTCTGTCTGCAAAACGACCAATATGCGCTGATTGGTACGGGAAAGAGTCGAACCTGGCGCCTGGCGATCGGAATCCGGCTGCACGGCGGTCAGGAGGCGTGGTACAATCAGGAATCAGTTACAGGCAGGTGAGGAAATGTGCGGATAGGGTTGTGATTATGCTCGACCGGATGCGTTCACATATATGGAGGGAGATCCTGCAGATCACCGACCTGCCGTCCGGCGGCGGTCATGGTGATCCGGACGCGGCGCTCGTGACCACGTTCCAGCGGGATCCGACAAGCGAGGTGGGCCGGCAGGCAGCTTCACGCCTGCTGGCCCGGTACCGCCAACGGGTGCTGGTCTGGTGTTGGCGCACCCTCGGTGACCGCGAGGAGGCCCTCGACCTGGCCCAGGAGGTGCTGTTGAGCGCCTGGCGGAACCTGGATACGTACCGCGACGATGACCGCTTCGGCGCCTGGCTCTTCACGATCACCCGCAACCGGTGCCTGAGCGAGTTGCGCCGGCGCGAGGTGCCCGTGGCCGAGGACGCGGTCCTCGAGTTGATCGCCGACCCGGGGCCGGCCCCGGACGAGGACCTCGAGCGGCGACTGGCCGCCCAGGACATGCTCCGCTTCGTGGCCGCCACTTTGGACCGGCAGGAACAGGACGCGCTGATGCTGCGCTGCTACGAGGGACTGCCGGTGGACGTGATCACCAGGCGCCTGGGCCTGACCGAGGCGTCCGGCGCCCGCGCCATCCTGCAGCGCGCCCGTCGCAAGCTGCGCTCGGCCCTGGATTCCCGGCTCGAGGCATCACAAGGAGGTACCGGCAGATGACCCGCTGTTTCGAACCCCGCGAGATCGCTGCGGCCCTGGCCTTGCCCGCCGCCGACCCTGGTCGTCACCACCTGGACACCTGTCCCCGCTGCCGCAATCTCGCGGTGGCCTACACCGAGTTCATCGACGAATCCCCTGCAGGCGAAATGGATCTTGCCGGCGCCGACGCTGAGCTGCAAAGGCGCCTCGCCCGGACCTTCACCACACAGTCCCGGGAGCGCCGGCCGTGGTGGCACCTGGACCTGCCGCGGCCCATCTGGGCCTCGGCGGCCGCCGTCCTGGCCGTGAGCGCCCTGGTGCTGTTGGGCAACGATCTGAAGCGGCCAAGCGGCGGCAACCTCCCACCGGGCCCGGGTGTGCTGCGCGGGGCGGATTCGGGCAGCGGCCTGCTGGTCAAAGGGGCCGGCGGGACGCTCCTGGTCTCCTGGTCCGCCGGAGCCGCCGACGACCAGGCCGTGGTCGTCTTCTATGACACCCAGATGCGCGAACTGGGGCGTACGACCACCAGCGGCACGTCCCTGACGGTGGCCGCCGAGGATCCCCTGGCGGCCGCGGTCTACTGCCAGCTGCTGCACTTGAACGTGGGCGACATCATCGCGCGCAGCGCGATTGTGCCCGTCCGTCCGGCGCGGGAGTGAGTCGTGCGCGCAACGGCGGCAGGGCTTGTTCTGCTGGCGGCGCTCGCCGCCGGCCCCGCCTTCGGCGCCGAGCCGCCGGACTACGCCGCCATCGTCGATTCCCTCCTGTTCTGGCATGACGCCGGCCGCCCCGACCGGGTGGACAGCCTGGCCGGCCCGGCTGTGGCCGCGGCCCGGGCTGCGGACGATTCCCTGCATCTGCTGCCCCTGCTGCTGGTGCGCGGGGCCGACCGCGCGGCCGTGGGCAGGGTGCGGCCCGCAGAAGCCGATCTGCGCGAAGCGTTGGCCCTGGCCGAGGCCCATTGCGACACCTCCTCTACCCTGCGGGCCCTGCGCTGGCTCGGGATCGCCGTCGGGCGCCAAGGACGGGCGGACGAGGCGGCCGCCGTCTTCAGCGATCTGGCCGGCCGGTCCGCGGTTGCGGCCGACTCGTTGCATCTGGGCTGGGCCTGGGTGGGGCTGGCCTACGACGACTACCTGGCCGGCCGTTCGGCGGCCGCCGCCGAACGGTACGGTCAGGCCGCCGTCGCGCTGGAGAGGGCCGGCGAATCCCGCGGCGCGGTCTGGGCCTGGAATGGTCGCGGTCTGGCCCTGCGCCAGGCCGGCCGCTTTGCCGAAGCCCGGGCGGCGTTCGCCCGCGTACTGGCGCTGGCCGAGGCTGACGGCGACGCCCTGAACCAGGCCATGGCCCTGAACTACCTGGGACGCCTGGAGATGCTGCTGGGCGACCCCAGTCGGGCCATCGGCATGCTGGGCCGGGCGGCGGCGATCCATCGGCAGCGCAATCAGCACCGCGAAGGCTTGGTGCCGTGCATCGACATCGCCGCGGCGCGCGTGGAACAGGGGCGCTTCGCAGAGGCAGCGGCCTTGCTGGATTCGGTGCTGGTGGTCTGCCGCACCGAGGGTCTGCGCGACCTGGAGATGCTCGCGGGCACCTATCTGGCCGAGGTGCGCCTGGCCCAGGATCGCCCGGCCGCGGCGGCGACGGTGTGCCGCAGGCTGCTGGCCGGAGGCGAAGCCCCGTCGCGCATGGCCGCCACCGAAACCCGACTGCGCCTGGCCCGCGCCCTGGCCGCCAAGGACAGTTGCGCCGCTGCGGCCGACCTGCTGCAGCGGGTCCAGGACACCGGACCGGGTGCCGCGACCCTCGCGTTTGCGGTGGCGGCGCAGCTCGGCGAACAACGCCTCACGATCGGGGAAACAGCCGCCGCGGTTGCCGTGCTGGCACCAGCGGCCGCCCGCGCCGAGCAAGCCAACGTCGAGTCGGTGGCCGTCGTGCTGTTGACCCGGCTCGGCTGCGCCCAGCGCGCCAGCGGACACCTCGATGCCGCGCAAGCGACTTTCGACCGTGCGGTCGCTATCTGGGAGCGCCAGCGTTTGCGGCCCGACGATCCGGCCTGGCGCGAGTTGCGCAGCGCCGGTGGAGACCTCTTCGCCGAGGCGGCCGCCAGCCTGGTGGCGCAACCCCACCGCGGGGATCGCCTGGCGGCAGCGTTCGCGCTCGTCCAGCGCTACAAGGCGCGCACTCTCCAGGAGCGGATGATGGGACCGGCGGCCCCGAGGTCGGCCGTGCCGACAGCGCCCGGCCTGGCGGAGTTGCAGGCCCACGTGCTGCGCGAAGGCGAGGTGCTGCTGGACGTGGTCGAGGGAGAGCAGGTGGCGGTTTTGTTCTGCGTGACCGGCGACAGCGCCCTCGTGGCGCTGCTCCCCGGCCGGCGCAGCCTGGCACCACGGCTGCAGTTGCTGGCGGACGCGGTCACCAGCCCGGGGCTGGACGATGTGGCACCGGTGCAGGCGCTGGCAGCCGCGGCGATGGCCGAGTGGCCGCCGGTGGTGATGGCGGCGCTGCGGCAGGCGCGGTCGGTGATCTGGAGCCCGGACGGCTCGTGGCACCGCCTGCCGCTGGCCGTGGTGGTTGGTGATCGGCCCCTGGCGCGGGTTCCTTCGACGGCGGTGCTTGCCCGCCTGCGCACACGTTCGCCGCACGGGCGAACTGAAGGTCCGCTGCTGGCGGTCTGCGGGCCGGACCCGGCGGGCCACGGCCCCCTGCCCGGCGCCGCGGCCGAAATCCGCCGGCTGGCCGCCCGCTACCGGAGCGTGCATTGCCGTGGCATTGAGGGGGATGATGCGTTCGATGCCGACCTCTGGCGCCAGGCTGCCATCGTGCACCTGGCCACCCACACGCAGCTGGACCCCTGGCAACCCTGGAACACCGCCGTCACCCTGGGCCGGGGCGAGGGGCAGACCCTCAAGGCCGCCGAGATCGCCCGCCTCGACCTGCAGGCCCGGCTGGTGGTGTTGGCGGGGTGCACAACCGCCGGCGATCGTACCATCGGGGGCGAAGGCCTGATCGGCCTGGCGGGCGGCTTCCTGGCCACGCGCGTCCCGGTCGTGGTGGCCACGCTCTGGCCGGTGGACGACCACGCCGCCGCCCGCTTCATGGACCCCTTCTACGCCGCCCTGGCAACGGGACAGCCGGTGGCTGAGGCGCTGGCCACCGCCCGCGCAGCCTGCCGCGCCGATCCCCGGACCGCAGCCCCCCGCTACTGGGCGGGATTCGTCGCCGTCGGCGACGGCGCCACCACGGCACCGGTGCACCCGCGCCGCGCCCGCTGGCCCCTGATCGCGCTGCTGCTGGTGGCCGCTGGCGCCGCCGGTCTGCAGGCGCGTCGCTGAAAACTCCCCCTCCGGTGTGATTTCCGCTTCCGGCACGCGTTCCGTAGACGAGATCCCGACGCCGTTCCCCGAGCTCGGAAGGTGCACCATGAAGATTCTGTGCGTGACTACGTGCGCGATGGTGGTTCTGCTGGCCGCCGTCCCGGCCGCGGCCCTGATTTCCGGTTCCTCCAACGCCAGCATGTGCGGAGAGGCCGGCAACTGGATCGACCTCAGCTTCACGACCGACGAGGGCGTGCGCCTGGTCGACGCCTGGTGGGACTGGAACACCACCAACGTCTGGCTGGACGGCGACGGCAATTCGCTCTGCACACCCCAGAACAACGGGGTGACGTCCTACAACTTCTACTTCGACGTGCCGGCCGGCAGCAACACGCAGGATTTCGGCCTGACCGCGACCGGATTCGACAGCGGGGACTACTTCCGCTTCGCGATGGACCTCGACCTCGGCAGCTCCGGCTCGCCGTTCACGACCGACTACTACGGCGGTACGGTGACGGTCGAGTTTTCCGACGGCACGATCCTGACCGGTACCTTCGACGCGCCCTACGATTCGCCGAACGGCGCCACGGCCACGTTCACCAACCTGGGCGCCGCGCCCGACCTGGCCTGGAACGCGAAGCCCGGCTGGGCCGCTCCCATGGTGCCGCGGGCCGCCAACGATGCCACTTGGACCAGTGTGCCGGCACCGACGGCGCTCATCGGTGAAGCCGATTCGACCTGGATCAACGCCGCTTGCGAGAACATCGGCAGCGCGATGGCCTCGCCGACGCGCATGAATTTCCACCTGGACGGGGACTTCCTGGGCTACCGCAACCTGTGGACCATCGCCCCGGGCGCGTGGAACGGCCCCTCCAACTACGGCCCGTTCAACGTGCGGGGCGGTCGGCACGTGATCCGCGTGACCGCCGACGCGCTGGACGCCGTGACCGAGATGGACGAGGCCAACAATGTCTTCGCCCAACAGTGGTGCTGGCAGGGCGACCCGCTGCCGGCGATGACAGCGACCACGCGACCGGCTCCCCCGCTCTACAACCAGGACGGAGAATTCGCCTTCCTTCCCTGGCACAACTGCGACGGCGTACGCATCATACCGAGCCCGACCTTCGACTGGTGTGCGGTCTGGGCCGAACGCCTGGTCAACGACGGCGGCTCCGAATACATGCTGCGCCTGCATCCGGCCTCCGACAGCCCGACCGACGCCTTCGGCACGAACTACGAGATCACCGGGACCGATCCGGGGCAACTGCACGCACTGCTCGTCAACAAGCACACCTTCGGCAGCGGCCCCTGGGACGTGGGCGTGATCCGCACCAACGGCTTGGCCCCGGACTACCGGATTGGTCACACCAATGAGAGCCCCTACCCCTTCGACTTCGGCATCGAGCCCGAATCGCCGTACTTCGTCTCGCGGCTGGCGATGTTCGAGTTCCACGTCGACGGCGCCGACCTGGGCCCCGCCACCCTCGTGGTGCGCACCGATCCGGCCGACGGCCCGGTCCATATGGGCTGGCTTGCGCCCGACTTCAATCATGGCCTTCTGGCCGACCTGAACGACCCGGCGGCAACGGATGCCGAGGGCGTGGCCACCATCAACCTTGACCTGACAGTGACCGGCGACTACTGCTGCGTGGTCTACGGCAACCGGTCCGAGCATCCGGGCGGCCTGGCGGTGAACGTGGGCCTGTACGGGCCGCGGCCGGACCTGGTGCCGGTGACGCTGACGGGCTGGTGCGCGCCGATCGTGCCGCGCCCCGCGCCCGACGCCCTGCTGTTCTCGTGCCCGCTGCCGGACACCCTGTACGGCAACGATGAGGCGACCTGGCTGAACCTGGCCTGCCTGAACCGGGGCACGGTTGACGCGGACACGGTGTCGTTCGGGATCAATCTCGACGGCCGCGGCGTGCTGGGCATCCGCAACACCTGGACGCCACTGGCGCCGGGGTTGCCCCGCAACCTGATGAACCTCGAGCGCGTCGGCACGCCGTGGAACGTCCCGGGCGGCCGCCACACCCTCGGCTTCGAAGCGGACTACCTGGATGAGCTGGCCGAGTCGGTGGAAACCAACAACGCGACGGGCCGGCAGTACTGCTGGTCGCCGGCGGTGCTGGCGACGAACGCCTCACTCACGGTCGCTGATCCGGACCGCCTGCCCGGCCGCGAGGACGGCTGGGCGGACTGCGACGGCGGCGAGACCCTCTACTGGAACTGCGACGGCCTGCGCATGCCCTACATCCCGCCCATCGGCGGCAACTGGCGCTGGTGCGCCACGGCGGTCATGCCCTGGAGCGCGGGCCTGGACATCGACCTGCAGCTGCACGCGCCCCTGCTGGGCACCCAGAATGGGTTTGGACCATCGGTGCTGGCCGCAAGCACGTCCGGCGCCGGCCAGATTGACTTTGTGCTGGTCAACGACCGCTTCGCCCCCAACCGCGCCCACGACGTGGGCGTGCTGGAGGACGTGGACGCCAACTCGGCGGGCTACTACGCGCAGGAAGCGCGCTCCACCTGGGGCGGCATTCCCGGGCCAGGCGCGATGGGTCCGTACACCATGGGCGCCGGGCGCATGCTCGACCTCCACGAATTCCTGCTGGAAGCCGGCGACTGGCTGATCACCCTGTCGGACGAAGGGACTGGCGTCGACTGGGGCCTGTCCCTCTACTTCGACGGCATGTACCACGGCAAGGCGGACGTGCTGGACGACGCCATCGCCGGGGAAGCTGGCGACGGTGCGAACGAAAGCTTCCACGTGAACGTGCCGGCCGGCACCTCGGCCTGTCTGGCGGTCTGGAAGACGGACGTGGGCGAACTGGCCAAGGACGGCAGCTACCGACTGTGGCTGGCGCAAGGAGTCAGCGGTGTGGATGACGAAGTGCCGGTGGCGCTGCCTGTATCGACGCGCATCGTGAGTGCCGTGCCTAATCCGTTCAACCCGCAGACGGTGATTGCGTTCGAGACTGTCGCCGCCGGGCCGTGCCGCGTGACGTTGCACGACATGCAGGGACGGCTGGTGCGGACCCTCGTGGCTGCCGATCTGCCGGGTGGGCGGCACGAACGCACCTGGGACGGCCTGGACGAGAGCGGCCGCCGGGCGTCCAGCGGCGTGTATGTGGCCCGGCTGGAAGCCGGCACGACCCAGGATCTGCTGAAGGTGACGTTGGTGAAGTGAGCAGGACGCGGCAGGCGACCGCGTTGGTGGAACCTCAGGAACCGCCCCGGCTGGACAGCCGGGGCCGGGGCCGGGGGCGGGGGCGTCAGGACCGTTGTCATGTCTGGTCGTTCCCTTGTTACTGTCTCATCCTGGGATTCTGGATTTGGGGCGAAATATACTGATAAAGTGCCGAATGGTGCTCAGTCAATCTCGGTCTCGGTACCACCCAACTCCTGCAAATTCGGCTCCCAGAGGTCGGCCCCAGGCATCAAAATCGCCGCTTTCTTGTGCACCTGTGCCAAGCCCAATAGCGAAACTGGCGCTCCGCTGTAGTAGAGGTGCGCCGGGCATCCAGCCTGGCAATCGCTGGCACCAAACTTAGGCACCGGCACGCCGTTGCCCACCAACGCACCAATCTTCCGATTCAATTCACACTCGGTTATATCGGCCGAATTGGGCAGGACGATCGCGCCCACCGGTTCGCTGTCCAGGGCGGTCGAGAGGTAGTCAAAATGCCAGCGGCGCTTGGATTTCACGCTCCAGTGCCGCTCGACACGCTTCTGCAGGTTCTTCTTCGCACTGCCGGTGTACATGTACCAGCCGGGCGGAAAGTGGTGCTCGCCGAGCGCCCCGACCGTCAGGGTCGAGGCGCTCTTGAGACGCAGCAGAAACACATACAAGCCACCGTCAAACATCACAGACTGGCCCGGACCTGGTTTTCGACACCACCGGCGATGACCACTTCCTGAACCGGCGTGCCCAGGGGCGTGAAGCCGAACTGTTGCTCCTGCCACGTGATTTTCGACCCGGCAAAATCCATGGCCAATTCATCAGCGGCCACGATGGTGCGCTGGTCGGCCTGCGCGGAGAAGTGGGCCTTGAGTGCGTCGACAAAAGCGGGGCACTCCACGCAGATGAACCCGTTGTTGATGGCATTGCGCAGGTAGGTCTGCGAGTAGCTGCCGGCGATAACCAG